>JABGPF010000296.1:3440-6688 GCA_018645065.1 Phycisphaerales bacterium
GCTCGGATGATCTCCGAATCGTTGCGATCTTCTCTGAGTCCCAAATCGACGGGATTATCCAGGCAGTGTGCGATGCTTTGCCCGCAATTGGCGGAGGGGAAATTGTCGTCGGCCACTATGCGTCAGACACCCCCGCCACCCAGGCGTTCCTGTCAGAGCCGATCGGAAAGCAGATGCCTGGATGGCAGATATCGCTGTCACTGGTAACCCCCGATCCGTTCCAAGCCGCCGCCGACAAACAGCGACTGGTCTATATTACCATTGCGTGCGTGGCGATCGGGGTTATCGCGGTGCTGGCTGGGGCGAGCGCAAAATACATCCGCAAGCAGATGAAGCTCACGCGGTTGAAAAATGATTTCGTAGCCACCGTATCGCACGAGCTCAAAACGCCCCTGGCTTCGATGCGGGTGCTTATCGACACGCTGGTGGCTGGGCGCATCACCGACCAGGCCCAGGCCGACGAATATCTGCAGATCATCGCACGCGAAAACACCCGCCTGAGCAGGCTCATAGACAACTTCCTGACATTCTCCCGAATGGAACGCAACAAGTGCGCCTTCGAGTTCAACAAACTCGACGTCGCAGAACTTGTGGCCGAAGCGGTGGCGTCGGCGGGCGAACGATTCGGCGGCGCCGAACCATGCCTGGCGGTTGAAGCAGCCCCGGACCTACCGCCGATCACGGGCGATCAGGACGCACTGGTCACCGTGATTCTGAACCTGCTGGACAATGCCTGGAAGTATTCCGGTGACAATCGAAAGATACGCCTGCAGGCCGTCGCCGACGGGCAATTTGTCTGCATCAAAGTTTCCGACAACGGTATCGGAATGGCTCCCCGCACCGTCAGGCGAATCTTCACGCGATTCTACCAGGCCGACCGCAAGCTGACCGCTCTGGGCGGATGCGGGCTCGGGCTGAGCATTGTGAAATTCATACTCGACGCGCACGGCGGGCTTATCGAAGTGGCCTCCCGTCCGGGCGACGGGAGCACATTCATAGTAAAACTGCCCGCACAACAAATAAGCAAAGGCGACTCGTGAACTCAGAGACCGTTTTAATTATCGAAGATCAATCGGCATTGCTTCGCGGCTTGAAGGACAACTTCACGTTCGAAGGTTATACCGTTCGCACCGCCGCCGACGGAGAGCAAGGCCTCACCGCCGCACTTGAGGCGTCGGTGGATCTGATACTACTGGACATAATGCTGCCCAAGATCAACGGATACGAAATCTGCCGCCGCGTCCGCGCCGAAGGACTCGACACGCCGATTATCATGCTGACCGCCAAGGGGCAGGAGTCTGACATTCTGCTCGGCCTGAACCTCGGCGCCGACGACTACGTCACCAAACCGTTCAGCATAAAGGAGCTGCTGGCCCGGGCCAACGCCTTCCTTCGCCGCCGCAGAACCGCCACGCCGGACGTTCACAATTTTGGCGATTGCGTCTTCGATATTTCCGCCAACCGCCTGACCCGCGCCAGGGCTGAAGTCCCGCTGACGCCGAAGGAAGCGGGCCTGCTGAAGTTCCTGGTCGCCAATGTCGGCAGGGCGCTGACGCGCAACGAAATCCTCCGCCGCGTCTGGGGATATGACGTGTTCGTAACCGCACGCAGCATCGACCGCTGCATAAACACACTCCGCAAGAAGATCGAACCGGACCCCGCCCACCCAACGTTCATAAAAACCATCCGCGAAATCGGATACCGTTTCGAAAATTAAAAAGAGCCTGAACTTTGCTCATTTTTGGGGTCCATGACGGATTACCGGGGATAAGGATATACAACGCATATTCAGATGCATCCAGGCCGCATATACGGCATGTTTACACAGCAAGTGTTTGTATATATCCGACCCGCACCGCCGCGAACCGCCCGAGCAGTGCGACTCACCAAAACGAATACAATCAGCCCCGCACAACCATCTTTCCAGCAACACTTTATGTCGCCTCGTCCCAATCTAACCATCGCATTACCCATAGTCTGGATAAGTGGTACTACTTTTCCGGATCAGGTATACAAACGCTATATTGTAAACCTATTGTAAACCTGTCGGGGGGGGCTGGCGAGACTATCTGCCGGAGCGGAAATAAACAACCGCCGCACAGGCCGATGCGATCTGGCCGGTGCGGCGGAGGCAAGGGTTATGTTAAGTTTCCGACTACTTCTTGCGACGCCCGCGGAAACCGATCCGGCTAGATGCCGTGCCGCTGGAGCGAGAGGGAGTCTTGCTCGCGGGCTTGGTAACGCTGCGGCTGGAGCTGCTCTTGACCGGTTTGCTCGGGGCAGGCCGAACCGTGGTGCGGCTTCGGCTTGGGGGTGTGGTGCGGGTCGGGGGTCGAAGCGTTGTGCGGGTTGGGGTTATGGTGCGGCTCGGAGTGCGAACCGTAGTGCGGCTTCGGCTCGGAGCCGTGATGCGAGTCGGGGGTCGAAGCGTAGTGCGGATTGGGCTCGGGGTTGTGGTGCGGCTGCTGGGCCGAACCGTGGTGCGACTCGGGCTTGGGGTTATGGTGCGGCTGCTGGACCCAACCATTGTGCGACTTCGACTCGGGGCCGTGATGCGAGTCGGGGGTCGAAGCGTAGTGCGGATTGGGCTCGGGGTTGTGGTGCGGCTGCTAGGCCGGACCGTTGTGCGGCTGGGGCTTGGGGTGATGATGCGGCTGCTGGGCCGAACCGTTGTGCGACTAAGGCTCGGGGTTATGGTGCGACTGCTGGGTCGAACCGTGGTGTGGCTTCGGCTCGGGACCGTGGTGCGGACGCTGGGTCGAACCGTGGTGTGGCTTCGGCTCGGGACCGTGATGCGGCTGCTGGGTCGAACCGTGGTGTGGCTTCGGCTCGGGATCGTGATGCGGCTGCTGGAGCGACCTGTGGTGTGACTTACTCTTGGCGTTGTGGTGCGGCTTGTGGTGTGTGGTGTGTGGTGGCTGGTCGTTACGGGTCGTCTGTGGTGCGTGGTCACTCTGGGCGTGGTGTGTGGTCTGTGGTGGCTGGTTGTTATAGGTCGTCGGTGGGTCAGGTGCGGGGTTTTGTGATGTCGGCTGGTTCCTAATCCAATCCCGATTCCGAAGCTCCAGTTCCCGCTGCTATAGCGTACTGACCCGAGTATCCGCGGCCCTGTTCTGATAACGGGTCTGGGGTAGTATCTGCGGCAAGGCAGGGTCCGGTAGACCAGCGTTGTGGATCGCGTGTAGACCGGTCGGGCGTCCACTATTACTTCGGTGGGCGTGTAGATCGGCGGGGTGTGCATTGTCGTC
>JABGPF010000297.1:0-1672 GCA_018645065.1 Phycisphaerales bacterium
TGGGATGTCGAAGCGTTTGGCCAGCGAGCGTGCGTAAGGTTGGTCCCATTTTTCGTAAAAATGGGCCAGGTAGCAGCATAGCTCCGAGGTGGTCATCCACTCGTGGGCTTTGTGCATTTGTGAGACGTATCCGATTCGCTGGCGGTGCGATGGGGCGCTCTGCCAGAGATTCTGATCGAGTATTCGCCCCTCGCCGCCGGTGGGGCGGAGGAGCCCCATTAGCATGCGGATGAGCGTTGTTTTGCCCGCCCCGTTGCGCCCGACGAGTCCGTAGACCACGCCCTGGGGGACGCGCAGGTCCAGCCCGCTGACCGCAGCCACGCCGCCGGCGAATGTTTTCGAGAGGTTTTCGGCCTCGATTATTATCGGAGAATCAATCATGTTGCACCTTTTTGAGTTCTTCCTGTACTGCTTCTATAACTTGCTGCGATGTGGCGCCCATTTGAGCGGCTTCTACTGCCAACTGCCTGGCCAGTTGCTGAAGCGCCTTGCTGAGCTGTTTTTCGGACAGCCCTCCGACAGACTCAGCTACAAATGCGCCCTTGCCCTGTTTCATTTCGACAGCGCCGGCGTGCTGAAGCTCGGTATACGCCTTTACGATAGTAGTGGGATTAACCGCTAGCGACGTAGCCAGAGCGCGAATCGAAGGCAACTGCTCCCCTGCGGCCAGCAAACCAGAAGCGATATAGTATTTGATCTGGTCCATTACCTGGCGGTAAACCGGTACGCCGCTGTTTGGATTTATCTGCAAATGAAGCATTGTTTTTACTCGCCGTTACTGAAAAAATGAACGATGCGTGAGATCAGGAAATTCACCTGACCCCATTTTTGGACGTTCATTTCGACTATGTCCTCTTGCTCAAGTTCGGTGTAAGCCCTAGCCACCGCCGCTGGATTTACCCCCAGCGATGTAGCCATGTTGCCAACCGAAGGCAGTTCAGTTCCCGCAGACAGGAGCTCTGAGTCGACGTATTGCCGTATCTGGTCGACCACTTGGCGGTAAATCGGTATTCCGCTTCCTGGATTAACTTGCAAATGAATCATGAGTCGATCTCCATGCATTAAATACTATGACTGTATGATAACACCCATACAGTAGCGAGTCAACCTGTTTTGGAGAAAAAAGTAAAATAATTGGATATGGTCGATATTTTACGCCTGTAACGTCTTAGGAACACTCCAGATAGCGAAAAAGCCCCGACGTCCCCTTGAATTCTCAAAGCCGAACCGGACACCGATGCCCGCTTAATTCCGAAGACAAATTCCTATCGATAGTCACGTATTGTTTCAAACATCGCTATGGCGTTTTCCAGCGGGATGTTGGCTACTGCGTTGTGTATCGTATTGAAAACGAACCCGCCGCCTTCGGCGAAGATATCGATTCGCTGTTTTACTTCCTCTCTGACCTCTTGGGGGGTTCCGAACGGTAGAGTTTTCTGCGTATCGACCCCTCCGCCCCAGAAGACAATACGGCGCCCGTAGTTCTTCTTGAGCTCCCTTGGCGCCATACCGCAGGCCGAG
This sequence comes from Phycisphaerales bacterium, assembly GCA_018645065.1. Taxonomy (GTDB): domain Bacteria; phylum Planctomycetota; class Phycisphaerae; order SM23-33; family SM23-33; genus BS750m-G57. The sequence goes on from JABGPF010000297.1 coordinate 1,522, forward strand.
CATTGCACGGGATTCAAAATATCAAAACCCGCTTCGATTATGTCATCCAGCAACGGTTCAATCCCGCCGCAGCAGTGCATGAATGTTTTCCAGGACGTGTTTTCGTGTATCCAATCGTGGAGGCGTTTCTGGTGCGGCTTGTACAATTCGC
>JABGPF010000297.1:1682-6645 GCA_018645065.1 Phycisphaerales bacterium
CCCGGCGACATGAACGGTCCGCTCTGCATACCGAAATCGGTGGCGTTGGTCTGGATCACCGATATTTTCTCGCCCACCGCCTCGTGCAGACGCTTGAGATTCTCGATTGCGATATAGGCCTGCTTGTCGAAAACGGCGCTGATATAGTCCGGCCGCATCGCGGTGCTCACGTACCATTCTTCGAGATCGCGAATCCCTTTGGGGTCCTTCAGAAATGTCGCCGGGACCAGGGCGATATCGCCAAAACTCAGGCCGCCGAACGTGCAGAACAGCGCCTGGTCAGTTTCGTTAAACAGGCGATCGGCCTCGGCGGCGTACCAGCCAAGTTCATCTTCTGTGATCGGACCGAATTCTTCGAGATTATCGGCGGGGTCGAGTTGGTCTTCTTCGATCGGTTTCTGTCGTACGATTGCGTCGAAGAAGTGCCCGCCGGCCGGCATCACGCCGCTGGCCGGTACGCTCTGATCATTTTCCGGATACTGGAGCAAGCTCCCGTCCGGTTCGCATTCGGTGTTGAAATCAACGGGCACGAGCACGGGCGTGTGATCGAACATTTCCCATTCTTTGAACTCTCTCGCCGGATACCCGAACATAGTCCCGGTACCCGCCAGACAAGTGGTGTCAACACCAAGTGCGGCTTGTAGGTCCGGGGCGACCTCACCGAGCATCTGGTAGACTTCGACAACTTTCACCGGCGTCCCGGGCTTGTCGAGCCCCAGGGCCTGTCGCAACTGATATACGACGCTCACATGCATGCCCGTCTGAAATCCGCCGCCAAAATCCACCGGCAGCACATCGGGCTCCTTGCCCTGCAGAACCGCATCTATCCGCTGTCTCGATGTCATCATATATTCCTCTAGCACCGTGTTACTTCAACTTTTCGGCTTTGGCGGTCAGTGCGTCTAGTTCTTCTCTGAGCGGCGTAACTCTTGTGGTGATGTACTCTTCGATGAAAACTTTGGGCATGAGTCCATCAAAACTTTTTCGCATTTCATCACCGATTCGCTCTGCCTTGCCGACGGTCCAATATAAATATTTCAGCTTCTTCAGGCCCTCCACTCGGTTGCGTGCGCTGGTGCGGCGAGGATCGATTTCGCACAACGCAAGCTGCTCGCGAACCTGCTGAACCAGTCCCCATCCGCCCTTGCGGGTATTGGCAAGTCGGGTCATCGCCTTCTTGCATGCCTCAAAGCGTTTCTTTTCACCCAGTTCGGCCAGAGCGTCGATGCACGCTTCTATGCCGCCAACGGGTTCTGCGCCGTCATGCAAAATAACGCCGACATTTATCAGCGAATCCAGCGCCGAATCAATCGGAACGCACTGAACTGTGTCTACTGCATAGCGGCTCCAGGCGGTGGCGACGAGCCCTTTGTACTTAAAGCCCCGGGCGACGCGAGTCCATGCCTTTGCATTTTTTGCACGTTCGGGGATGTCGGGCAGATCAACATTGTACCCTTCGGCGCCCTTGTACGCCGTCGCGCCCCACAGGACAATCCCATGCTCAACGAACCGCTTGATAATCTCCGTATTACAGTGGTCCTTCATAGTTTCGGGATCCCCGCCATAACCCCACGTCATAAGGTCGCTCTTTTTGGCAAGCGATCTCAGGGCCTTGCTGTCCCAGTCGCGCATCATGTCGTGCCACAGGATCGGACGAATTTTTCGCGCGTTAAGCTTGTCGAGAATGGGCTCTACATGATGGAGGTACAGCGCTCCCTTACCGTGCTTTTCGATAAAGGCCTTCGATTTGGGATTCTTGCCCAACTGCCATGCCTCATCACCGCCCAGATGAAAATGCTTAACATCGGGCATGAGCTTCAGGACGTCGTCGACCATGCCCTGGATCAACTCACGCGACCCGGGGGCAAGCGGATTCAAACATCCCGAGTTGTCCGGAACTTCACGAAGCTTCTCGTACCCAGGCACGCTCAGGGGCGTTTGCATGTGGCCCAGGCAGGTCACCAGCGGGATCAACTCAAGCTTCAATTCCCTGGCGACCTTCTGAAAACGCCGAATATCATCAGGCGTGTAGGCCGCCGAGTTGCGGAAGCGTTTGTCCACCGTCCAGGGGAACGAATCCTCCCATTCGATCAGAACGACATTATACCTGGCGGCCGCGAAAATCTTCAGCAACTGAACAAACCGGTCCGCCGTTGGGGGCAGACCCTTGAGGTCCATATGCACGCCGCGCTTCTGGATAGCAGGTGCTTTCTTGCCAAAAAGCTTATCGAACGTCATCTTCTTTTCTTGCGCGAAAGCAAGCCCGCTCGCCCCACACAGCACCAACGATATCAAAGCGACTTTGAAAGTTTTCATTTGTTTCCTCTTATATTGCTCAGGACGAATCAGTATCCGCACAATCGGTTAATATCACTTCGCGAGATACATATCAATAATAACTTCCGAGGAAGCGGTGGTGTTGTGCGAGGCAATTTCCTGTCGGAAATTGCCCGCGCACAGAGCAGGAGAACAGTTGACAGGAGAACAGGTGAAAAAACAACGGCAAGATTTGAATCTCTAACTCACTCAATAACTCAATAGTTCTCCTGCGGTCTACTGCTCACCTGATCACCTGCTCAAAAACAACGCTGGTTGCGCCAAGGCCCAACAGACGCAACGAAATACTCATAAACACCTGTTTCACAAAAAATACCAATGACAGAATAATACCTCGCACACCGGTGATGTTACCGTTCGCCATCTCCGCCGCTTGCGGCTTAGCGCCGTTCCGCTACCGAAAACCGAAAACTGAAAAACTGACCCCATCCGTTCAAGTTTGATATTACATTCTATACAGCGGAGTCAAACGCATCTCACCGCGTTTACGCTTGACGTCTAACGGTGCTCTGTTCTCATTTTCTCCTTGTCTTGGTTAACACGTAGGTTAACATGCAATCAGTCTAGCCGAAGAGCGAAAGAATGATTACTTTGTAAGGAAGAAGAAATGAGTGATGTGAAGAAATATATACGGAAGCGAAAAAACAGCGACCCCAAATTCGCGAAGGATTTTGATTCCGGATACGAGCAGTTCAAGATCGGTGTTATGCTCAAGCAGGCCAGGGAAGCAGCGGGCATGACTCAAGAGGACCTTGCCGCCCGCATGCATACGAAGAAAACAGCTATCTCCCGAATCGAGAACCATGCTGAAGATATCAAACTGTCAACGCTCGAAAAATTCGCACACGCCCTGGGCAAGAAACTCAAACTCGAAGTTGCATGACACCCTCGATCATGTTGCCGAGAAATTGAGGGTGTTTCCCGAATTTAGGAGCCCGAAGTGGTGAGCAAGAAGTACATCCCCGACGTCGAGGCCGTTCTTGCCCGCCGGTATGACAACGGCGCTGATTACTGGGCCAGCGCCGAGGGTCGGCTCGGTGTGGGCGACCCATTCAGCACTCTCACGTCCCTTCTTATCCTCCACGAACTGAAGGTGGCGCGGTCTCACGAGGCGATTCGCGGAGCCCTTCAGCTCATCCGTGGCGCATGGCGGGACGACGGGCGGTATCGCCTGGCGCCAAGCGGAACGCTCTATCCATGCTATACGGCTGCGGCGGCCAGAGTGTTGTGTCGATTCGGCCAGGCCAGCGACCGGAGACTGCAGCAGACGCTCGCTGGCCTCCTCGAAACGCAGCACAGCGACGGCGGATGGCGCTGCAAGAAGTTCTCCTACGGGCGAGGACCGGAAACCGAATTCTCCAACCCCGGTGTTACGCTCCCGGTACTGGATGTCTTTCGCTTCACCGAGCATGTCAACAAGAACCCGTGTCTCGACAGGGCCGTCGAATCGCTCCTGAACCATTGGGTGGTCAGACGCCCGATGGGGCCCTGTCACTTCGGAATCGGCACGCTCTTCATGCAGGTTGAGTACCCGTTCCTGCGTTACAACCTGTTCTACTACGTCTACGTCCTGTCTTTCTATGACCACGCCAAGGACGACCCCCGCTACCTGGAGGCCCTCGGGCTTCTCCAATCCAAGCTCGACGCGCGCGGCCGTGTCGTCGTTGAACGCCCGAACAGGAAGCTCTCCGACCTGTCGTTCTGCGCGAAGGGGCACCCGTCCGAATTGGCCACAGCCCGCTACCGCGAGATCGTGAAGAACTTGGAAAGATGAAACATGGCTCGACTTGTCTGGCGCCACCTGACAAGGCGTTCCGCCGGAGTTGGCTCGCATGTTGGTTCCTCGGCGTCAGTTCCTTCGTTCACGTTGTTTGGTCTTTCCACGTTCACTGGCGTTGGTCCGCCAGCCCGGTGAACTTGGTCGTTGCCCCCTCTACTTCCAGTGACTCTTCCCGCGCTCGACGTACCGCCGGGCCGGGGATAGACGGGTCACGGGGTAGCCGAGGGCGGTGGTCACGTGTTGCTCGCGGGTCTCGGTCTCGACGTATTGGGCGCCGGGCTTGAGCTTGACGGTCTCCAGGCCGCGTAGGGGCGTCTTGTAGCGGGGGTGGATGAAGAGCGAGGCGGTGCCGTCGGCGGCCTTGAGCATGGCGTTCATCTGGTTGTGGCGCTCGCGGACGGGGGGATTGGCGCGGGGGATGTCCTGGCGGGGGAATCCGGCGTCGGCGATGATTTGGTAGTCGGTGGTCTTGCTGCGGGTGTCGCGGGCGCGCCCGGGTCCGGGCTCTACCAAAATGCGGGGGGCAGCATGGGACCAACCCGCGCATATGCGCTCCCCCAAGCCGTCGATCCCGCCCGCCCCTCGGCGGCTTCTCCGCGACCGTCCCGGACAGACCAGCGGCCCGGTCGGCGCGGTCCGACTTCCCGAAGCTCCTGGTGCGAGGACCATTCGAGCACTACAATATACGCGTCGGGGAACGCCGGAGACGCCTAAAGACCCCGCCGCTCGGCGCTACGGCTCAGTTCAACAAGCGTTATGCCTCGGCTCCGCTCGGAATAGCGCTAATGACATTGGGCAGAGGAAAATGGATCGTGACCTGACAGACAGACTGCTCGGAACCTGTCG
>JABGPF010000298.1 GCA_018645065.1 Phycisphaerales bacterium
GGCGTGCCGGCCGCTTCGCACGCGCAATTGTGCCTCGTAGGATGGGGCAACAATCAGCTCTGGGAGGAAGCGGCGCTCGGGTCGTGGGGGGAATCTCTCTGCTTCGAGCCTGACCAGGGGCAGCGCGGCGGAGCCGTTCTCGACACGCGACCGCTAATGGTCTACTCAATGGGCAACAAGCCAAAACGCAAATGGGGATGGACACACAACGTCGGAGGCGCCGATTTCCTGGTCTACTACGACCCATCGGGCGCCAAGCAGTACAACTCGCGAATGAGAACGCTGCACCGGCGCAACTGCCCCGTACTCACCGAAGCGACTTACGCGGGCAGAACACACAACGGTAATATCGACTTGCAATACACCGCAAGCCTCTACCGCAGCGACGACATCACGCGCGGGGTATATCGTTTCCGCTACGATGTCCGCAAGCCAACGGAATTCAAACGCCTGGTGCTGTTCCAGTGCGGAGGCGACAATTACAGCTACACCGGTGAGAAGAAACTCGGCATCGGCAACGAGACGGGCTTGAAGCGCCAGTGGGACGCCAGTTGGGGCGGAGGGGTCTACAAGACCAAACCGCAAAAGCTCACCGGGCGTATTCCGTGGGTGTCGATGCACCAAGCCGTCAGGCGCCAAGACGACCAGGGCGCCTGGGCGAATCGCGGGATTATCATTCGGCGTTGGGAGGCGAAACTCGGCGGTAAGACAGCGGCGCCCTGGGCGGCGGAACGGGGAGCTAAAGCTCGCGGGCGAGACACGTCGCTGATAGATATTGTCCCCCCGCCTGGTGTTACGAAACTGCTGAGCGGCGACTACGTTGAAGCGGTGGTCGAGCACGTTGTGGTCCCGCAATACGCCAAAGACTATTACGGGCCCAACGCAAACCTCCGCGCTGCTCTGGCCAAGCACGCCGACACGTGGCGGATGATCAGTCGCGAGGCGATTGGAAATGATCTTGCGGTGAAAGTCACACAGGGCAAATTGTCCCGCCTCAGGCCGACTATGATCATTGCTGACAATAACCGGGCGGAGTTCTCAATAACCGGCGGGCTTGGTTATGCGCCAATAACCATCTCGGGCCTGAGCGACTACAAGGCCCCGAAACTTGAGTTGATTGAAGGCGACAAGCGGCGTGTCGTAACCCACCACCAGTGCGACTACAACACCGAATCCCGCACGTGGGAAATAACTTACAGCGTGCCGCTGGACTCACCCGGCGACAAGCGAATAACGCGCAAATTCACGTTCAGCCTTGGGGCCTCCGAACCGCAAAAATAACGGGCCAAAATCACCCGAAAAATTTGTAAAAAAAACGAAGATTTTTGTGAGAATTCGACGCCCGATTCGCGATTATAGTATATACTGTAATTGGAAGAAGCGGCCCACCGGAGATGGATTAAGAATGGCAGGCAGCATCGGAAAGATGCCTTTTGAACCCCCGCCAGGATTGTAATAAAGCGGGCTCGACTCGATTCCTTCAAGCCGCCCCACAGCCGATGGCTGTTGGGCGGCTTGTTTGTTCATATCAACTGAAAAACGGATCGCTCAAGTTGTAATTTGAACTCTCAGCGATAGTCGGGCTATAATGGGTGCGTGAACAATAATAACGACCATCCCGAAGCCGACGTAGTCACCGATCATCGCCGACAATGGCGTGATTGCCTCTACGTCTACCCCGTAATTTCCCGACGCGCCAAGGGCCTTAGCATTGGGGTGAACATTAACCCCGACAAGGGCTGCACGTTCGGATGTCTGTACTGTCAGATCGATCGATCCTGCGGCCGGGGGCTCAGCGAGGTTCATCTGGCGATTCTGCACGACGAACTGCACCTTGCGTTGGAAGAGGCCCAAAACGGGCGAATATGGGCCGAACCGCGATTCGTCAGAACACCGGTGCACATGCGACGGATCAACGATATCGCCTTCAGCGGCGACGGTGAACCGACATGCGCCAAGGAGTTCGACCTTGCCGTCGAGACCGCCGCCAAAGCGCGAAACGATTGCGGTTGCAGCGATGTTAAACTCGTTGTGATAACCAACTCAACTCGCCTGGGCTCGCCCCAGTTCCAGCGTGCCCTTCCGATACTCGATTGCAACGATGGTGAAATATGGGCGAAACTTGACGCGGGCACCGAAGAATTTTTCCAACTCGTAAATCGCCCCGTGAGCGGAATTACGCTCGATAAAATTGTCAGCGAAATAACGCAAGTCGCGAAATCGCGTCCGGTGGTTATCCAAACGCTGATGTTCCGCATAGACGGCTCGGATCCGCCGCCAGCGGAAATAGACGCATATTGCGGGCGATTAAGGGACATTCTCGCCTCGGGCGGTCAGATCAGCGTGCTCCAACTTCACACCGTGGCTCGCAAACCGTCCAGCGATTCGGTGACCGCCCTGCCGAACGAACACCTGGACGCACTGGCCGAAGCAATCCGAAAAGGCGTCCCGGGCCTGCAGGTCGAGACATACTACGGAACTTCTGACACATCAGGCTCTTGACAATTGCGCCAGGAACGTAAGAATCATAGATATTGATCGCGGGCAATAGTACCTGTGCTGACACAGTGAAAGGATATGCTGATGTGGCCACTATCTAAAATTATCGTTTTCGCAGTTCCGTTCCTCGTACTGGGCGGCGGGATACTCACGTTCTTCATGCTGAAAAAAACTATCCGCACGCGTCTGCGCGTCGGTAAGCAGTTGCAAGAAGATCCGGATATCAACGAATGGCTCGTCACGTTCGACTGGAGCCGCAAAGTCCTCTACGTGCCCACGATAATCATGTCGCTGCTGGCGAGCCTCGCGATGGGACTCGTCCAGATGGACGTCCTGACCGACTCAATGGTCCCGGTTATCGGAGGAGTATGGTTCACAATATTCGCCATAAACTTCCTGGTCGACGAATACGAAGTCAGCATAAAAGTGCTGCTTATCCTGATACTCTGCGTTGTGGCGATGTTCCTCTGGCTGCACTTCATGGGCTGGGTCGAGTCGTTCGTTCATTCGCTGCGTCATATCGGTATCGAGGTCGACTGGATGGGCTACCTGCTGATCGCCGGCCTGTTCTCGATGGCTGTGTTGATATCGTACCTGCGAGGATTGTTCTACTACGTCGCAATCACGCCGAACTACATGAACATCCAAACCGGGCCTACAGAAACCGGAGAGCAGGTGTCGCGAGAAGAATACTCCACCCGAGTAGACACCGGCGACTTCCTCGAACGCCTGTTCGGGTTCGGGCGGATCATAATCACATTCCGTGACCACCGCCGCCAACCGCTGTCATTGCTGGTGGGGCGCATCGGAAAGCAGTCGCAAATGCTCGAATCGATCCGCGGAAAACTCGCGATGGACAGGCACGCATCAATCCCGCCGCAAGAACCGTAAAAACAACACGCCGCGCGGCGTAAACCGGCGGCGTTGATTGAAAATTAGCGGACCTGGGCGGTGGTTTTATCGCGTTGCTGAAACGCTGCGACCAGCACCATGGTGGTTCACGACTTCATAGCGACCGAGATGGCATGATTCCAACTCGTGCCAGTGCGTCACGCGCGGTTCGCCGGCACGCCAGCAGAAGCGTACTTCACGACGATCCATCATCGCAGGGAAGTCAATTATACCCAGCTCCCAGTCGCACAGTTCAACGCCGACATCTTCGAGTTCTTCAAGGCAGACGCGGATTTTGTCGGCAGTGAGCACTAATTCTTCACGTGCATGCTCAATCTGCCCGAAAAGACCGGCCGTCTCAAGGGCCTCAACGGTCTCGTGAACTTCGATCAACTTACCGTAATGCCCCACAACGTCGGCAACTATCCGCCTGACAAGCACCAATGCGTTATTGGCCTCATCCAGCGTGAAAAAATGTCTCATCCGCTGCACAGGAGCAGTCTGCTGAGCTGTATAGTTTGTGTTCATCATCGCCGGGTCCTCTTCCCACCGCTATTGCGGTAAGACAACTCATCGGCAAAATCGAGTCGAGAACATGAGCCTCGTCACAAAAAACGCCTGAAATGCCTAAATTCACCCCAAAAAAAACACCAAGCGCCGACAACCAAGCCCGTCGTTATGATAGGCAAATGATTGACACTGCCGCCAAATAAAGCGACACTAGCTCCTGGAATTCAACGCCCCACTACCTCAGCAGGAGCAGCAATGAAACAGCGAATCATCCTTATCGGTATCGCAGCAACGATGTTAGCGATGGCGTCATCGGTTCGAGCGGCCGACGCAAAAAAAACTAAACCAATCAAAGTTTTCATCCTTGCCGGCCAGTCGAACATGGAAGGACAAGGTGTCGTCGCGATGGACCACGCCAAATACTACAATGGCGGGAAGGGCAATCTGGTCCACTCGATGAAGCACTCACCGCTGGCCAAACGCTACACTCACCTGAAGGACAAGTCCGGTAAGTGGGTCGAACGTAAGGACGTATGGGTTTCATTCCAGACCGAACGGGCCGGGCACAAAATCGGCCCACTGACAATCGGATACACCGGTTACGGCGGGAAGGCTCACATGGGCCCGGAACTTCAGTTCGGACACGTGATCGGCGACATGTACGACGAGCAGGTGCTGCTTATCAAAACCGCCTGGGGCGGCAAGAGCTTGTACAAAGACTTTCGCCCGCCAAGCAGCGACGGACAAACAGGCCCCTACTACACCAAGATGATCGCACAGGTACGCAATACGCTGGGCAACCTGAAAAAGCTCTTCCCCGACTACGCCGGACAGGGATACGAAATCGCCGGGTTCGTATGGTTCCAGGGCTGGAACGACATGTGCACAAAAGAAGCAATCCCGCAGTACACAAAGAACCTGATAAACCTGATAAAGGACGTTCGGAAAGAGTTCAAAATCCCCAAACTTCCGGTAGTGATCGGCGAGTTGGGCAACGGCGGCGAGAAGGCCAACCGCGGAAACATGGCCGCCATTCGCACCGCCCAGGCCAACGCAGCCAAACCGGCGGAGTTCAAGGGCAACGTAATATTCGTAAAGACCGCACAGTTCGCCCGCCCGGCCAAGGAGTCGCCCAACACCGGGCACGGTCACCACTGGTGCGGTAACGCCGAAAGTTACTTCCTGATCGGTGATGCACTGGCTCAGGGCATGAAAAAGCTGTTGGCTCCAGCGGTGGCCAGGTAAAAATGTTCGGACTGCTCAACATTAACAAACCCGTCGGGCCGACCAGTTTCGACGTAGTAGCCAGGGTGCGGAGACTCGTCGGCGGGCGAAAGAAAAAAGTCGGTCACGCCGGAACGCTTGACCCGTTCGCAGACGGCGTGTTGGTGGTATGCCTGGGCCCCGCCACTCGCCTGGCCGACTATGTCCAACAGCAGACCAAGGGATATCGCGCAGGGATCACACTTGGCGCGACAAGCGACACGCACGATATCCAGGGCGAAATCACCGAATTGCCAAATGCCCCAACGCCCCAAGCCGCCGAGATCCAAAGCGTCCTGAAAACGTTTGTCGGGACGATCGACCAGATACCCCCGGCCCATTCGGCGATACACGTTAACGGTCAGCGTGCGTACAACCTCGCCCGTGCCGGTCAGAAATTCGACCTTCCGCCGCGCAAGGTCAACATATACGACATCGCCATGACCGCGTACGATTACCCAAACCTCACGATCGAAGTTTCCTGCGGCGCCGGAACCTACATCCGATCACTGGCCAGGGACATCGGCGAAAAGCTCGGAACCGGCGCCTACTGCAGCAGCCTGACACGAACGGCGATAGGAAAGTTCACGCTCGACAACGCAATAGATCTGGACACCGTAGACCCAACCGGCGACATCATCCCCCCCATCACAGCCCTGGACGCCCTGACCAAAATCCCGCTAAACCCCGAGAACAAAAATCTGATCGCAATGGGCAAGACAATCGAACTGGCCGATGAGGTGGAATCCCCCACCCCGGAAATAGCAGTAACCGACCAAACCGGCCGACTGATCGCCCTAGCCAAACTACTGCCCACCCCGGACGGACAATTCCTAAAGCCCAAAAAAGTATTCATCCAACCAGAATAAGTTCATCAAACCCCAATCTCAACCCGGGCACAAAACGGTAGAACAAACGGTTGAACACCCCAACCCCCCAATCCGCCCCACCTCACACAAACACAGGCGAAACAAGCAGTTAAAACTACGCCCGAGAGGACTCGAACCTCTGGCCTCCGGTTTAGGAAACCGGCGCTCTATCCTGCTGAGCTACGGGCGCAAACTATTATTTTACAACACATTACGGCAATTACCGCCCGGGACCAAACAAGCCGTATTTGATACCATTTGAATGCCATTTGATACCAATATCGACGCACATTTGATACCATTCGTCTGTTTTTCGATGCCGATGTTCATCTTATACATAGTCTCTCTCTACGGATTGCTTAGTCCATAATCTGGTGAGGTATTATGACAGCAGAGCCTCTGTGAATCAACTGTTTTCGGTCAGAGTCTACTGCTGAGGGTGCTGGGTGGGTGGTATTCGGACAGTCAACGGTGGAAACTCGTGCTCCGCTTCCTGTCACAATCAGAACCTGCAATGCTGGGTGAGTTTCAGAAGATCATGGACTACGCCGACATGAAGGCGACTGGTTGAAAACGTGAGACTACTTTCGGATCAGTGACTAC
>JABGPF010000299.1 GCA_018645065.1 Phycisphaerales bacterium
TATCGTTACTGCGCGTCTGGACAGAGCCGCGGCGTGTCGCCGCGGTGCCGTTGTGGCGCAAAATTCCGCGCATAACAATGCCCGCAACATTGCTGCTGCGGGCATTGATTAATAGACTAAATCAACTCGTCTTATTCGCCGTCTTCTGCGGGCGCATCGAGCTTCAGCGAAGCTTCGTACTTACCGCGGAGGATAACCGTGACGATACCGAAGCAGATGCCGATGGCACATGAGAACAATTCTGCGCCCATCGCTTCAAAGTGAGCGACGCCCACTGGTCCCAGGCCGCGTATTGTGATAAGGGCGAAGAAGGCGCCCGAACCTACAAACCACGCGGGGATGAAATCAAACATCGGTACGCGTTCGAAGCAGATGATCGGAATCACGAGGATCAGAACCGCAACGGGCAACGCCATATCTGCGCCAATTACTTTCGTCAGCACGGCGTTGAGCGCCAGAACGCCTATCGAAGCTGTAATACCGCCAATATATCCGAGGAACACTTTCACTCCGCCCATGATCGTGCAACCGGCCATGAAGTACATCGCCCATGTCTGGAACGCGACCCATAGTTGGAAATACTGACCATGGTTGGGGCATTTTGAAGCGCCGAGGTTAATCAGCACCAGGAAGAACGCCAGGATGGCGACGCCAACGGAAATCGGGAAAAACTGTTTAAAACTCATTATTGCTCCTTACGGGTCTGTTAGGTTAGTTATCAGAAATACTAACGAGCCCTTGCGGGGTTTATTGTTCGTTTTTCAGCGTTTCGTACATTTCGAAGGCCTTTTCGGGCGTTTCGTTTTCGTGTACTACGGCTCGAACGGCTTTCAAGATAGCGATCGGAGCTTCAGACTGGAAGATGTTTCGTCCCATGTCTACGCCCAGTGCGCCTTCGTCGATTGCGCGGCGGCACATTTTCAGTGCGTCCAGTTCGGGCAGTTTCTTTCCGCCTGCGATAACGATCGGGACGGGGCAAGCTGCGGTGACTTTTTCGAAGCCTTCGTCGCAATAGTAGGTCTTGACGAACTGGGCGCCCATTTCGGCGCAGATTCGCGTCGCGAGGCCGAGGTAGCGTGAGTCGCGAACCATTTCGCGGCCTACTGCGGTGACGGCAAGCGTCGGCACGCCGTACTTCATGCCCGCGTCAACGGTGCGAACGAGGTTATCGATAGTATTGCGTTCGTACTGTCCGCCGATGTGCACCTGGATCGCCATCGCCGAAGCGTTCAGCCGCACAGCGTCTTCGATGTTCACAGCGATAACTTCGTTACTGAGTTCGGTCAGCACCGAGATTCCACCTGAGCATCGCAGCGAGATCGCCTTGTTGTACGTCGGCGGGATGCATCCTCGCAGAGCTCCGCGGGCGCACATCAGCACGTCTGCATACTCAGCCAGCGGACGAATCGCCAGGTCGATACGTTCGAGATCCGATGTTGGTCCCATAAAGTATCCGTGGTCGAACGCCAACATAACGGTCTTCCCGGACTTCGGGCAGAACATGCGCGACAAACGGTCTTGCATTCCCCAACCAAGGTTATTTGAACCCTTGAGGAAGTACGGTTTAGTTTCAACGGGAATACCTATCCCGTAACCTGCGGCATTGTCTTCGCCGGTAACGCCATCTAGATCAGCCATTTTTCTTTTCCTTGTTATCTATCTACTAATCGAGCGAGACCTACAGGGCCTCGCTGAATGCTTTGAACAGTAGCGACATAGACGTCGCGCCCGGATCAACATGACCAAGAACGCGGTCGCCCAGGTTGCGGGCGCGTCCGAACTTGGCGACCATGTCGGTGGTCGCCGCCGCGCCGTCGGCTGCTGCGGTCGCAGCGGCAGCCATTGCGTCATTAACGCTCGCAGAAGCGTCTGCAGCGGTGCGGATAGCTCCGACTGCGGGGATCAGCGCGTCCATCATAGTCTTGTCGCCGACGACGGCTTTTGACTGCTTCTGAAGCTTTTCGAGCCCAGTTTCGAACGCGGTCGCCAATGCGGCGCTATCGAGCGTGTCGGCTTCGCCGGCGCCTTTGCTCATGCCCACAAACAGCGAGCCCCAGAGCGGTCCGGTGGACCCGCCGTCGATGCACATCATGCCCCAACCGACTCCGTGGAGCAGGCTTTTGATCGAAGCCTTGTCCCACTCGGTGATAGCTTTATCGGCAGCGCCAACAGCCATCGCCATCGCCGCGCCGTGATCACCATCGCCGGTTGCGGCGTCGAGATTGCTCAGCATCTCTTCGTTTTCGCGAATAGTCGCTATTGCGGCCTGCAGCATTGCAAGCATATTGTCAGCATTAATCGTATCAGCCATTTTTCGTATTACCTCGTGTGTTTAAACTTATCTTACGGTCCAGTAAGGCGCATCGCAGGGGGCCTTGAACAGGTCGATCAGTTCGTCGTCCATCTTGGCCAGGAACATCTGGAAACCGCCCATTTCCTGCACGGTCAGGTATTCGCCTACCATCGAGCATGCAGTTTCGATACCGGCGTCTGCGAGAACTTTTCTGGCTGCACGGTAGATCAGGAACATTTCCATGTGCGTCGTGGCGCCCGAACCGTTGATCGTCAGCAGGACCTTGTCGCCGCTGGTTACTTTGATCGCAGCCATCAGGCGTTCGACCATTGTCTTGGCGGTGTCATCTGCGGTCATGATCTTGCACGGGCCGGTTCCGGCTTCACCGTGCTGACCCATTCCGATTTCCATTTCGTCGTCAGCGATGTCGCCGATTTCGGCGCCGTTCTGCGGGTGGGTTGCTACGGTCATCGCAACGGCCAGGGTGGCCATGTTGTCGTTGAAGCGTTCTGCGATTGCGTAGACTTCGTCGAGGCTCTTGCCTGCTTCGGCTGCGGCGCCGGCGACTTTGTACAGCGGTACGCAACCGACGAGTCCGCGACGATCTTCGATCGGCGTATCGGCGCCGGGTGCGATATCTTCGTGTGTGAGGATCATCTTGACGTTGAGTCCGGCGTCTTCAGCCATTTCCATGGCGATGTTTGCATTCAGCACGTCGCCTGCGTGGTTCAGCACTACGAACAGTACGCCTGCCGGGCGGTTCATCATTTGCAGGGCTTTGAAGACCTTCGGTCCGTTGGGGGCTGCGAAAATGTCGCCCACTACGCTGATGTCTACAAGGCCTTCGCCGACGAACGCCTGCAGAGCGGGCTCGTGTCCGGCGCCGCCGAGCGTTACGATGGCGACTTTATCTTCGGCTTTGGCGTTGGCGCGGCAGACGAGCTTCTCGTCGACGAGAGTAAGTTTGTCTGAGAACGCGGTGCACAGACCGTCAAGCAACTCGGATGTAATGTTCGCCGGGTCGTTAAGAAACTTCTTCATAGCCATAAGATTCGCCTTTCCAGTTAGGTGTTGTCATGCTAAAACGCTTTTCATATACTGAAAATCAATTCCAGTACCCATCACCCCGTCGCGAGCCGCCGGAGCGATAAAGGGCTAATAATAGGGAATAACGCCACAACACGCAAGCCAGATTCAAGGACTACAAGCATGAAACTTAACAACAATGACTTCTACAACGCCGACGGTGAGTTCCAAGTCGAAAAGGCCCGAGACGCATATTTTGCGATGATGGAGTCTTTCAACTACCCGGTGACCGATAAACTACGCGCAGAAATGTGGGCGACCGACTTCGGTCTGGGCGACTTCACAGGCGCCGGAATGGCGGGCATATTCTGGGTTAACGACCCGGTGCATAAGTACTTCGGTCACGAAATCTTCCTGCTGCCCGGACAAATGATCGTAGAACACTCACACGTTCCCGCAGGTGATGTAGCCGCGAAAATGGAAAGCTGGCAAGTACGCAACGGTATGATATACACCTTCGCAGAAGGCGACGAAACCGTCCCCTGCCCGGTTCAAACCCCCGCCAGCCAAACCGACTTCATAACCGCAAAACAAGTTAAAGAAGTTCCGATCGGCGAAGTTGACACGCTGAACCGACCCGAAGCGATGCACTTCATGCTCGGCGGACCGCAAGGCGCCATAGTCACCGAATACGCAACTTTCCACGATAATGAGGGCTTGAGATTCACCAACCCGAACGTTAAGTTCTAGTTCTAATATAAAAAACATCAAAATTCTAAACGTTCTAACCCATCAGGAGCAGTAGCATGAAATTTCACCATATTGGAATCCCCACCACTGAGACGCACGAAGGCGAAGAGTACATGGAAGGCGGAAAGCTTTTCTACACAGACCCCGAAGCCTCGGAATATAAGATTGAATGGCTTCGCTTCGACGCCGACAGCCCCATGCCCAAAGAACTACAGGAACATCCCCATGCGGCGTTCATGGTGGACGATATCAAAACCGCGATCGAAGGCAAAAACGTCCTGATCGAGCCATTCGAAGTGTTCCCCGGACTCACGATCGCCTTCATCATGGAAGACACCGCACCAATCGAACTGATGCAAGCAACGGCGTAACGGCGAGTTTGCAGTAAGCAGTGATCAGTGATCAGTAACGGCAACGACAACGACAACGGCGTAACGGCGTAGTGGTCAGTGATCGGTGATCAGTGATCAGTAACGACAACGACAACGGCGTAACGGCGCAGTGGTCAGTGATCGGTGATCAGTGATCAGTAACGGCAACGACAACGGCGAACAGTAACATCACAGTCTGATCTGCGATGGTGCCGTTCGCCGTTTGTCGTTACTGCCGTTTGCCGTTACTGCCGTTACTGCCGTTACTGCCGTTACTGCCGTTACTGCCGTTGTCGTTACTGATCACTGATTACTGATCACTGATCACTGATAACTGATAACTGATAACTTGCCGTTACAGCCCCTCGGCGGTTAACTGTTCCTGGGCGATGATTGCTGTTTTGGTTTTCGGGTACTTCTTAACAATCTTTTTGAGCATTTCGATCGCTTTGTCGTGCAAGTTTAGTTTTTCGTAACTCGCAGACAGTTTCATCAGCTTCTGGGCTTTGGTCTCATTATCAATTACGGGTTTGGGTTTTACCGGTTTGGGTTTAGGTTTTACCGTAGGGGTTGTCGGGTCGGGTTTCGGGTCGACCACCGGTTTGGGATCGGGGTCAAATAGCGATGGTTTGGAGGGTTTTGACGACGGTTTGGAGGGTTTGGGTTTTACTACCGGCCTGGTGGGCTTCTTGGTTGGTCGGCGCCATGGAATAGTGCTTACCGATGGTTTATCGCTCTTTGGAGGGGCGACCTGTTCGTTATCGTATATTTGTTTGAGCGTTCTGACACCGGTTACCAGGCCCAGACCGCGGATAGGCGCCACCACCACGACTTTGATGCTCATCGGTGAAAATTTTCGGGGCAGTTCCATCCAGAAATCCTGCAAACGCCCATCCTTAACCACCATCGCCTTTTTGGCCAGAGTCCTTCTGCCCTGAAGCACCGTTACTCTGGGCACTTCTCTGATACTGCGAATTGTATTGAAATCCACAGGCCCGTATTCCTCACCGGCAACCCCGATCACGCCGACCGGTTTCTTGACACCGATCTTTGAGATTACAGGCCCCTTGGGGCTCGACTTGCTCGGCGTTTTGTTCCGATCATTATTTTTTGACCTTGGCGACTCTTGTTTGAACTCTGCGGGGAACACCAGTTGCAGTGGCGGTCCGATACGAAGCGTGTTTTTCATATCGGCCTGGATCTCGTACTGGAGCCCGGCGTTTCTTCCACCGAACAGCGCCGCCGGCGATCGCGGATCACCAACCACCCCGTAAACAACATTGTAAGTGCCCGCGGGGATACCCGTACGGCTACAGGCCTGGATATCGAACGCTCCTTCCTTACCGTCAAGCACCAGGCCGATAAGATACCTGCCTTTAAACGGCGTGCGCACCAAGCCGACTTTAACGTCCTCGATCTTTTTAAAATCGAGAGTCGCGCCGTCTGCTGAGATTTTCAGCGTGTAGAAATCTTCTCCGATTCGGTGCGTCTTGCGAAGCGGGAGTGCGAGTTTGGCTTTTCCGATCTGGATTGCGTCTTTACCATTAGTACCGTATTTACCGTCGAGGTTCTCGTCGAGAATGCGGATCGCAGTTGTACCTATCTTGCCAGTCCAGCCGTAAATGCCCTGCATTCGCCATCGAACGTTATTCACCTGCCCCTTCTTCGCATCGTAGCTGACTGAAACCTCCGAGCAGCGAATCGAAACGTCCTTACCGTCAACTTTCCCGGTCAGTACTACCGAACCGTTGGCGGAAACTTTTTTGTACTCCTCGGTGTTAATTATCTCGTCGCCGTTCACGTCGAGCCCCAACTGATCGACCCTTCCGCTCTTCCATCCGCCCAGAGCGATTTCCTTACCCGCTATAACGACTTTACCGGTTGATCCGTTTACCTGATGCCCCCTGCTGTCACCGGCCCAGTCAGGCGTAAGACACGTAACGGTCTTACCGCTGTCATAAGTGAGCGTCACCTTGCCTGAATCACCAACAGGCCCCGGTTTCACAGCCCCTGATAAGACAGACGAAAGGGTCGACAAAACAGCGATAGTTAAGACAATTCTGGTTACATGCCTCATAGCAAATCCCGTTATAACTACTGATTATTCAAATGGCGGTCTGGTCCGCAGCCGTTATTATAACTAACCACCGTGTCAATTGGCAATTTTAAAACGGCGCGGCAAGCGTCAC
>JABGPF010000008.1:0-24874 GCA_018645065.1 Phycisphaerales bacterium
CCCGCTGGTTATCAACACCCTTAGCGAAGACGCCGCCGACAGTCACGAATCAGCGCTGTCACGCCTCTATATGCGTCTGCGACCGGGCAATCCGCCCCAGCCGGAAAAGGTCAGGGCACTGTTCCAGGAGAAGTTCTTCGACACCAATCGATACCGCCTGGGCAAAGTCGGACGTTTCAGGATCAACCGTAAGTTTAATCAGAACACGGCTGAAACTGAGATGACGCTGTGCACCGATGACTTCCTGAATATCCTGAAGTACATCATGACGCTCCGCGCCAACGAAGGCACGATTGACGATATCGATCATCTGGGCAACCGTCGTCTTCGCACGATCGACGAACTGGCGATCGAAGAAATGCGAAAGGGCTTCCTGAAGCTCAGACGCACCGTCCAGGAGCGCATGACGATCAAGGACCTTGACGAAATCGCCAAGATATCCGAACTGGTCAACTCAAAGAGTATCTCTTCGAGCATGGACTACTTCTTCGGACGCGGTGAACTGAGTCAGGTTGTCGACCAGCAGAACCCGCTGAGCATGCTGACCCACGAACGCAGGCTGTCAGCGCTCGGACCAGGCGGTTTGAACAGAAAGCGAGCCGGTTTCGAAACTCGCGACGTACATATAAGCCACTACGGTAGAGTGTGCCCGATCGAAACCCCTGAAGGCCAGAACATCGGCCTGATTACCTCGCTGGGTATTTATGCGACCGTCGACGAATACGGTTTCATCGTTACGCCTTACCGCAAAATTATTAACGGTAAAGCCACCGATAAAATCCAGTACCTGCGTGCAGACGAAGAATCCGAAGCGGTTTTGGCTCCGCCTGACTCGCTGATAAAGAACAAAAAGGGCGAATACGTACTACCCGAACAGCACGTACTTGCCCGCGTACGCGGTGATCTGAAAATGGTTGACGGTAAGGATGTCGAATTCCTTGACGTCTCTCCGAAGCAGACCGTCGGTGTGTCGGCTGCTTTGATCCCGTTCCTCGAGCATGATGACGCCAACCGCGCGTTGATGGGCTCGAACATGCAACGCCAAGCCGTACCGCTGCTGCGGGCTGAAGCGCCCGTTGTTGGAACCGGTATGGAAGTTGGCGTGGCACAGAACTCCGGACTCGTTGTCAACGCGATAAAGGGCGGTACGGTAACGTACGTCGATTCCGAGCGAATCATTATCGACAATGCCGACGAATACGAACTCCGCAAGTTCAACAAACTAAACGAACGCGCCTGCCTGAATCAAAAGCCCATCATCAAGAGCGGCCAGAGAGTCAAAAAGGGCGAAGTAATCGCCGACGGTTCTTCGACTTCCAGAGGCCAGTTGGCCTTGGGACGAAACGTTCTCGTCGCGTTTATGCCGTTCGACGGGTACAACTTCGAGGACGCCATCGTTATATCAGAACGCCTGTGCAAGCAGGATACGTTCTCCTCGGTGCACTTGGAGGAATACGACGTTGAAGTACGCGAGACCAAGCTGGGACGCGAAGAATTCACGCGGGACATTCCCAACGTTTCTGAGCGGGCGTTGGCTAATCTTGACGCCAGCGGTATTGTTCTGATAGGAACTCGCGTTTCGGCGGGTGATATTCTCGTCGGTAAAGTCTCACCGAAGTCCAAGAGCGAACTGACCCCTGAAGAAAAGCTTCTGCACGCTATCTTCGGACGGGCCGGTGAAGACGTGAAAAACGACAGCCTCGAACTTCCCGCAGGCGAAGAAGGCGTTGTAGTCGATACAAAACGCTTCAGCCGACGGATGCACATGTCGGAAGACATGAAAGTTCAGCACAAGAAGAAAGTCAAAGAATACACGAAGATGATGCAGGAACGCATGATCCGCGTGTTCCGCGAAATGGCTCAGGCGATGAACGAAGTGCTTGGTGACGAGATGGTCGACCCAAGCACCCGTCAGAAGGTTGGTCTCAGCGATAATGTCGAGGTTATCCTGGAGCAGATCGGTGACTTCTCGATCCGCTGGGCCAAGCCCAAACCTAAGTCCGATGTCGCCAAACAGCAGGCCGAACGCCTCTACGGTCGATACTGGCCCCGAATTCTGGATATCCAGAAGGAAATGGACCGCAAACTCGATCACATGAAGCGGGGCGATGAACTTCCCTCGGGCGTTCTGGAAATGGTCAAAGTTCGCGTTGCGACCAAGCGTAAGCTGGGCGTTGGCGATAAAATGGCTGGACGTCACGGTAATAAGGGTGTCATCGCACGAATCGTGCCCGAAGAAGACATGCCTTTCCTCGAAGACGGAACGCCTGTTGAAATCGTTCTGAACCCGCTTGGCGTACCTGGGCGAATGAACCTTGGTCAGATCCTGGAGACGCATCTGGGTTGGGCCGCTGCGGTTCTGGGCTTCCAGGCTGTAACGCCCGTGTTCGACGGCGCCTCCGAATCGGAAATCTTCGACTGCGTGCGAGAAGCAAACGCGCATGTAGTTGAAAGACGCGCCGATATCGACGTGATCCATGACGCCGGTAAAACACGCGAATTGCTGGTCGAGATGCCGGAAGACGGAAAGATTACATTGCATGACGGTCGCACCGGTGAACCGCTGGAGCAGAAAGTTACCGTCGGTTATATATACATGAACAAGCTTCACCATCTGGTTGATGAAAAGATCCACGCACGAGCGACGGGACCTTACTCACTGATCACGCAGCAGCCTCTGGGCGGTAAAGCCCGAACTGGCGGCCAGCGATTCGGAGAGATGGAAGTCTGGGGTCTGGAGGCGTACGGCGCAAGCTTCACGCTTCAGGAACTCTTGACCGTAAAGAGCGACGACGTCGAAGGACGTACGAAGATTTACGAATCCATGGTCAAGGGCACCAATACACTCGAAGCAGGCACGCCTGTCAGCTTCGACGTATTGTGCAACGAGCTCAGAGGCCTGGGACTCAATATCCAGTTGGAAAAAAGAAGACTCATCTGATCGAACCCCCACAGGGAGCGACTAGGCATGGCTGATAGCGTTTACGATAAAATTAATGACTATGGTTCGGTGAAAGTGATGCTTGCTTCACCCAACGATATCCGAAGTTGGTCGTTTGGTGAGGTCAGAAGACCCGAAACGATTAACTACAGAACATACCGTCCTGAAAAGGAAGGTCTGTTTTGCGAACGGATATTCGGACCGGAGCGTGACTGGGAATGCTCGTGCGGAAAGTACAAAGGTACTAAGCACAAGGGCATCATCTGCGATCGCTGCGGTGTGAAGGTCACGCACTCACGAGTTCGCCGCAAGCGAATGGGACACATCTCATTGGCTGCGCCGATCGTGCATATATGGTACTTCAAAGCGCTTCCCAGCCGTTTGGGCACGCTGCTTGGTATGAAAACTTCGGATCTTGAGAAGGTTATTCTCTTCCAGGATTACGTTGTTGTCGATCCAGGCCAGACCCCGCTTAAGTACCAGCAGGTGCTAAGCGAGGACGAGTACCGACAGGCACGCGAGAGCTACGGTTCGGACTTCCAGGCGTCCATGGGCGCCGAGGCAATCAAAATATTGCTCGAGAAGCTCGATATGTTCGAGGAAGTTATCACCCTGCGTGATAATCTTACAAAGACCAGCTCGAAGCAGAAGATCAAGGATATCACCAAGCGACTCAAGCTCGTCGAGAGCATCCGTACCTCGGGCAACGATCCCCAATGGATGGTCATGGACGTCGTACCGGTTATCCCCCCGGATCTGAGACCCCTGGTCCTGCTGGAGAGCGGAAACTTCGCAACCAGCGACTTGAACGACCTTTACAGGCGAATTATCAACCGAAACAATCGCTTGAAAAAGCTGATGGACCTGAACGCCCCAGGCGTCATCATTCGCAACGAAAAGCGAATGCTGCAGCAGGCCGTTGACGGATTGTTCGATAACTCGCGATGCAGGCGACCGGTTCAGGGTACTGCAAACAGGCCCCTGAAAAGCCTTACCGATATGATCAAGGGTAAGCAAGGCCGCTTCCGCGAAAACCTGCTCGGTAAGCGTGTTGACTATTCGGCCCGATCAGTAATTGTTGTCGGACCGGAACTCAAACTGCACCAGTGCGGACTACCCAAGAAGATCGCATTGGAACTGTACCAACCGTTTATCATTCGAAGATTGAAGGATCGCGGGCTGGCTGACACCATCAAGAGCGCCAAGCGAATGCTTGAGCGCCGAGATCGTGGAATCTGGGACGTTCTGGAAGAGGTTATCTACCAGCACCCGGTAATGTTGAACCGTGCGCCTACTCTTCACCGAATGGGTATCCAGGCGTTCGAGCCTATCCTCGTCGAAGGCAACGCTATCAAGATCCACCCGCTGGTCTGCAAGGGCTTTAACGCTGACTTCGACGGTGACCAGATGGCGGTCCACCTGCCCCTGTCAGTCGAAGCACAGGCCGAAACGCACGTTCTGATGCTCGCGACGAACAATATTTTCTCGCCGGCAAGTGGCGCGCCGATCGTCTCACCGATGCAGGATATCGTACTGGGCGTTTACTACCTGACTACAAGCCAGGGCGCCGAGTTCGTCACCGACGACGTACTTACGGTGGAATGCAAAGACGGTGAAAAGCGACCTGTATACTCGAACCCCGCAGCGGCGATTACCGCATACACGCTGGGGCGGATCGGAATGCACGCCGAGATCGTCTTGAAAACCGATCGAGATATGGAAGTCGTCGAAGAAGATAATATTTACATCGCCACCGACGGTAAAATCGTAACAACCGCCGGACGATGCATCTTCAATGACGTCCTGCCGACAGGCATGGGCTTCTACAACTACCCGCTCGGACAGAAGGGCGCCGCACGCGTTATTCGAGACTGCTACGTAAGACTCGGACGGGGAGACACCCTCCTCCTGCTCGACCTGATGAAGGCGCTCGGGTTCAAGTACTCGACCATCGCCGGAACGTCGTTCGGAATCACAGACGCCAAAATTCCAGGCGACAAGGCCAAGATCATCGCCGCAGCACAAAAACGCGTCGACAAGATCGAAGGCGATTTCCATAACGATGCGATCACCGATGGTGAAAGATACAACCAGGTCGTTGACGTCTGGATTCACGCTCGCGAAGAAGTCACCAAGAGTATGATGACCGATCTGAAGAGCGATCGTCGCGAAAACGAGCCCAACTATATCAATCCGGTATACATGATGCTCGCTTCTGCTGCTCGTGGTAACGTTGACCAGATCAGACAGCTGGCCGGTATGCGTGGTTTGATGAGTAAACCGTCTGGCGAGATCATCGAAACGCCCATTCGCGCTAATTTCCGCGAAGGACTGACGGTTCTGGAGTACTTCTCCTCGACGCACGGAGCGCGAAAAGGTCTGGCCGACACCGCCCTGAAGACTGCTGACTCGGGCTACCTGACGCGTAAACTCGCAGACGTCGCACAGAACGTCATTGTAAACAGCATCGACTGCGGAACCCTGAAGGGTATCAGCAAGTCAGCGACGTACAAGGGCGAACAGGTCGACGTACCGCTGCGTGACGTTATCATTGGTCGCGTCGCTCGCGAAAATATTATTAATCCGATCACTGACGAACTGATTGTCAGGGAAAGCCAGATCATCTCGCGTGAAATGGCGCTTAAGATCGAAGATCTCGGTCTGGAAACCATCCAGGTGCGCAGCCCGCTTACTTGCGACAGCCCGCTGGGCATCTGCGCCCGTTGCTACGGTGTGGACCTGGCGACAAGTGTTCTCGTCGAAGAGGGCAACGCGGTCGGTATTATCGCTGCACAGTCGATTGGTGAACCGGGCACACAGCTTACTATGCGTACTTTCCACACCGGTGGTGTGGCGACGCGTGCGGTCGTGGAAACCGAAATCAATGCAACCATCGCAGGCTCCATCAAGTTCAACGAACTTAATGCTGTTGCGATCGGTTCGGGCAAAGACGCCAGCGTTGTCGTCCTGAAGCGTAATGGTGAAATATCCATCCACGACGAGAAGGGCAGAGAACTCGATAAGTACAAAATACCGTACGGCGCCAGAATTGACGTCCAGGAAGGCAAGAAAGTCAAAGCCGGCCAGAGACTTGTATCATGGGACGCACATAGTATCCCGATCCTCGCCGAAGCCACTGGTATCGTACGCTTCCAGGATATCGAAGAAGGCGAAACCGTTCGTATCGAAGATGAAAAGGGTAAGGGCAAAGCCGCCGCGGCAGCAAGCGGTGGAAAGCGCTACGTTGTCATCGAGCACAAGGGCGAAATGCACCCGCGAATTGTCATCGAAGACAAGAGCGGAAAAATTCTCGACTTCCACTACCTGCCCGCGAAGGCTCGTATCGAAGTCGAAGAAGGCCAAGGCGTCGAAGCCGGTTTACTGCTCGCTCGCCAGCCCAGAGCAATCATGGGAACGCAGGATATTACTGCTGGTCTTCCGCGTGTTACCGAAGTATTTGAAGCTCGTAAACCGAAAGAACCGGCTGCGATGGCCGAAATTTCCGGTCTCGTTGAGCTGCGAACTGATAAACGTCGCGGAAAAATGACAGTTATTATTCGTAGTGAATCGGGCATGGAACGCGATCACCACGTACCGCACGACAGGCACCTTCTGGTGCATACCGGAGACTATGTGGAAGCCGGTGATCCGCTGACCGAAGGACCCCTGGTTTTGCAGGATATCCTTGATATTCGCGGTGAAGAAGCGCTTCAGCACTACCTGCTGGGTGAGGTTCAAACCGTCTATCGCGCCGCTGGTCAGAGCATCAATGACAAGCACATTGAAGTCATTCTCAGCCAGATGCTCCGCAAGGTTCAGATAGATTCTGTGGGTGATACTGAACTTCTGCCCGGAGATATAGTTGACAAATTCGTCTTCTTGGGTGAGAATAGACGACTCGCCGGATCACTCAAGATTGTAGAACCGGGTGGAACCAGCCTGACCGCGGGTCAGGTTGTGACCCGAGATTTGATTGAACAGGCGAATATGGACGCCGAAACCGACGGTGAAGAACCGGCGAAAACCAAGCGTCCTCGCCCCGCAACAGCCAAGACGCTGCTGTTGGGAATTACGAAAGCATCGTTGCAGTCTGATAGTTTCCTGTCCGCGGCAAGCTTCCAGGAATCGACAAAAGTCTTCACCGAAGCTTCACTCGGCGGTAAGGTTGACGAGTTGCGAGGCCTGAAGGAAAATGTAATTCTCGGGCACCTGATACCGGCAGGTACGAGTTTCAAGCCGTATCTGGATATGAAAATGACTCGGGTTGTGCCCGAAGGACATGAAGAGCAGGGTGATCGTGACGCGGTTACTGAAGCACAGATAGCCGATGAAGTGCAGAAAGCCCTGACCGGACGAATATAGAAACTGAAACTACTTAAAGTAAGTGTTTAGAGGAATATAATGCCGACGATTAATCAGCTAGTAAGAATGCCCAGGAAGAAACAAAAGGCCAAGAAGAATAACATGGCCCTGGAATCGTGCCCGCAGAAGCGCGGTGTATGTCTCCTGGTTAAGACCGTTACACCCAAGAAGCCTAACTCGGCGCTGCGAAAAGTGGCAAGAGTGAGGCTCTCTAATGGTAAAGAGGTCACCGCCTACATTCCTGGTATCGATCACAACCTCCAGGAGCATAGTATTGTGCTCGTTCGCGGTGGTCGCGTGAGAGACCTTCCCGGTGTGCGATATCACATCGTCCGGGGTACGTTGGACTGTCTTGGTGTTGACGGAAGAAAACAGAGTCGCAGTAAGTACGGGGCCAAAAAGCCCAAGTAGTTGCTTGATTATCTCCGGCAGACCGGAGAGAAGCGCCCGATAAAGCGGGCTGGAATTGATACTATGGGACGCAAAAGATTTACATCATCGGCTAAGCAGTTGGCTCCGGATCCCCGTTTTGGGAACAAGACCGTCGCCAAGTTCATCAACAGCTTCATGACCAACGGTAAGAAGTCGACCGTGCAGCGGTTCTTCTATGACGCGATGGATCTCATCGACAAGAAGATGCCCGACGCCACACCGCTGGAAGTGTTTGAAAAGGCTATCGAAAACGTTAAGCCCATGATCGAAGTTCGCTCCAAGCGAGTCGGTGGTTCGAACTACCAGGTCCCGCGACCGGTAAACCGCAAGCGGCAGACCACACTGGCGTTCCGATGGCTTCGCGATTCGATTCGCAAAGGTAAGGGACGTCCCATACATGAGCGTATGGCCAAAGAGCTGATGGACGCATACAGAGGCGAAGGTGCTGCAATGACCACTCGGGAGAACGTACACCGAATGGCAGAAGCTAACAAAGCCTTCGCACACTTCGCCCGATAAGTTTCGAGCGATACCGAACCAACCTTGCCTCCCGGCCCGTTCGGGGCTGAGAAAGCGGTGTTGGCTGAATCGCAGGTGCGGGTTTCGTGAGTTTGGAAGTGTCCGAACAGCGAACTCAGACGCCTGGCGACCCCGGTCCGACATGGGCCGGGGCTCAGTGATGAGATAGGACAACCGGACCGGTCTGACGGATCGCAGCAGCGGTTAACGCAGTTGCAGATCCGAGTCGAAAAGGCCGGCGCTCGTCGTCTCACGGCGAGCCGATGTTTAGCGTGATTATGCGTGCGTACGCGCATGAACTGTATTTATGCAGTCAGGGCGAGAGGTCTTTCCTCGACGCCTTCAAGATCGTTCCACATAGTAACAATGGCAAAGCAGAACAGAAAACTTCGCAATATCGGAGTCATGGCGCATATAGACGCCGGAAAGACTACGGTTACTGAGCGAATCCTGTACTTCGCGGGCAGGACCTACAAGATAGGCGAGGTGCATGACGGAACGGCCGTTATGGACTACCTTATCGAGGAACAGCAGCGGGGGATCACCATTACCTCCGCGGCGACCACTTTCGTCTGGAACGACAACACGGTTAATCTGATTGACACCCCGGGGCACGTTGACTTCACTGTTGAAGTCGAGCGATCGCTTAGAGTGCTTGACGGGGCGATCGCGGTGTTCTGTGCAGTAGGCGGAGTCGAGGCACAGTCGGAAACAGTCTGGCGGCAGGGTGATCGATATAGCGTACCGCGATTGTGCTTCATAAATAAACTTGACCGTATCGGAGCTGACTTCGAAACTGTCGTCAAGGAAATCCGAACGCGGCTCGACGCCAATCCCGTAGTTGTTCAACTACCCATGGGCGATGGCGAAGATCTCAAAGGGCAGATCGATATTATCAGGCGGAAGGCTTATTTCTACGATCAGGACGATGTCGCCACCGTTCTTCGTGTTGAAGACGTGCCCGAGGAGATGAGCGACGACGTCGAACTGGCCCGCGTCGAGATGATCGAAGCCGCTGCTGAATGCGACGACGTGTTGATGTCGGCATATCTCGCCGACGACGAGATCACCGAAGAAATGATAATCGCCGCTTTGCGAAAGGGCACTATCGCTGGGAAAATCCAGCCTGTGCTGTGCGGATCGGCGTTGAAGCACGTTGGCGTTCGCCCGCTGCTGGATGCGGTAATAGACTATCTTCCCAGCCCGGCCGACATTCCCGACGTCGAAGGACACGAGTCGCTCGATAAGTCAAGCCGATCGATCATGCGCAAAAGCGATCCGAACGAACCGTTTTCGGCGTTGGTGTTCAAGTTGGCTTCGGATCAGCACGGATATCTGAACTATGTTCGGGTTTACAGCGGTACACTCAAATCGAACACTCGCGTGCTGAACAGCACGCAGAAGAAAAAAGAGAACGTAACCCGCATCTGGGAGATGCACGCCAAGCAACGTATCCGCCGCGAAGAAGCCGTCGCCGGGGATATCGTAGCACTTGTCGGGATGAACGATTCGGTCACCGGAGACACTCTCTGCGATATCAAGGCTCCTGTAGTCTTGGAACGCCTTGAGTTTCCTGATCCGGTTATAACCATGTCGATCGAACCTCGAACCAACGCTGACAAGCAGGCTTTGGCTAATGCATTGAATATCCTGCGGCGTGAGGATCCGTCTTTCCGGTACAGTTATAATACTGAGACTGGTCAGAGCACGATTTCGGGAATGGGCGAACTGCATCTTGAGATCGTCAAGAATAAGCTCACGCGGGACCTGGGTTTGGATGTCCATGTGGGACGGCCTAGCGTTGCGTATAAAGAAACTATTATGGTCAAGGCCGCCGCTGTGGGCAAATTCGCCCGTCAGACCGGTGGAAGAGGCCAGTACGGTGTTGTTGAGCTTAGTGTCGAGCCCTGGCGTGATGAAGAGGGCGATGAACCGATCCTGTTTGTAGACGCTACAAAGGGCGGAGTTATCCCCAAAGAGTTTATTCCGTCAGTGGCTGAGGGTGTCCGCGATGCGGCAACCTGCGGAGTTCTCGCCGGTTACCCGATGCGTAACATCAAGATCACCCTGTTGGATGGGAAACACCATCCGGTTGACAGCTCAGAAATTGCTTTTCGCCAAGCTGGCGCGATGGCTTTTGAGTCTGCCTCTGAAAAGGCGACTCCGGTGTTTCTTGAGCCCATAATGCGGGTTCAGGTTACGGTTCCCGAGGAGTTTGTCGGTGCGGTTACCGGTGACTTAAACGTGCGTCGTTCTGAGATACGAAATATGCTCCAACGTGGGCAATACAGGGTACTTACAGCTGAAATACCCTTGGCTGAAATGTTTGGTTATGAGACTCAATTGCGCAGTCTGACCCAGGGTCGCGGTAACAGTACAATGGAGCCTCTGGAATACCGACCAACACCGATGCAAACCACTAAAGACATCCTTAAGCGGATGGGTCTTTAGAGAAAAAGTTAAAAAAACCAAAGTTCATTGTTGACAAGAAGTTTTAGTTCCGTATCCTAGGAAGGCTCTCCACTCAGGCTAGATTAGGAACGGCCCAGAACGGGACCTTCGGAGACGTATTGATAATGGTGCAGGATAAGATAAGAATTAGAATGGAAGCCTATGACCATCGGGCGTTGGACAGTTCGGCTAAAGAAATAGTCGATCATGCCGAGCGTACCGGAGCTCGGGTTCGCGGGCCTATCCCGCTGCCCACGCGTATCGAACGTTACACCGTACTTCGAAGTCCCCACGTGGACAAGAAGTCACGCGAACAGTTTGAGATGCGAACTCACAAACGGATCATAGATATCTACGAACCAACTGTCCGAACGATCGAGGCGTTGAATCGTCTGGTTGTACCGGCCGGTGTTTTCATCAAGATCAAGGCGTAGTTTAGGATCGCAGCGAACGACGTTATGATTCACTAACCCCGCCGACTTGGAATAAGACGATGTTGACAGCACTGCTAGGAAGAAAAATCGGAATGACTCAGGTGTACGACGCTGAAGGCGTACTGCACCCGGTCACCGTCGTCCAGGCCGGGCCTTGTCCCGTGCTCCAGATCAAGACCGTTGACTCAGACGGTTACGACGCTGTACAGATTGGCTTTGAGGATATCAAAGCTCATCGTGCAACGAAGCCCTTGATCGGACACGCAAAGAAGGCCGGCGTCAAACCGCAGAAGTTCGCTCGCGAAATTCGCATTGACGTTGCCGACGCCGATGTCGCCGAAGGGCAGAACATCACCGTCGACATCTTTGACGACATTCAACACGTTGATGTAATCGCCAACAGCAAGGGCAAAGGTTTTGCCGGTGTTATGAAGCGATACAACTTCGGCGGACAGACCGCAACTCACGGTGTGGAACGAAAGCACCGTAGTATCGGTTCGATCGCCAGTCACGGTACGAACGCCGGTACTGGTCCGAAGATCAAAAAAGGCAAGAGAATGTGCGGTCACATGGGTATGGAAAAAACCACAACCCGCAACCATCGTCTGATCGCAGTCGACAAAGACAACAACCTGCTGCTCATCAAGGGCTCAGTACCCGGACCAAACGGCGGATTCGTTCAGGTTCGAGTTTCGAAGACGGCCCGAGTCCGGGCGGCACAATAACCAAACCTACGGGATAACGGTAATGTTGGAAGTTCCAGTATACAATATGGAAGGCGAGCAGATTGAGACGCTTTCAGTCAGCGAAGACGCTTTCGGTAAGAGAGTCAACGTCGCACTGTTGAAACAGGCGGTTGTAGGCTATCACGCCAATAAACGACAGGGCACAGTTGCCACCAAGTCTCGCGGAATGGTTCAAGGCTCGACCAAGAAGCTTTTCCGCCAGAAGGGCACCGGTAACGCACGACGCGGTTCTGTCCGAGCAAACGGACTCAAGGGCGGTGGTGTCGCTTTCGCCAAGAAGAACCGCGACTTCCGCAAGAAGATGCCCCAGAAGATGCGAATCGCCGCTTGGAAGACCGCCATCCTCGCCAAGATCATCGGAAACGACCTCTCGGTCGTCGATGGACTGGCCTGCGAAGCGCCCAAGACCAGCCAAATGGCGAAGCTGCTGACCAACCTCAAAATTAACCGAAGCTGCCTGCTGGCGTTGCACCAGAGTGACCAGAACGTGTACCTGTCAAGCCGTAACCTGCAGGATCTCACCGTTCGAGTTGCTGCTGACCTCAACGCCTTCGATATCGCAACACGGCAGAAAATGATCATCACCCGTGAAGCTATGGACATGCTGACGGGACAGGAAGGCTGAGCGATGAAGAACGATATATACTCCGTCATCATTCGCCCGCTGATCACCGAAAAGAGCACTCACCTGAGCGAAAAGCGTAACGATTACGCCTTCCAGGTAGCGTGGGGCTCAAATAAGGCCCAGATCAAGCAGGCGATCGAGAAGATTTACAAGGTCAAAGTAAAGTCCGTACGCACAGCCAACCGCAAGGGCAAGCCCCGACGCCAAGGTAGAGTGATGGGCACCACCAACCGATGGAAAAAAGCAATCGTGCACCTGCATGATGACTACCGCATCGACCTGTTCTAGAGCGGACAAAGACCAAGGCGAGAAGCACCATGGCGATTAAAAAATACAAACCGACCTCAGCTGGAAGACGAAACAGTTCCGTCAACGAGTACTCTGCGGTCACTAAAAAGAAACCCGAAAAGTCGCTCCTTAAGCCCCTGAAGAAAAAGGGCGGACGCAACCACAGCGGTAAGATTACTTGCAGGCACCGTGGTGGCGGACACAAGAGGATGTACCGACTGATCGACTTCAAACGCAGCAAAGATAACATGACCGCTGAAGTTATCGGGATCGAATACGATCCGAACCGAAGCTGCAATATCGCACTCGTGCAGTATGAAGACGGTGAGAAGCGATACATCCTGGCGCCGGTTGGCTTGGAGCCCGGAACGAAGATCGTCAGCGGTGATAAGGTTGAGCCCAGAGTCGGAAACTGCATGCCTCTGTCACACATTCCGCTCGGTATGGAAATCCATAACATCGAGATGAGACCCGGGCAGGGCGGTAAGATGGTTCGTACCGCAGGCGCCGCGGCGAAACTTGGCGGACGTGACGGTAACTACGCACACATCATCTTGCCTTCGGGCGAAATGAGAATGATTAACATCGCCTGCCGTGCGACGCTCGGACAGGTTGGAAACGTCGAACACCAGGGCGTGAGGCTTGGAAAGGCCGGACGAAAACGCCATCTGGGTCGCAGACCTCACGTTCGAGGCACGGCGATGAACCCGGTAGCTCACCCGATGGGTGGTGGTGAAGGGCGTCGAGCAGGCGGAAGACAGCCCTGCTCACCGACTGGTAAACTGTCCAAGGGCGGAAAGACCAGGCAAAAGAAGAAGGCTTCAAACAAGATGATCCTGCGACGGCGCAGGAACGTCCGGCACGGACAACTTACGCTGTAACCCCGGCGATTAAGAGTAGTAAAAGATGACCAGAAGCGCAAAAAAAGGCCCATACGTTGACGAGAGACTCTATCACAAGGTCATGAAGGCCAAAGAGACAGGCGCCCGAGATGGGATCAAGACCTGGGCTCGAGCCTGCACGATCGTACCAGAGTTCATCGGAGAGACGTTCTTGGTGCACAATGGAAAGACCTTCCTTCGAGTACAGATCACCGAAGATATGGTCGGACACAAACTGGGCGAATTCAGCCCGACGCGTATGTTCCGCGGGCATAGCGGACGCAGTAGATAATAAACATCGAGTATCTAACCCGCGGATCAAGTTGATCACGGGAAGAAGGATTACTGAAAGATGGCTTGGCTAGCAGTACATAGATTTGCACGAATAAGTCCGCGAAAGGTTAAGTTGATTACTGACCTTGTACGTGGTCTGGATGTTCAAGAAGCGTTGAATGTCCTGAAATTCATGCCCCAGCGTGCGGCGGTTTTGGTCTCGCAGGTTTTGACCAGTGCGGTTGCCAATGCGAACGAAGCTGAGGCGAGCGTCGACAAGCTGTTTGTTGAAACAGCCAAAGCTGACGGTGGGCCGACAATGAAAAGGTTCCGCCCGAAGGACCGTGGGCGAGCACACCCGATCTTGAAAAGAACCAGCCATATAACTGTTGTGGTTGAGGAAAGATAGGAACTAAGGTTACATGGGCCAAAAGGTAAACCCAACTGGATTTCGCACTGGCATAACCATCGGCTGGAAAAGCAGATGGTTCGCGCCGAAGAGCAACTTCGGAGAATTTCTCGTTGAAGACGAGAAAATCCGCAAGTTCGTCGATCAACGACTCAACCGCCAGCCGCCATACGCGGCCGTCAGTACCGTCGAAATTGATCGAACACGTGAAGAAGTCAAAGTGTCGCTTCGTACAGGCAGGCCTGGTCTGGTGATCGGACCCAAGGGCGCTGAGGTCGAGAAACTCAAAGAAGCCCTCGAAGACCTGACTGACAGGCGTGTGAACATTAACATTATCGAGATCAGAAACCCGGATCTCGAAGCAA
Organism: Phycisphaerales bacterium; assembly: GCA_018645065.1. Lineage (GTDB taxonomy): Bacteria > Planctomycetota > Phycisphaerae > SM23-33 > SM23-33 > BS750m-G57. The sequence goes on from JABGPF010000008.1 coordinate 14,727, forward strand.
ACCTGGTCGCAGAAGGCATTGCAGAGCAGATTAAGCGACGTGCGAGTTTCCGTCGAGTGATCAAACAGCGGGCTGACGCCTGCATGCAGGCCGGAGCTAAAGGGATCAAGATCACCGTTGCAGGCCGTATCGGTGGAGCTGAAATCGCGAGGTCGGAAACACAAGTACGTGGTTCAGTCCCGCTGCATACGCTCGAAGCCGACGTAGACTACGGATTTGCCCTGGCGATCACGACGTATGGATGTATCGGTATTAAGGTTTGGGTCTTCCGCGGAATGTTCGGGGAAGAAGCCGCTACCGCCGATACCCAGCAGCAGCAGGCCGCAATGACCCGTGCACGACGCCGCTACCAGCAGCGTGACGCCGGACCCGATGGCGGTGGACAGGGCGCACCGAGACAGGGCGCTGCTAAACCGAGTGCTCCTTCAGCGGCGGTTGTAACGCCTCCGCCCGCGGTGGAAACGCCGAAAGATACCGGAGCCGATACAACAGACTCAACCGAGTAAATAAGTAGGTGCAGCCATGGCGATGATGCCAAAAAGAATTAAGCATCGAAAGCAGATGCGCGGTAAGATGAACGGCTTTGCGACGCGAGGCCAGACCGTTGCTTTTGGTGACTTTGGAATACAGAGCCTCGAAGCTCATTGGATTACAGCACGCCAGCTCGAAGCTGGACGAATAGCGGCCACTCACTACCTCCGACGTGAGGGAAAGGTGTACATCAGGATTTTCCCCGATAAGCCCATTAGTTCCAAACCGTTGGAAACTCGAATGGGTAAGGGTAAAGGCGAGACCAAAGATTGGGTCGCATGCGTTAAGCCTGGAACGGTCCTGTTTGAAATTGGTGGTGTTGATGATGACACTGCGAAACGGGCACTGGTCCGCGTAGCCCAAAAAATGCCCGTGCGTTGCCGCCTCCTGGCCCGCAAGGCCTGATCTTAAGGTATTTCGACGATGAAGATAAGCGAAGTAACAACAATGAAGCCCGAAGAGTTGGCCAGTGAACTGGAACGTTTGAAACGTCACCTGTTCGATCTCAGGGCCCAGGCGGTAACAGAACGTCTGGAAGATCCCACGATGATTACGAAGGCCAAAAGGGATATCGCAAGACTGTTGACCGTTCAGCGCCAACGAGCACTGGAAGTCAGCGAAGACAAGTAGTATTGAGCAGGATTAATGAGCGATACAGAAACTACAACGCAGAGTGCCCAATCAGGTCTGAAGACCGGTCGGGTCGGAAAGATCAGCGGGAACAAGACCATCCGCGTCGATGTGGATAATCTTACAAAGCACCCGCTGTACCACAAATACGTTCACAAGCGCACGAGGCTGGCCGTTCATGACCCGGAAAATACCGCGGTAGTGGGCGATACAGTGGAAATCGTTCCATGCCGCCCGATCAGCAAGAACAAAACCTGGCGATTGGTGCGGGTTATCAGTCACGACGTCGCTGTCTAACTGATTTGCAGTAAAGGACTTCATCTGTGATTCAAGCAGAAACAAGATGTGAAGTAGCCGACAACAGCGGCGCCCAGATAGTGGGTTGCATACGCGTGTTGGGCGGCTCAACGAGGCGGAAACGCAGTTACCGACGCAGAACGGCCACTGTTGGGCAGATTATTATCTGTTCAGTTAAGAAGGCCGCTCCTGGTGGTGACGTCAAGAAGGGCGACATTGTCCGTTGCGTAATCGTGCGAACCGCTCATCCTATTCGTAGAACAGACGGAAGCTATGTCAAGTTCGATAAGAACGCGGTAGTTATAGTCGATGACGACGGAAACCCTCGCGGTACCCGTATTTTCGGCGCCGTCGCGAGAGAGCTAAGGGAGCTGAGCTTCATGAAGATCGTTTCCCTTGCCAATGAGGTAGTGTAATAATGGCCAGACACATAGTTAAAGGTGATATGGTCAAGGTGCTTGCCGGCGTTGATCGCGGTAAGACCGGTGAGGTGATGGCGGTGTATCCCTCGAAGGACAAAGTGATGGTCCAGGGCGTTAATCGCGTCTATCGGCACCTTCGACCTTCGCGTAAGCATCCGCAGGGTGGGCGAATCCAAAAGGAAATGCCCATTCATATATCAAACGTCCTACCGGTTGATCCCAAGACAGGCGATGCGACCCGTGTAGGAGTTCGCATCAATGCGGACGGAAGCAAAGAACGAATCGCCAGAAAGTCCGGCGAATCTTTGGGAATTCTGAGGAAGGCTAAGTAAGCCGGGTTTATACAGATGCTGCCACGCTTGTTAGAAAAATATAGAACTGATGTCCTTCCGGCAATGACCGAGCGGTTTAAGTACGCTAACTGCATGTCAATTCCGAAGGTCGAAAAGATAGTTGTTTCCATGGGAATGGGCAAAGCCCACGAAGAAAAGGGCAAGCTTGAAAAAGCCCGGGAACAATTGGCACTGATCGCTGGGCAGAACCCGGTTATCACAAAGGCGAGAATGAGTGTAAGTAACTTCAAACTCCGCGAAGGTATGAACGTGGGTCTGAAAGTTACGCTCAGAGGGTCAAGGATGTACGAGTTCCTTGATCGCATGGTCTCGCTGGCGATCCCGAGGGTAAAGGACTTCCGTGGTCTGAATCCTTCGAGTTTCGACGGAAGAGGCAACTATAACATGGGATTCACCGAGCAATCGCTGTTCCCGGAAATTGACTCTGCTGATGTTACTTTTTTGCAGGGTATGAATGTGGCGATCCAAACCAGCGCCCCGAATGACGAAGAGGCCCGCGAACTGCTGTCCCTTATGGGCATGCCGTTTCGCAAAGACTGATAAGGTTGGATGAGTTTATGGCGACAAGCGCACAAATAGCTAAATCAAAACGACCGCCCAAGTTTTCGACGAGGCGGATTCGACGGTGTCAGCTTTGTGGCAGACCCCGTAGTATTTACAGGAAGTTTCTAATATGCCGGATTTGTCTGAGAGAACTCGCACACGCGGGTAAAATTCCCGGAATGAAAAAGGCCAGTTGGTAAACAGGAAGTAGCACAGATGAGTTTGTCTGATCCCATAGCTGATATGCTAACAAGAATTCGCAACGCACTTGCGGCCCGGCACGATGTAGTTAACATTCGCGCCTCAAAGGTTTGCCAAGGTGTATGCCAGGTCCTCAAAGACGAGGGATACATCCTGGACTTCAAGCGTGTTGAGGATAATAAACAAGGCCTCTTGCGGGTCTACTTAAAATATGGCCCCAGAGGCGAGGATGTAGTCACTGACGTGACCCGCGCTTCGCGACCTGGCCGGCGAGTTTATTCAGGCGTGGATGGTATTCCGCGTCCGATGGGCGGACTGGGCATTGCGATTGTTTCGACGTCCCAAGGCGTTCTTAGCGACCGAAAGTGTCGTGAGCTGAAGGTCGGCGGTGAAGTCCTTTGCACAGTGTGCTGATGAGGTGGAACGATGTCACGTATTGGTAAAAAACCGATTACAATTGTGGATGGCGTAACAGTCTCGCTTAGCGGGTGTACTGTTTCGGTCGAAGGTCCCAAGGGCAAATTGTCCTGGACGCATCGTCCCGAAGTCGCCATTGAAATAGAAGATAATATCATAACCGTAAGCGCCATCAATGACGATCGCTCCAGCCGCGCCCTGCACGGTCTGACACGCAGTCTGGTTGCTAACATGATCGAAGGTTGCTCAAAAGGCTACGTTCGAGGAATGGAAGTATACGGTGTCGGTTATGGCGTACAGTTGGCGGGCTCTAAGCTTACAGTCAACTGCGGTTTCAGCCACCCGGTGTTCTTTGACGTACCGGAAGGTGTTACCGTAGAGATCCAGACACCTCAGGCTAGAGGTGATACGGATCCGGCGAAGTTTACTGTTTCCGGTCCTGATAAGCAGGCGGTCGGACAACTGGCCGCAAAAATCCGTATGGCTCGCAAGCCTGAACCTTACAAAGGTAAGGGAATACGGTACGCAGGCGAGTACGTGCGTCGCAAGGTCGGTAAGGCCTTTGCCGGTACTGGCTCCTAGTTGCGGAACTATAGACACTGACCCCCAGTGGGATACGAATCATGAAGGCAATCGAAAAGAAAAACGCACGGCGGAAACGCCGCAAACAGCACGTTCGCAAGAATGTGACTGGAACAGCCGATCGACCGAGACTTACGGTTTTTCGCAGCAACAAGAATATTTATGCTCAGATCATAGACGATATGGCCGGGCATACGCTGGCGGCGGCGTCAACAGCGGAGAAAGACGTCTGCGAAGATCAAGCCTCCAAAGGCAATTGCAAGGGCGCCAAACTCGTCGGGCAGGTTCTCGCCGAGAAGGCTACTAAAGTTGGAATCAAGAAAGTTGTTTTCGACCGTAACGGATGTGCGTTTCACGGTCGCTTAAAAGAACTCGCCGAAGCTGCCAGAAAAGGCGGCTTGGAATTCTAAGCAGGAGCGTGTGTAGTGGCGTTTGACAGAAAAAGACGAAGAGGCGGCGGGGACGATGGTCCCAGTGACGGCCTGGAAGATAATGTCATACAGATTTATCGCTGCTCGAAGGTCGTCAAGGGCGGCCGACGGTTCAGCTTTGCAGCCCTGGTCGTTGTTGGTGACCGAAAAGGGCGAATTGGTATGGGATACGGTAAGGCCAACGAAGTGCCCAACGCAGTCGAGAAGGGTATCGCCGAAGCCAAGAAGAGTTTGGTCTCAGTGAACCTTAAAGGACATTCGATACCTCACGAGGTTATCGGGCGTTACGGTGCGTCGAGCGTTATACTCGTTCCGGCCTCCGATGGAACAGGCGTAATTGCCGGTAAAAAACTCCGCCCGATGCTGGAGCTTGCCGGAATTCAGAATTTGTTGACCAAAGCTTATGGGTCAACATCACCGAAGAACCTCCTAAAGGCGGCGATGTCGGCCTTGAAGAAGTTGCGCACCGCAGAGATGGTTAGCGCATTGCGTGGAGTAGACATAGGATGAAGCTTGGTGAAATACTAAAAGAGGCCGGTCGTAGCAAGCGACGCAAGCGCGTTGGTCGCGGTAACGGTTCGGGCCATGGTAAAACGAGTTGTCGCGGACATAAAGGTCGCGGACAGCGTAGTGGTGTTGGAAAACGCATGGGTTACGAAGGCGGGCAGAATCCCGTAGTAGCTCGGTTGCCCAAACGCGGGTTCAGCAACTATCACTTCCGTAAGGACTACCAGATCATCAACGTTGGCGATCTCGATTGCTTTGACGCTGATACTCGCGTCGACGCGAATATCCTGCAAGCAGCAGGGATGATCGACGATACCGATAAAATGGTCAAGATCCTCGGGAATGGTGAGTTGAACACCAAATTGACCGTTGTTGCTTCGAAGTTCTCCGCAGGCGCTTCTGAGAAGATCGCCCAGGCCGGTGGGACTGTCGAAGTTGTTTGAATGTGTAAACTATCCGCTTGAACTAGAGTTCTTGGAAGTTAAGTAATGCTTTTTCAAAGGTTCAGATTTGTGGTTGGCGTGCTTGTTGCGTTAGCGGCCCTTTGGCTGATGTCTGAAGGTCTGACTACCGTTTATCAAGAATCCACGGGTGGAGATGCCGCCAGCGGAATCGTTCTGGCCGGTGTTTTTCAAGTGGTTATGGGCCTGATGATTGTCGGCGCCTATATCTGGGCCCTTTGGGCCGAATCACGCGTCAGAACTGTTATGGAGAACATCTTCTCCATTCCCGAGTTGCTGAAAAAACTGGCCTTTACTTTAGGCCTGTTATGCATTTACCGAATTGGTTTCCACGTCCCCCTGGCGGGGTTGGACCAGTCGGCTATGCAGGACTGGGGCTCAAATTCGAGCAACCCGCTGGCTCAGGCACTCGCACAGGCCAGTATGCTCACAGGCGGAAGCTTCCAACGATCAAGCCTCTTCGGGCTTGGAATCATGCCGTATATCTCCGCTTCGATTATCTTCCAACTGCTCGTTACGGTTGTGCCCGCACTTGAGAAGCTTCGCAAGGAAGGGCCCGCAGGGCAGAAAAAAATACAGGAATACACCAGATACGCGACAGTGGCGCTTTGCATAATTCAGGCGGTGTTCTGGATGATGACCATGCGAAGCCAGTCATTGCTCTATCCGGCGTACCGAAATTCAACGCTCGTGTTCCTTATGGGTGTTGTCGGGTTGACCGGTGGAACGATATTCCTGATGTGGCTTGGTGAGCAGATCGATGAGTATGGTATCGGTAACGGTATCAGCCTTATCATTATGGCCGGTATCGTTGTGCGACTTCCCCAGGCTGTCGGCAAACTCTATGCGATGACGGACGCCAGCCTCCTGAGCTTGCTGCGAATCGCGTTTGTTATACTATCGTTCGTCTTTGTGGTCGCAGGATCTATCCTGATTACGCAGGGACAGCGACGAATTCCCGTGCAACAGGCCAAGCAGGTTCGAGGCCGACGCATGACAGCAGGCGGACGTCACTTCGTACCGCTGCGAATCAATCACGGTGGCGTGATGCCGATTATCTTCGCCAGTTCGCTGATGATTTTCCCGAATATGCTGTTCAGTTGGATTGGTCGGTCCTGGCCCAACAGCGGATTTGCTCAGGTGATGCACGATGCATTCCAGATGCAGAGCTACACTTACACCCTTTGCTACATCGGTATGATCTTCTTCTTCGCGTTCTTCTGGACCACCGTTCAGTTCCGACCGAAAGAGATGGCCGATCAACTCCGTGATCACGGTAGCTTCATTCCGGGCTTGCGTCCGGGAAGACGAACGGCGGAGTATCTTGAAAAAGTTATGGGACGCATCACGTATTGCGGCGCCGCATTCCTGGCTGCTATCGCGGTGATCCCGATGGTAATCGCCACCATGGCGAAGATTCCGTATGACATATCATCCTTCCTGGGTGGTACCGGATTGCTGATTCTTGTATCGGTTGCATTGGACCTGGTCCAGCGAATCGAAGCGAACCTGGTGATGCGAAACTACGATGGGTTCCTGGGCGGAAGCTCAAGAATTAAAGGAGCTTACGCTTGAGAATTGTACTAATGGGACCTCCCGGAGCCGGTAAGGGCACACAAGCCGAACGACTTGTAAAACAGTTCGGAATGAAGCACCTTTCCAGCGGTGATATTTTCCGTGCGGAAAAGTCTTCCGGATCGGAATTGGGCGAGAAGTTGGCTTCCTATATGGATGCCGGGCAGCTCGTGCCTGACGACGTTGTAGTGGAGATGATGGCCAAGGCCATTACTCAGGTTGACGGTGGGCTTATGCTCGACGGCTTCCCTCGCACTGTCGCCCAGGCCGAAGCGCTTGACAAGCAGTTGCTCGAAGCGAACAGCCCGCTTGATGCGATCGTTGTTATGGTCGCCGAAGACGATATAATAGTGAAGCGAATCGCCGGGCGTCGAACTTGCCCGGCCTGCAAACGCGGCTATCATGTCACCTTCATGCCTCCCAAGACAGAAGGTTATTGTGACGATTGCGAAGGTGTTGAACTAACCCAGCGAAGCGACGACTGCGAAGCCACCGTTCGCCAGAGGCTTGAGGCGTATCGTGCTCAAACCGAACCGGTGATTGGTTACTATCGCGGATGCGAATCGTTGGCGATCGTAGATGTTGACGGAAATCTTGACGCCGCGCTTATCGCTGGCGAAATAATAGAGGCACTTACGGCTCTCGAGGCGTAAGGCTGGAAGGTCCACAGCGTGGCGATCAGGCTAAAAAGCCCGGATCAGATTGAAAGCATGCGTAAAGCCGGACGTATAGTCCGCCTTGTGCTGGACCGCTTGGGCGATATAATCGCACCGGGTATTACAACAGAAGAGTTGGACGCCGAAGCCGAAAGACTTTGTCTCGCCAATGGTGGTAAGTGCCTGTTTAAGGGCGTACCCGGGCGAGGCCGGGCCGGGCCGTTTCCCGGAGCGATCTGTGTTTCGTTGAACGAAGAAGTTGTTCACGGGATACCGTCGAAAAGGTCAGTACGCGACGGTGATATCGTTAGTGTCGATTTCGGAGTTGAACTCGACGGATGGTGCGGTGATGCGGCTGAGACGTTTATCGTTGGGCAGACGTCCGACGAAGTGCGGCACTTGGTTGAAGTTACGCGAAATGCACTGGCGATTGCGGTTGCTATGGCGAAACCTGGTCTTTACTGGTCCAGTGTCGCCGAAGCAATGCAGAGCTACGTCGAGGGCGAAGGGTTCTCGGTTGTTCGTGAGTTTGTTGGTCACGGAATTGGCTCTGAGATGCATGAGGACCCGAAGGTTCCAAACTTTGTCTCGCATGAGTTGAGAAGGCGAGATATTCTGTTGGAAGCTGGATTGGTTCTGGCAGTCGAACCGATGGTGAACCTTGGTTCGGTGAATGTAAAGTGTCTCCGTGACGGTTGGACAGTCGCAACGAGCGATTCGAAGCCTTCGGCCCACTTTGAACATACGATAGCGATGACGCCGAATGGTGCGTCAGTGCTAACAGACGGAAGTTAGATGTTGACGCGGATCGGGTTCTTTACAGGCGCCCGGGCCGACGACAACGGGACGGATAGAACGATGAAAGTTCGAGCATCAGTAAAACGAATTTGTGAGAAGTGCAAGATTATCCGACGCAAGGGCGTCGTACGTGTGATCTGCGATAACCCGAAGCACAAACAACGCCAGGGATAGGCTCCCCCGCGGGCGATTGAACGGGACAAATGTCCCTGACAACGCTGATTGCGATAACAGCCAAGGAGATTAACATGCCGCGTGTGGCAGGTGTTGACATTCCAAATAACAAGGCAACGGTCTATTCGTTGCAGTATCTCTACGGAGTCGGTTCAAAGACCGCAGAGCTGATCTGCGAGAAGACCGGGATCGATCCTCTTACTCCGGCCAAGGATCTGACCGAAGAGCAGCTTTCGAAGATCGCCGGTGTTCTCGAACAGGACTTCATTATTGAAGGCCAGTTGCGTCGCCAGGTGCAGCAGAACGTAGCACGTTTGCGAGATATCGCCTGCTACCGCGGGCTGCGTCATCGTCGCGGACTTCCGGTGCGAGGACAGCGAACAAAGACAAACGCGCGAACCCGAAAAGGTCCGCGAAAGACCGTCGCTGGCAAGAAGTCGGTCAAGGAGATGCGCTAAACCATGGCCAAAGGTAAGAAACAACGCAGAGGCGTCACGAAGGGCATTGCCCATATCCGCGCCAGCTACAACAATACCCAGATTACGATTACCGATGTTAACGGTGATGTGGTTTGTTCGGCTTCGGCCGGTACGATCGGGTTCAAAGGTAGCCGAAAAAGTACTCCGTTTGCCGCACAGCGAGCAGCGGAAACCGCATCACAGAGCGCCAAGAAGATGGGCATGATCGAAGTTGAAGTGCTTGTCAATGGTCCTGGTAGCGGACGAGAAAGCGCCATTCGGGCGATTGAAGCGTCGGGGATTAAAATTTCCTCGATCGAAGACATCACCCCGATACCGCATAATGGATGCAGACCGAGAAAGAAACGTCGAGTCTAAATTCGACGGGAACAGATAAAGTCGACTAGTGGAGCGATAGATAAATGGGACGCCATACAGGCCCTACAGACAAACTAAGTCGCCGCGAAGGCATCAACCTGATGCTGAAGGGCGCCCGCAGTGAAAGCGGAAAGATCGAACGGCGGATGGTTCCGCCGGGCATGCACTCCTGGCGTCGTGGACGAGGTAGCGAATATCGCCTGCGTCTTCGCGAGACCCAGAAAGTGAAGCGTTACTACGGTATCCGCGACAAGCAGTTCATGAATCTGTACCGTCAAGCCAGCGGATCCAAGGGCGATACCGGCGCTGCGCTGCTGAGCCTGCTGGAACGCAGACTTGACAACGTGATTCACAAGCTTGGTATGGCTCCGTCGCGACCGGCGGCCCGTCAGGTAATTGCACACGGACACATTTACATCGCTGGACGGAGAGTCAATATCTCCAGCTATCGAGTACGTGTCGGTGATAAGATCACGGTAAAGCCCTCGGAAAAATCCCAGGCGTTGATCCGTGCGAACCTTGACGAACTTGGTGAACCGCGTGTGCAGAATTGGTTGATGCTTGACCATGCGAAGCTTGCGGGCGAAATCCTCGCCGTCCCGTCAAAGGACGATGTGATGATTCCGGTCGAACCGAATCTGGTAGTTGAATTCTGTAGCCGATAGTTCCCTGAGTCGGGAAGAGTAATCGAAATCCAATAATCCTTCTTGCGAACCGAAGGACGGGAGCATAGG
>JABGPF010000008.1:24884-43776 GCA_018645065.1 Phycisphaerales bacterium
GCATAGGTAATGCGAATCAGGTGGCGCGGTCTAGAATTACCCACACGGGTTGTGAATGATCAAGACGTTTCGAATCCTACATACGGAAAGTTCTCTGTAGAACCTTTCGAACGAGGATTCGGGACCACGGTAGGTAATGCGCTCCGAAGGATACTGCTTAGCAGTCTCCAGGGAGCAGCTGTTACCAGTATAAAAATCAAAGGTGCGGATCACGAGTTTATGTCGATGCCTGGCGTTATGGAAGATGTCACCGACGTCGTCCTGAACGTTAAGCAGCTTGTGGTCAAGTCACACGCAGATACACCCAAGACTATGCGGATTCACAGCGAAGTCAAAGGCGTTGTCACTGCCGAGATGATCGAAGCGGACCCCGCTATCGAGATCATCAATCCGGAACTAGTGATAGCGAATCTGACCGACGACGTGAAGTTCGACATGGAACTGACTGTCCAGGGCGGTAGGGGATACATCCCCGCCGAGCAGATGTATGATCCCGACGCCGACCAGGAACTCGGGCGAATCTACATCGACGCGTCATACTCTCCGGTTACGCGAGTACGATACCGCACCGAAGACACTCGCGTCGGACAGCGAACAAACTACGATCGACTGCTCCTGGAAATCTGGACTAATGGAACCATTACTCCGGAAATGGCGCTGGTCGAAGCGGCAAAGATCTTCAGGAAGCACCTGAACCCGTTCGTGCAGTACTTCGAACTTGGTGAACAGGTGGTCGAAGCCGCTCCGGGCGAAGACCATGAAGAGATCGATTCGGAACTGCTCAGGAAGTTGTCGATGAGCGTTCACGAACTGGAACTGGGCGTGCGAAGCAACAATTGCCTCGAAGCCGGAAATATCCAGACAGTTGGGCAACTTGCAAATTGCCCCGAAACAGAACTATTGCAGATTCGCAGCTTCGGAAAGACTTCGCTGAGAGAAGTCAAAAGGAAACTGCAGGACCTGGGCCTGTCGCTTGGCATGAATTTGCCTCTCCCTGAAGTAAAGGGCGAACAGGACGAACAGATGACCGAGTAGATCAGCCATACACGGCTGAGAGGATTTTCACCGATGCGTCACCGACAAGCAACCAAACATTTTAACCGAACTTCCAAGCACCGCACCGCGATGCGACGGAACATGGCCGCCTCTCTGATACAGCACGGTTCGATCCGTACTACAGAAGCCAAAGCCAAACACCTGAAACGGTTTGTTGAAAAACTTATCACCGTTGCAAAAAAGGGAACATTGCACGCTCGCAGGCAAGTAATTGCACGTCTGCAGGACCGTGACATGTACACCTATGATCCCAAGACGGGCGATCACGAACTCGAAGATAAGACTGTAGTACAGAAGCTCTTTGATGTTCTCGCGCCCCGATACGCGGATCGTCCCGGCGGATACACACGAATTATCCACTTGGCTGAGCGACGCATCGGCGATGCCGGTAAGCAGGTGATCCTTCAGTTGATCGAAGACGAGCCCTCACGGGCCGGACTCGGTGGTGAAGGAAGACGCAACGCTCGCGCGATGAAGCGAATCCAGGCCGCTGAGGGTGTCGAAGACACCACCGCCGCCACGACAGCTGTTGAAGAAGAAGCGCCCGCTGATGAGGCCCCGGTCGATGAAGCTCAGGTCGAAGCGACCGAAGCTGTGGAAGATGCGGCGCCGGCTGAAGACACACCCACTGAAGACGAAGCCAAAGAATAGACCTGATCGTTAACGACGATAAGGTTGATGGATACAATTTTTAAAGCAACCCTCGGACAGCAGTCTGAGGGTTGCTTTTTTCATGGTTCATGACGGATTACCGGGGAAGCATAAACGGCGAATACCCAAGTTAACGACAACGACGCTAAGCCGCAAGCGGCGTGATAGCACGTTTGTTGGGGCTATAGTGTTTGCCGCTTGCGGCTTAGCGCTTTATGCCGTTTGCCGTAAACTTCCCCACTAATCCGTCATGAGCTTTGTTTTTTGGGGAGGGGAGCATGGCGGATTCGTGTCGGCCAGATGGGCGGGGTGGTCCGTTCGGAACTCTGTTTGTCTACCCGATCATTGCGATTTGGATGTGAATCGGGCGTGCATAATCATCCGGCTGGCGGTTTTTTACATGTTTACACCACCGACATGTGTGAACCTCCGATTCGAGCGGGCAACTTGGCGCCTCTCTGCATATCCGACCTTCTGGTGTGTGTAATTGCTTGATCTGTAAGCTGTTACGTTGCAATTCGCCGGCGTTGTTTATGGTTCGGATAAGTGGTACTACTTTTCTGTGATAGTGTACACACGCCATATTTGTAAACCTTTTGTAAACATGGTCGATTTGGGAATGCAGGTTTTGCGTTCCAGCGGATCGACTTGTCTGGTGCTGATGGGATGATCTTGTCGTAGCTTCATATGGCCTGGCCGCTAATTCGTGATGTGGGCCTGTTAGCGATTGACCTGGGCGATGTTGCTGGGGTAAAGTAGTTGGTGATGAATCGAGTCCTTGAGAATGCCTCGCCGCTGTTCGGCGTAGTGTCAGGAGTAATGTGATGTCTGATGATAATTGTCTTTTCTGCAGGATTATCGCCGGTGAGATCCCGGCTACCAAGGTTCTGGAAGATGATGTTTGCCTTGCGTTTATGGATATTGGCCCGCTGGCTGAGGGGCATGTGCTGCTGATCCCCAAGCTGCATGCGGTTACGCTGGACGAGTTGCCGAGCGATGCGGCAGGGGCGATGCTCAAGCACCTTCCCGCACTGGTGAAAGCTGTTCAGACGGTAACTCAATGCCAGGGCGTTAATGTGTTGCAAAACAACGGCCGGGTCGCGAATCAGGAGGTGATGCATGTGCACTTCCATGTGATACCGCGCAACGAGGGCGATGCGTTCAAGTTCAACTGGCCTGCAGGCTCTTATCAACCCGGACGCATTGAAGAGCTCGCCGAAGCGATAAAGCAGGAACTGTAGAACGCGAACGGCAACGGATCAGTCCCGATATACCCCGACGTTCGTCGGGACTTCCAGCATCGGGATTGATCTGTTGCCGTTGTGGTGGTGGGGGGATGTTGGTTAGTGGGTCAGGAACTTGCCCGCTACTGCGACCATTGCCTTCATGAACGTCAGCAGTTCTTCCAGGTCGGTGGATCTGACGGCTCCCTGTGTGGCGTTGGCGGCGCCTATCGAGACATCGTTTTCCACTCGATCGACCCAGTCGGGGTATCCGTTAAGCGAGGTCAATTGGACTTGCCAATCCTGGGTCCATAGCCCCCAGCTTTTGTTGTTGAACACCTTGGCTTGGGCCAGGGCGAGAATTGCCTGTGTGGGATTTGCACTTTGGAATTTTTTGCTCCACACTTGCGCTTGTGAGGCGCTTTTGGCCATGCCTAGATAGGCGAAGAATTCTCTCCTGATTCCCTGGTCCACATCGTCGTTGTCGGGATCGTAGTCGCCCAGGTCGGTGTCGATAAGGATAGGTGAGGGCAGGTCTTCCAGTTCGCTCCTGTCCCAGTTGCAGGGGTTGGATACTTCAACTTCACCGCCGATGTCGATACCGCCGAACATGCAGAATTCGATCATGTAGACCGGATGGAATTTTGCTTCCATTATCGGATTACCGCTGGCGTCGACTCCGGTTTGCACCTCTTCACGCCGGATACCGATTTCGGGGTATTCGGTGATCTCGTATTGGTCTTCCGATCTCCAGATATAGTTGCAGACCGGCGTGGCGTCAGGGCGGAATTTTGCGGGGTCCTGCCACCCGCGATGGTGTGCGGCAAGGGCGAGCGAACCGTTTGTCATGAAGGTGCCCGGTGTCATGAAGTCCGGTGACGATTCGGGCACGCTCGATGCGATGTCGAAGTAGTACAGGATGGTTTCGGTGATTCTCACTTCAGGCGTTTCAGCCAGCAGGAGCGCTTCGGCGTAATCGGTTTTCCACTGGGGGTAATGTATGAGCTGTCCGGTTTGTGTCGCCGCTGACGCCGGGAACATGTATCCCAGCTTGATTTTCGATATCCTGCTCATGTATTCGTAGAAATTGGTGTCGGGCAGCTCACCGTGGTTTCGCGACTGGTCGGTGGCGTAGTCGTCGTAGGCGTCCCATCCGCGTGCGTATCGATGCACCCGCCACATTCCCCACCAGTACGGTCCTCTTGTGTGGTATCCGTATACTTCCCATGCTGTCGGCGCGTAGTATCCGTGTCCTACGCCTCGACCGCTTCGTCCGCCTCGCCTGGCTGAGCGTCCTCTTCCCGGAAGGCTTCCTCGTCCTCCGCGTGCCTGGATCGGAGATCGTGCCGGTGAGCTTCCTGCGACCCATCTCCATGCGGTTGCTCGTCTTTCTTCATGTCTCCAGGGGTGTCGGGGGAGCAGTCTGGCCCACGGTCCCAGGCGGTGGTGGTATGCGTAGTCCGGGATCGCTCCGCCGTTTGATCCGGTTCGCTGCATCCGTCCGGACGTTTCGCTGTGATCCTCGTTGGTTCGTACGGTGATTCTGCCTTCGAGCGGAGGTTGGAAGTCGTCGAGAGTTCCGCGGTAGTGGGGGATCTCCGGGATAACGGGTATTAGCATTGCGGTTTGTGCATCGTTTGCTTTACCGAAGCGTCCGGCGTTGAATTGCGCTAATAGTCCCGAGGCGTCCATAGTCGCCACCGAGTAGTCGTCCAGGGCGGTCGCGGCCTGCCACAGCGTACCGTGCGGGGTTGATCCGCCCGATCCTGCGTGCCTCCAGTTGGTGACCGAGTCCATATCGAACGAGCTGTCGAGGAGTGCTGCTTTGAATGGGGCGAGGATGTCGCGTTGGACAGCCATTCTCGCCTGTAGTTCGATCATACCGGGCAGCGTTTGGGCCAGTGGTTGCGAAGGCGTTGTTTGCATGAAGGCTTGCAGGGCTGAGACTTGTCTACCGAGACCTCTTTCCCATTCTGCGACTTCTTCGAGCGCCATTTGGCTTGATAGGGGGAAGGCGTCCATAATCGGGAGTATTCCCAGTAGCCTCGATATTGCGACGTTGTTCATTGCGGTGGTGTTTGCTGACCTTGCCATCCATACGCCTCCGCTGACAGCGGCGGAGTCTGCGGCGTTTTGGAGTGCGAGCCGTTTGTTGACCTGGTCTCCCACGTTATAGACGTAGAACACCAGCGCCACCAGCAATGTCAGACCCAGCAGCGTCATGATCAAGACAGCTCCGCTGCGTCTGGCGCGATTAGTTTTGTATTTATTAAACATCTTATGCCTCATGGCTTATTGTAGCTTTTTCGGCCTGTCGTAATCTACAGAATATCACGGTTGGTTCTGTTTCTTACCGTTTATTTTTGCATGTCGCATTGATCGTTTTGTGATAATGTCGCTATGCGATCAATGCCCTATAAACTTTTCGACCAATTCGGGCGGTAAGGCCTTGAGATATTCAAGAATTTCTTTCAGCGAGTTCTCCGCCACCGCTCCCTGTGTGAAGGGGGCTTGCGATACGTCGTCTTCAATTTTGTCGGTCCAGTCCTCCCACCTTTTTATTGGCGTTAGCTGGACTTGCCATTCCTGTGTCCATAGCCCCCAGCTTGTATTGTTGAACACCTTGGCCTGGGCCAGGGTGGTTGTCGCGTCTGTGGGGTTGGCGCCTCTGAAGCGCTGAGCCCAGAACGGCGCGTCGTTGGGGCGTCGTGAGACTGCAAGGAAGGAGAAGTTTGATCGGCGGATGCCTTGGTTGACACCGTTGTTTTCCGAGTCGTAGTCCTGGAAGTTTTCGGTGTCTATGAGCAGCGGGGCGGGCAGTTCGTCGAATTCGCTATCGCTCCAGTTGAACGGATTTGCCACTTCGACTTCCCCACCGATATCGACCGCTCCGAACATTGCGTATTCAATGATGTAGACCTTCTGGAACACCGGGCTTGTCGGCATTCCGGTATCGGGGTCCATCGGTCCGCCCCGGTATTCGATTCCGATTTCCGGATCTTCGGTGGTTTCGTATTCGTCGGTGGACTTCCATATATAGTTGCAGACGAGTTTCGCGTCGGGTCGATGTCCGTCGAAAGTGGCGGGGTCGTGCCATCCCGGGGCGCGCTGCATCAGCGCCAATCCGCCATTTGTTCGGAAGGTTCCTGGTTTCAGGAACTCAGGCGACGTCTCGGGCACTGAAGATGCGATATCGAAATAGTACAGTATAGTTTCCGTGACGCGTGTTTCGGGTTGTTGGGTCAGTTCCAGGGCTTTGGCGTAGTCGATCACCCAGTTGGAGTAATGGATGGCCTGGAGGGCCTTTGGGCCTTTTGCGGGGAACATGTATCCAAGTTTGGTCTTGGCGATCTGCGTGGTGTAGTGCCCGAATTTCGTGTCAGGAAGATATTTAGACGAGTATTGGTTGACTCTCCGCAGGGCCCAATACAACGGTCCGTAAGTGGTGTATCCCTCGGTAACCCACTTGTAGTTCGGTACTACTGTCGGCACGGATTTATACTGAACCCCGGTCATTACTGTCCGCCAACCGCCTGAGTGCGACCCGCTCCCGCCTTGCCCGCCTCTCCGGGCCGAGGAGCCTACTCCCGGCAGGGCGCCTTTTCCGCCTCGCGCGAGTACAGCTCGTCGTTCGGGGCTGGGAGGGACGTATACTCGTGTTGGCGTTCCCGAGCCTGGGATCGCCACGCGTCTTTCCACCACCTTATCACCGTCACGAACTCTTGTCCTTTTTATTTGTCGCCATGGGTACATTCTTGCCCATGGCCCCATTCTATGGAAGTAGGCGAAGTCCGGGATCCCTCCTCCGTCCTTACCCGATATCGCCACTTCGCCATAGGATCCGTTTGTATCGCCCCAGACTCTCACGTGTCCGTCGATAGTTGGTCTGAAATCTTCGTAGGTTCCCCGCACGTTCGGAATCTCGGGGATTACCGGTATTAAAATGCTTGTCTGTGCTTCATTTTCCTTTCCGAATCGCCCGGCGTTGAATTGAGCGAGGAGTCCGGCGGAGTCCAGGGTTGCTATCGAGTAGGATTCAAGAGCCTTCGCTGCTTTCCAGATCATCCCATGCGGAGCTGGTCCGCTGGCCCCGGGCACCCGCCAGTGGGTGACGCTGTCCATCGAGAATCCGCCCCCGTTTATCGCCGCCTCAAACGGTCTGATAATATCGCCCTGGGCCCGCAGGCGTTTGCTGAGTTCACTCATGCCCGGAAGACTGCTCTCCAGCGCCGGTTCGTTAATTGAGTTCAGCAGCGTTTTCAGAGCGTTGGTTTGCAGGTCCAGTCCGTCGGCGATAGTGTCTACTTCGTGGATGGTTATTTCGCTGGCAAGCGGGAAGGCGTCCAGGACCGGAAGGATACCGAGAATCCGCGCAGAGGCGACGTTGTTCATCGCCGTGGTGTTCATCGAGCGTGCGATCCAACCGGCGCCGCTGATTACTGAGGAGTCTGCGGCGTTTTGCATCGCCAGGCGATCGTTGACCCGATCACCAACATTATATACATAAAAGACTAACGCCACCAAGAGCGTCATCCCCAGGAGCGTCATGATTAATATTGCCCCTCTGCGCCTACTGCGGTTGTGTATGCCTGTATTACGCAATGGCCACCTTTCGTCGGGCCTGGTGCAGGCCCCTAACTGTACGTAAGTATACGCTGGTAATTAACGCATTGGCAAGACCTTGATTGCAAAAGATTCCTTGACGACCGGATGTCGCGAACGTATGATGCTTACATATCTGGAAGTTCAGAACAGCCAGGCTCACTGGTGTGGGCTGACTGTCCTTAAGGGAAATATACAACCATGAGCATAGCGGATGTTTTACAGACAGCTTTCATGTCGCTTTACACTTTCGTGTTGGTGATGGTGTCGATTTACGGACTGCACCGATACGTTATTGTCTACCTGTTCCTGAAACATCGCAAAAAGACCCCCCAACCGGCAGGACAATTCGAGGAATTACCGCGAGTTACCGTACAGTTGCCAATGTACAACGAAGAGACTGTGGCCCAAAGAATTATCGAAGAGGCCGCTCGAATAGACTATCCCAGCGATAAACTCCAGATACAGGTGATCGACGACAGCACAGACGACACCTGCCGAATCGCACAGGAAACAGTCGCACGCTTGAAAGCCCAGGGCGTCGACATTCAATATTTGCACCGCGATGACCGCACCGGTTACAAAGCCGGCGCCCTCGACGCTGCGATGCCCCACGTTACTGGCGAATTCATCACAATTTTTGACGCAGATTTTATACCTCGCGCAGATGTCCTGCAGGATTCGATTCAGCATTTCGTCGATCCGGACGTTTGTGTTGTTCAGACCCGTTGGGAGCATTTGAATCGCGAGGACAGTTGGCTGACCAAGGCCCAGGCGATATTCCTGGACGGTCATTTCGCCATCGAGCACGTTGCCCGCAATCGCAGCGAGCGGTTCATGAGCTTTAACGGTACTGCGGGCACATGGCGTAAAACCGCAATCGCCGCTGCTGGCGGGTGGCACCACGATACGCTTACCGAAGACCTGGACCTTTCATACCGCGCGCAGCTTAAGGGCTGGAAGTTCGTTTTCCTTCCCGAGGTTACCGCACCCGCGGAGCTTCCGCCCGAAATGAACGCATTCAAGGCCCAGCAGTTCCGCTGGACCAAGGGCGGCGCGCAGGTCGCTATCAAGCTCCTGCCCAAAATCATGATGTCCAAGGCGCCGCTGAAGGTGAAGATCGAAAGCTTCTTCCACCTGACCGGTTTCTGCCTGCACATATATATGTTCGCTCTGGTGTTGATGCTCTTCCCGGCGATTTTCCTGCGAACCGTTGCCGTTCAGGACGGATCGATCTGGCGAAGCGTAATCGATATGGGCGTGTTCGTACTGGCTACGATGTCGGCGTTCGTGTTCTATCTCGCCAGCCAGTTGCAGTTGTCTCGCGACTGGAGGACGGTGTTCAAGTTCATGCCCATGTTAATGGCGTTGGGCGTAGGTATTTGCATATCGAACAGTAAGGCGATTATCGAAGCGATTGCCGGTAAGCAGAGCGAGTTTGTCCGCACGCCGAAATACGGTAGAGGCGGCCAGGCCGCAGCCAGCACGATGAGCAAGCGCAAGAGCAAAAAACTGCTGCCGTACATCGAATTTGCGTTCGGCGTATACATGACGATATGTGCTGTATTCTCGCTGGTGTACATTCGAGCGGCGCTTACCGCTCCGTTCCTGCTGATCTTTGCGTTCGGATTCTTCTACGTTTCGATTCTGAGTTTCCAGGCGGAACGCGCCTCCAGCCCCGTAGAGGACAAGGCGACCCCCGTTGAAGAGCCCGTCATAGAATAATATCACTCCCCGATTCGGGAAACTTAAGTTGCATCATCAAGCAGCGGTCCTTCCAGACCGCTGTTTTTTTTGTGTTCGCTAAACCGTCATAAACTTTTTTTTAAATACGTTGGAACTATCCCTCATTTTGCGCGTCTAAACGTATGAACACATTGTTCACACAGGCGCTTCGGCGCCCCAGCCAGAAAGGGAGATGAGGATATGACTGCGCGATTTAGATGTCCGGAATGTAAACAGGCGCTTTGCAGTAGCCAAGGTGGCGATCCGCAAAAGGGCGGTGTGATGAAATGCCCAGAGTGCGGGTCCAGGTTTGTTGTCCCACCGGCGATTGCGGGCTTGCCGCACCCTCAGATCGAAGATCAAGGCGGAACTCACGCGGATGAATTCTACTGTGACGATATCCATCACGCGGAAGTTCTGTCCGTAATGGCACGCTGCATGCCGTGGCTTATGAGCATATTCCTTCACGCCGCTATGGCGATGATATTCATGTTCGTCGCGATGATCATAGTGGTCGAACAGGAGGAAATCCAACCTCACGAGATGCGGATTAATAATATAAGCCCGTACAAGACGACATTCATATCGCCTACGCCGCCCAAGACTTTTCCCGGCCGTCCTGATACGCCCACACAGACTCCCCCCAAGGGGCTCCCTGAAAGCGGCGCGAATGATCCTTCTACCGATATGTCGGATGATAATTCCATTATCGGGCTTGCGGCGAATTTAAGCGGCCTGAATAGCGGTAAGTCGTTAGGCCCGCTCGGCATTCCGGACGGAAGAGGAATTTTTATTGGCGGTCCGGTCCCAAGCAAAGGGCCTGGCCCTGACGTGGTGTTCCTGCTGGATCGATCCGGTTCGATGGTCGACTCCTTCGACGTGGTTCGTCAAGAGCTGCTCCGTTCGGTTAAATACATTAATGACGATCGGCGATTTCACGTTGTGCTCTTTTCCGATGGTAAGCCCTTGGAGAACACGCCGCGCCGGATGACCCTGGCCACCAAGAAGGCGAAAGTAGCGTTGGTTGATTTTATCCAGACGGTTCGCGCATCTGGTCGGACCGATCCGATACCGGCGATTAATCGAGCGTTTGACGCGATCACGCGCGGTTCGCAAGGGCGGAATGTCGTCATCCATCTGCTGACTGACGGCGTGTTTCCTGACAACCAGGCGGTCTTGAGCGTTATTCGGAGCCGTAACGTGAAACTTCAGATTCCGATTTATACGATTTTGTACGGTAATCGCCCACCGGCTGCTGAGAAGGTGCTTGCGGAAATAGCCCGAGAAACCAAGGGTTCGTACCGTTTTATAAGTCGCGACGAGTAGTCCTGAAATGTCCAGCGCCGTGGTGTTCACGGCGCCAACAGCATGTCGGGAGGCGAGTTGCCCGAGACTCGCCTTCCGGCCTGTGTTGTAACAACGACTGCGAGGAACAGGACTCGAACCTGCACGTTCCTAAGAACACCAGGACCTAAACCTGGCGCGTCTGCCAATTCCGCCACCCTCGCGGTTGTGGGTTTTTGCGGTTTGTGCGTCGGATATCCGGACCGTTTTGAAGGCTTTTTAATTTTTTTTGCCTGCGGCCTTATTGGATGGAACCGGCACGATTGTTGTGCGTCTAAACTTATAAGGGAAATCGAGTTTAGATGCCAGTGTTTTCCCGCTAGAGGTGGATGTTATGTGCAACGCAAGGTTATTTGGTTGCCCCTGCCGAAGGAGAGTCGAACCCGGTGGCGCCAGCCTGCCGGAGTGTTTTTTGCACCGCAACAGACCCCTGGAGGCTCTTGGGGGGAGAGCCTTCATTATTGTCACTATTTTGGTGACTTTATTTATTGCTGTGGATACCTTGAAATGGTATAAAAGTATATTCCTTCCTGAACCCGAAGGTGATTGGCGGACGGTATTGGTTAAATACCGGTCTCGCTGATCGGACCTTCCCTTAGACTAATGGGAGTCCTTGCTATGGGCATTGAGTTTCAATGTGAAGAATGTGGACAGCTTATTAACGTGGATGCTGAGCCTGGTGCTGAGGTTGCGTGTACGCACTGCGGCGCCGGGGTTATAGTCCCTGCGGCGCTTGCGTCGCTGCCTCAACCACAGGTTGACGGTGCTGCTCCGCTATCGCCGGAGACGCAGTATGACGCTCCGGGCGACGAAGCTCCGGACGGAGAATACTACGACGAAGAAGGCGAAGAACTCGAAGACGAGCAGGAAGAGGGCGATATGGTCATGACCATCATGGCCAACTCTATGCCCTGGATTATAAGCATATTCTTCCACGTCGGATTGGCGATGCTGTTCTTCATGGTGATCATGATCGCCGCCGTTCCCGACACGATAGATCCGGTGACTATCCCCAGTGCAACGTTCAGTGAAAAACCCGGTAGCACCGTCAGCCACGGTAGAACCAGCAAAGTCAACAAAGCCACCCAGCGTCATCGCAAAGTAAAGGCCGCTGGTGAATCCACGCGTGAACTGGAAGTGCCTAACGAGGGTAAAACCGGTGAGGCCACTACGCTGATCGGCGCTTCGGCGGGAGCGGGCGGTGGGGAACTGGCGGCGTTCGGAATGACCGACGGTGGAGGCGGACCGAGATTGGGTATGTACGGTACTGGCGGTAATGCACACCACGTGGTTTACCTGATTGACAGATCCGGGTCGATGTTCGACACCTTCGATGCTGTGAAAAAAGAGATCGGAAACTCGGTGGGGCAGTTGAACCCCGTGCAGGATTTTCATGTGATCATGTTTGCCGACGGCGATCCGCTTGAAAAGCAACCCAGGGCGCTTACTCCGCCCAGCGACACCTACAAGTTCGCTCTGGCTGAATTCCTCGATACGGTTATTGCAGAAAGCACTACAAATCCTGTCAAGGCGATTAACAGAGCCTTTGACGTATTGGCCAAGGCCAACAAAAACCCCGGTAAGATTATCTACATGCTCACTGATGGAGCATTCCCCGATAATACTGAAGTTTTGACGACCATTCGTGCAAGAAACGGACGACGCGACGTGCTGATCAATACGTTCTTGTACGGTAATCAGCAGCCGGTTGCTGAAAAAGTACTGACGACGATCGCCGAAGAAAACGGCGGAAAATACCGCTATGTAAGTCCGGATGAATAAACCACGGGAGCTTGTTATATGCGAATCTGTGCGATAATCTTGTCTGTTATGACGTTCGTCGCCTCGGTCGGTCTTGGTGATACTGTCTCCGTCGGGAGACTTCCGTACTCCAATGTTACGATCACCGCCGCCGAAGACGGAACAATAACATTCAAAACAGCAGGTGGGCGAAGTCAGACGAAATCTTTCGCGGACATAACAGGCATATTGATCACTGGCCTGGACGAGTTCAACGAAGCCGAAAAACTGATCTCGGGCTCAGGCAAGTCCGAAACGGTGAAACTTCGCAAAAGTATCGAAGACCTGGGCGACAAAATCGCGGAGATAAAGGCGAAGATCGCAGACGTGCCCGGTGAGCAGAAGAGGCTTAGAGAATCTGCTGATCGTATCAAAAAACAAGCTGACGTATACAAGACAAATGCGGCGGAAATCAACAAGCAACTCTCCGAACTGAGAAAAATTGACCAGGCGCTGAAGTCCAAGGGTGCGAAACTAAAGGCTGAAGCCAAAAAGATGATGAATAAGGCCCGCACACTCAGCCGTGGGAATAAACAGAAGCAAGATCAAGCCAAGCAGTTGGTAAACCGGGCAAAGCAGTTGTTAAAAGAAGCCGCCGCGCTGGATTCGGCGGGGCTCAAGGCCAGTGCGAAACAAAAACGACTCGCGGCGCAGGGGAAGCGAAATGAAGCGGCGAAGATAATCAGGGAAAAAAGGAAGGACTGGCAGAAGCACCGAGACAACAAAGGCAAAGAATACAAGAAACTGATTGCTGAAGCTGAGGGGTATGAGAAGCAGGCCAAGCGGCTTGCCGACGCCGAAGCCAGACGAAGAACTGAAAAAGCGAAGCTTGGAGTCCAGATCAGTGCGCTGCTGTCTCAGGAAAAGAGCGCTCGCAAAGAGATTTTGAAACTCACTAGAGAGGCCGACGATTTTCCCAAAGTAGCCAAGGCGCAGCAAGAGAAACTTGGCGAATTTGTACTCGACCTGGATGCAAAGAAGGCCAAGCTGGACCAGCTTGCCGGCGGATCGCAAGGTCCTTCCAGGGAATACGCCAAGGCGATTCGTCTCTACGGATCGGCCATGTCTCAGAATGTTACGCCCACCCAGAAGAAAGTTATAAGCTACCGTCTTCTGAACACTCTCGAAAAAGCTGGTTGGATCGACGAGGCTGCTACGCTGTGGTTGAAGCTGGCTGCATTGGATAAGGGTTCCGATGGTGTTATCCGCTGTCGTCCCAGCAAGCCTGCACCGAAGGGTGATGCGAGAAACGCTAAAGCTATCGCGAACCTGAAAGCCAGTCTTTCGACGATCCGGAAATCCCCGCATTATTCCCCGACGCTGGAATTGTTGGCTCGAATCATGCTTCAAGAAGGGAAATTCGCGGACGTTGTTACTCTTCTGTCTTTCGCCAAAGACCCTAACCTTAAGGTTATGAAGGCCCAGGGTATGCTCGGAATGAAAAACTACACCCAGGCCGTCACCGTTGTCACCGACGCTCTGGGCAGACTCGAACATGAATCGCTTTCTGAGGCGATGATGACTCGCGGACAGGCGTTGTGGGGACAATCCGCGTCGATCACCGACAAGAAGAAAAAAGAAAAAATGATGCGGGACGCAGTGCTCGACTTCATGCGAGTTGGAACCTATTTCCCGGGCACGCCTCGGGCGGGACAATCGCTTTACAGTACGGGTAAGATTATGGTTTCGTTACCGGTGAGACCTAATCCCAGAGCGGCGAAAAAGCTGTTCCAGTTTGTGTCCAGAGCATACGCCGGCACGCCGATAGGTAAAGCCGCCGAGGCGGAACTGAAGAAATTGAACGCTTGATAATACAGCCGTTTTTGGCGCGGGCCTCCAGGAATGAGAGGCGTGTCGAGGCGGATTAACTTAGTTTAGAGTCTAAGGAGTACGTATGTATATGTTGGCAGCCGCAGGTGATATTGACTATTTTAACGTCCTTATGGTGCAGTGTGGAACAATCGGATGGATACTCTGGTTGATGAGTATTATCACCGTCGCGATTGTTGTGCAGTATTTTATTGCGATTCGTCGCGAAAATATCTTGCCTCCCGCGATCCTGGAACAGGTCCGCGAACTGTTTGACGAGAAGCAGTACGGAGAAGCGATAGAAATGACCGCCGACGAGCCTAGTTTCCTTAGCTACGTTGTGCATGCGGGACTTTCGGACGCTTCGCACGGATATCCGGCGATGGAACGCGCCATGGAGGAATCCGCCGAAGAACGAACCACCAAATATCTGCGCCAAATTGAATGGTTGAACCTGATTGGAAACATCAGCCCGATGCTCGGTCTGTTGGGAACTGTCTGGGGCATGATCCTGGCGTTCCAGGAGCTGGCGGCTTCGGGCGGTACGGCTGATCCGGCCGACTTGGCTGATTCTATTGGTATCGCGCTTGTTACGACTCTGCTTGGGCTTGCTATAGCTATTCCCTCGCTGGCGGTATATGCGGTTATGCGAAACCGGGTCGATGCGCTGACCAGTGAAGCTATGGTCGCCGGCCAGGATCTGATTTCTACATTCCGCCCAGCCTAATCTAGTTAGCGTGCCAGGCCTCTTGCCCACCGATTACGCAAGAGTTGCCTAGAGGAGTGTGAATATGGCTAAAAATACAATCTTCAATAAAGACTCGAGCGGTGACGTGGAGTTTAATATGACTCCAATGATCGACTGTACGTTCTTGTTGATCATTTTCTTCATTCTATCGGCCAGCGTGCTTACTGACGCACTTGCCGAATTGGAACTGCATCGCCCATACGTCTCCAGAGCCAAGGATGATAAAGAGCTAAACGAACTGCCCAATCGCATCATCGTTAACGTGATCTCTGACGCCGCGGATCCGTTAGATACTGACTCGCCTGATTCGGCGATGGCAAAAGGGTATATGATTAACGGAGTGGATTTCGATGTGGGCGATAGGGAGGGGCTTGTCGAAACTATCCGACAGGGCGTGATGCTCGCCAGGGACAAGAATCACGACGATTTCTTTGTCGAGATCCGGGCTGATTACCGAGTGAATTTTGGAGCGGTCCAGGAAGTACTCAAAGCCGCCGCAAGCGGCGGAGTTGAGGGGATAAATATGAAAATGAACATAACGGCGTTGCTCAAAAACTAAACGTCGTGAGGTAAACAGAACCAATGGCCAGATCAACCAAACAAATAGAAGGCGACGAAACAGTCCATTATGTTTCACCGCGCGCCAAACGAGGCAGGAAGAAGGCGAAGATCAGTGTGCCGATGACTGCAATGATCGACGTGACATTCCAGTTGCTTATCTACTTCATTCTGACAACCACGTTCCGTCAGGCTGAAGGGCAGATACCCGGGACGCTCCCCAAAGCCGGTTCCGCCGGCGCCGATACGATGGAGCGGCTTAAAGAACCGATCAAAATCACCCTGCATCCGACCGGAGCCTCAAACGAAGCTGTCGCATACGAAATATCGGGCGAACATGCGCAAATTACCGAACCGGCCGCACTCTATCAAAAGCTAAAAGAACGAAGGGAAAGCGGAGGGGTCGACAGCCCGGTTATTATAAACTCCAGAAGAGATGTACGGTGGCGGTTTGTAGTGGAAGTGTTTAACCAGGTGGTTGCAAACGAATTTAAAAATATCGCATTCCAAAACGCGACATGATGATCTTTGGATCATTGGTGTCCTGAAGGGAGCAGGGAAATGGCTGGTACGATCGAGAGCAGAAATGTTAGCGGCGCCGAAAACCATGAATCTCCAAGCCAGGGAAAGCGAAGATCGAAAACGAAAATATCGGTCCCGATGACGGCGATGATAGACGTCACCTTCTTGCTCCTGACGTACTTCCTGCTGACAACGGTTTTCAGGCAGGAAGAAGGGCAACTGCCCGGGACGCTGCCCAAAACAGGTCCAGGACCGATTGACCTCATTGTTAAAGAAATACCCCTGCATGTTCGGGCCGTTGGTGACGCCTCGCAGAGTGTCGTTTACTCTCTGGGTGGTGAGCACCAGATGCTGCGGAGCCCGCGGGAACTGTTCGAATCGCTCCGATCAAGGAGTGGGCGAGCAGACGACAACAGTAACCTGTTAATTGTGATTCAGCCCGATAGGGCGGTTAGATGGCGCCATGTTGTAGAAGCGATCAACCAGGCGGCCGGAGCGAATCTTAACGCAACAATACGGATGTAACCCCAGAAGGAAACATCGACGTTATGACGATACGAAGACTTGCAAGGAGCGTTGGTATGCGGAATGTCCTAATGAGAGTCATTGTGGTTTCAGTGGTGACCCTGGCGTGTGTCACTTCCGGCTACGGGCAAACCGTCGCGAAAGCCGACACTGACAGTGCGTTCGATCGATTGGACCCAAGCCAACTACGCGAAAATTACCAGAGATTTGGTATGGATCCACCTGATGACGGTGGCGGCGGCCCTGTCGAGAAAGCCAAAGCGATGGCCAAGGCAATGGGTTATATCCGCAAACCGAGCGCACGTCTGGCCGAGGGGAAAAAGATCGTCCAAATGCTGGATGACGCACTTGACGACGCAGAAAAGGCTGTTGAGGACGCTGACGCTGCTGCGGCGAAAATCGTCGGGAAGGCGGCCAAGAGAACTGCGATGGTTAAGGCCGCTAAAGCAGCGTTGTACTACCAGAACATGATTTATCTGATGGGTGACATTGCTGGTCGCCAGGCCGTTGAACCCTACGCCGTTAAAATAATGAACATGCAGGGCAATCACAAGGATCGCAAAGTTGTCCTCGATAGCACCAGGCTGGCAATCCAGGATCTGGAAGACGTGCAGAATGATCTGAAAGACGTTATGCAGGACTGGCAGGGGGATATGGCCACCTCGATGATCATGGGCTCCAGGGGCGAGGCTTTGCTCAGAGACGCCAAATATTGGTCGTCCTACACGCTGCTTAATCGCGCGATGGCTTTGGGCGATGCGGAAGCTCTCTCTGATGAGCGTGAAGTGCTGATCGCCGCCTCCCAGGCCGATAACGCCAAGAATCCCAACGCCAAGCCCGCCGAACTGCAGAAACGTAAAGAGAAGTTGGATGCGGATCTGGCGAAACTCGCCTCGAAGCAGAAGAGGCGTACAACAGAGCGACGCCTGCTTTTGAAGCAGGTTCTGGCGGCGCTTCCGGAGTTTGTAACCACGCGCCGGTTTGGTGTTTCCGGTGATGCACGCCGTCTGGCGGCGATTGCGTATCGTGAATTGGGGCAGTACGATAAGGCTCTTAAAAACCTCGATCCGCAGCTCTACAAAGACGCCAAGCCTTCGGCTAAGCTATTCGCTGCACAGGAATTACCCATCACCCTGACGCAGAAGGGCGCTTATGGCGAGGTTGCAAGTAAGATATCCGACTTCAGGGCCCTGGCCGAGGATGTGCTGCGAGGCAAGAAGGCTAAGCTCAAAGAAGATCAGCAGGCCCAAATCGATCTGAGAGTGGCGATGTTGAAGGAGTATCTTGCCCGCAGGCAGACTGCGGCTAGTACTACCGACCAGGAGCGTAAGAAGCATATCGTAGCCGGCCAGACGGCGATGATAGAATTCCTCGATAAATATGAAGACAATGACGACTTCAAACGCGCCTTCATCGATTTCTTTGGCAACAGGCTGCTGTACAGCACGGATATGAGTAAACTCAGTTCGGTGCAGTTGTACATTGCCGCCAGCGGCGCCGCGGCTGAAGATGAACCGGAAAAGCGTCGTGATATGCTTGAGATGCTTCTTTCTCGCAAGGACGATCCTGCGGTTAAGAAGCTTGCTCCGGAGGCTTATTGGCAGTTGGCGATGACGATGAACCAATTGACGCGTTCCCTTGACGCTGCCGATAATTTCATGTTGGCGTTCAAAGCGTTTGGTCCGGATCATCCCAAGGCTCCGACAGCGGCGAAAAACGCTTCGCTGTGCATGGACAAGTACGTTACCTGGTACGAGACCGCCCAGAAACGCAGCGCACCGCGTGAGGCTCGTTTGAAGTTTATCACCGCCATCCAGGCAGCGCTTAAATACGAGACCAAGAATCCGGAACTCAAACTTTCAGAATGGTACTATACGCTGGGTCGGCAATGCCGTCAGTTGGCACAGGAAAGTAACGCCAAGGAAGCTACCGCCTGGATGAAGCGTGCCGCAGATGCGTTCGCCAAGGTCCCGGCTGACCCGCCCGCTAAGTATCTCAGCGCGCAGGATTTGTGGCTTGATCTGCGCTATCGTGCTTTGGGGCAGGGCGAACTGGACGCTGCTGGGAAGGCCGAAGCCAGGAAATTGCGAGCCGACTACGCGACTTTCATCAAAACTCTTGAAAAGCATATCGCTACGCTTACGGATCCTGCAGAGGTCAGATCGTTTAACAATGTGGCCGCCTGGTGTGATTTCACCCGCGTAAAGCTGTTGGGCGATCAGTTAAACCAGAGCGAGGAGGCTTTGACGGAAGTTGTTGCGGTGATGAAGAAGTGGCCTGCTGTTGAGGACATGATGACCCAGGCGATTCAGTGGAAGATCCAGAACCT
>JABGPF010000300.1 GCA_018645065.1 Phycisphaerales bacterium
CGATCAAGGATCTGCCGCTGATGCGAAAATGGTTGGAGCGCGTGCGAGGGGAAGGACAGTGATCGGTAAGTAGTAAGCAGTAAGCAGTAAGCAGTAAGCAGTAACGACAACGACGAACGACGAACGACGAACGACAACGACAACGAACGCGGAGCGTTGCTCCGCCGCTAAACGGAAATGCGAGGCGTTGGTGTTTGTCACCGCGTTTGTACGCTAATGACAGGAATGAAATTATGACAGTAAAAATATTGACCGTGGGAATATTAATGCTGATGTTGGTCTCTGTATCGGTGAGCATTGGAGTTACGCCTTCGATAGTTGACGTTAAGACGCTTAAATCCAAGGACTATACGGTTCCATGTATCAAGATGAAGATGAAGCTGATACCGGCCGGTTCGTTTACAATGGGAAGCGCCAAGAGCGAACCGTACCGCCGGGCGGATGAAGTTCAACATAAAGTGACCATCAGCAAACCGTTCTACATGGGCGCCTGCGAGGTCACGCAAAAGCAGTACTACGACATCATGCTGCCGGGCTTCGATCACGAGAGTTGGCAGTACGTCCGGGGACCAATTCACGCCGGCACCGCATTTTTCTACCGCGCCAGAAAAGCACGGTACGTCTACGAAGGCGGAAAACTGAACCTCCAGCATCCGATGGAATGCGTCACCTGGGAAAAGGCCCGCGAGTTCTGCCGAAAGATCACCGAACTCGAACGAAAAGCCAAACGCCTGCCGAAAGGCTATGTCTATCGTCTGCCCACCGAAGCCGAGTGGGAGTACGCCTGCCGCGCCGGGGCCAAAGGTCCTTATAACGTTGCCAGCGACGGGAAAACCGCCCAGCAGCTCAAGGACCCAAAGTACATCAAGACCTTCGCCAACGTCGGAGAAGGAAAGCCGATCGACGTAGGCCAGAAAAAACCCAACGCCTGGGGACTCTACGATATGCACGGAAACGTGTACGAATGGTGCCTGGACTGGTATGCCCCGTACCCAAACCGAGACGACAAAGACCCCGTCGGTCCGCCCAAAGGTACCCAACGCGTCGCACGCGGGGGATGTTTCAACGGTACGGCGCCTCTCGCACCGCCCGGGGTGATCGCACGGGCCGACAGCTTCTCCAGCATAGGCCCCTTCATGCGTTCCGCCAGCCGCGGGAGATTCGCGCCCGATGTGAACTTCTACGCGATCATCGGATTCCGCGTGGTCCTGGCGCCCAAAACCAGCACGCAGAAGTGATAATCGCCCGGCCCGCGGATTCAACTTGTTCAACGCACAGTATCGAATATAATTATTATCAATACCCCGTGAGGGTCGCGGGGAAAGAGGCTATCTACCTGCCTGCTATACCGGACCAGCAAGTTTGATGCCCGCACAACGCCCATACAAAAATGAGTTCTTGCCCATGCCGTATCATCTTTCTCAACCGAGGCCATGGACAACGACGCCCGGATTTTCGGCGCAGCAGGAGGTCATTAAGACTAATCCTACACTATACTTATGGCCTCGTAGAGGGGGGTGGACACTGTTCGCGACAATGAGCGCCTTTTCTCGCCATAATCAGGTCGAATCGGCAGATACGTTTTTCGACAGTTTTGATCCAAGGTGGACACTTTTTGTGCGGCTGCTGGCAAGTCATCAATAGCGAAAAGCCCTATGAACAATTTGACAACTACATTGAGCCATATTCAATACATAATTGTCAAAATGTATTGAGTCTAGAATATCCTGCCAATGCCGCCACCGCAATCCGCCATGCGTGAGTTATTATGCTGTTGGTTCTACTGTCTCAATATACTACTGGCGCATCGCCCCATATTTTCCGGGCGATCCTACAGTCCGGCGGCCTTTAGTTCCCTTTCGTAGGTCAGATACTCGGCCAGCAACGTCCCTACCGGATCGGTCAGCTTCTCCCATTTGACGTTGTGGAAGGTCTTGTTCGAGCTGTGCACAAACTTCCCACCCGTGAAGTTCCTCGCGATGCCCTCGTACAACGTTCGCTTCGACTGGAACCACTTGAGCCTCCCGGAGCACTGCAACACCCATGCGTCGAGGGACTTCTTGCAGAAGGACTCCAACCACGCCCGCTCCTTGACTGACGCCTGCCAAGCCTTGATCTGCGTCATGTACTTCGCGTAGGTCTTCGGATCGTTCTTCTTGTCGTCCAGCCAGTCCTGGACCTCCTTCTGTCGCTTGGAGGCGAATTCCTGGATCGCGTACGTCTTGTTCCACGCTCGGCTCACCTGGCGCATGCGCGCCATCGCCACCTCCCTCGACGTCTTGTACTTCGTCCTCATTTCCTTCTTCATCTCTCGGACGTCCTCGTCGATCTTCTTGAGCTGGTCCTTGAGATCGGTGACCTTGTCGCTGTCGTCGTCGATCCGCTGCTTCAGTTCTACGTACAGCGCGTGGCACTGCCGCCGGAAACGGATCATCATGTGCCCCTTCTTCTTGTCTTTGACCTCGTTAAGGAACTTCACTTGCGCGTTGCCCCAGACACTGTACCCCGTCGGCCACGTGCCGGGCAGCCCCCCATCCTTCTTCACTCCGCCCCTCTGGATCTTGGTGGCCTTGACCACCAGTCCCTGCCATGTGTCCTTGTGGTCCGATATCGCCGCAGTCCAGGCGCCCTCGGTATCGCTCTTACTGGTGGAGTCCTTGGACATGATCTTGTCCAGCTTGCCCATCAGCTTTTCCTCGCTCTCCATCGCCTTGTGCAGCAGCGCCAGGGCGGCCGGTTTGGTCATCTTGCTGTGAACCTTGCCCAGCATGCTCTTGTCAGCGGCAAGGCAGATCACCGGCAGCACCAGAATCGCGGTCGCAAGGCCCCAGAGAATGGTTCGTGTCTTGTCGTTCATCGTCGCTTCCTTCAGTTGACGTTTCGTGCAACCTTCCTCAGAAGGGCTGTGGATAGTTAGTGATGTACCATCGTTTCTTCTCTTCGCGGCGGAAGAAGCGTGGTTTTGGGCTACCGTACTGGCGCCCGCGTTCGTCGTAAGCCGTCGTCTTCAGTTCGGCGTGCTCGACCAACGGCTGGGAGGTTTTCTTGATCTCGGCCTTGTCCTTTTCGGTCAGGAACCGGCTTTCAAGGTCGCTCTTTTCGTCGAAGCCCTGGATGACGGTGACCTCAGCCTTGGCGACTTTGATGAGGCAGTACCATTCATTGAAGCGTTTCTGGTGCCAGTCCCAGTGGTACATGCACCGCGATCGCCCTGAGGGAGTAACGCGGCGTCTGGGATCGATGCAGTCCATGTAGAGCTTGACGTTTTTTTCCTTGATCGCCGTGGCGAATATCTCCGTGAGGCGTTCGGGGGTCACGTCGTCGGGTATGCTCTTGACGGTGTAGAGCGGGCCCTTGACCTCCTCCATTTTTTCCTCGCCGGCGAACTTTCCGCCCAACTCGAGCGTCGCGTCGGCGATCGCGAAGGTCCGCTCCGGTACGAAGATAGCCTCGAGCTTGATCGTCCAGCCCCAGGAGCACGAGCGGGTCTTCTTCTTACCGGCCTGGGGGACTAGCAGGGTCAAGCCCGTGATCTTTCCGACGATCGTCCACTTCATGCCTTCGGGCATGTCGCTCGATATCAGGCGCCGGTAGCGCCGCAGCGCCTCATAGGCCCCGAGCCAGTTGCGATCGGACAGCTCCACGTAATAGAAGCCCCGCACACCGCTGCCGACGAAGACGTACTGCCTGCCGCTGTCGGAAAACTCGTTGGTGGGATACTCGAAATCCTCCAGAATGATATACTTGCCGATCTGCTTATTGAAGGGCTCGTCCTCCCAGCTCGGCTGGGGGAAGGCCTTGGTAATCGTTCCCTCGACCGAGAGGATTTTCTTCTTGTAGGCTTCCCACTCGCCCTTGGCCACCTTGAAGAACATCTCTTTAAGGATCTTCCCGTTCTCACGGTAGCGGAGCATGCCCTTGTCGACCTGAGCGGTCTCGCCCTTGCTCGCCAACAGCGCCAGGCGGGCGCGATCGTGGAGCTTTTTGACCTCCGGGTCGTTGGGATACTTGTCCTCCAACGCCGCGATGCGCTTCAGCGCGTCCTTTTCCTCGTATCCGAGCTTGAACGGCTGGCCGCGCATGCGCTGGACCTTCTTCTCGAACAGCCCCATTCTGCGCTGGGCGCCGCTCAATTCGAGCTTGCCGGGCTTGGTTGAATCCTTGGCTGCCGCGAAAGCTGGATCGCCACACAGGGCCAAGACGCCCAGGACACATACCGCCATGAACATCCATCTCGCTGGTTTCATCACGTTTCCTTCCCTAAGGATGGAACACTCGGTTCCGTTAACTGATAATAAATTTGATTCCGCGTGAACGTGCGTGGGCAACCCTTTCGGCAGGGCTCAGGACAAGCCGGGGATGAGGGGTTTGGGGAGAGTGGGAGCATTCGGCGTTCGCCTGGCGATCCCCGTCAACCTTGTTCACCACTTGGCGCATCCGTTCGGTCCGTTTCGCGGATTTGCTTAGGCCCAGAGACAATCCCCGAGCCAATTATAGATAATATGTCGCTCTGGCTAAGCTATGTCAAGGACAGAATTCATCCAATCATGCAGTTGCATAGTATATTTAAACACTATGCTACATTCCTCAAATACAGTCCAGAATGTTTCCCGCACCACACCAGCAATGTGTCGGAGACGAGTATCCGAGGACTCCGGTGCTGCGTTCCCAGACAACAACGGTTGGGCGCCGCCATACCCCAGATTCAGCTTGCCCAACACACTGTACCGGATACAATCACCGTGGAAGCCCCGCGACGGTCGCGAGCGTAATGCTATCTGGGAAATCCCAGTTTAGTCCATTTGAAAGGTGGCTCTATGCTAACCAAACACACACCTCTATCACCTTCTCCGCCAGCAGGATATCTAACGTTACTACTTGCCCAGCGGCTTCAGTGTGAAACTCTTGATGGTCAGGCCCTTGTTCGGGGTCTTGAGTGTGAACTGGAGTGAGTTCCTGCCCTCGCGCAGGGCAATGGTCACGGGCTTGGTGTGCTTCCACATACCGCACGTATAAGGCAAGTCGATATCGACCATCGTTCTTCGATTCAGGCGGAGCAGCATACTCCTTTTAACGGTCACCGTAACCACATTGGCAGTCAGCTCGTATTTCCCTGCCGCCGGCGCCTGCACGGTGTACCTGAGAAGTTCAGGCCGATTGCCGGCGAGGTTGTAATGCACCTGCATCGATTTTCCGTCGATGCTCTCCATGAATCTTATCTTCTCACCGTTTTTTGGTGATTTGCATGCCGCTACGGGAATGGTCATTGTGCCATCCTTGGCTACGGTGATCTTGCAGAACTTCTCGGGGATCTTTATCTCTTTGATCTCTTCTTTTTCGGTACTCACATTAGATTCTGCGAGTTCTGCACCCGTAGATCCTATGTCTTTAATTTTCTCATCTTCGACGATGGCCTGTTTTCTGTAGAAACCAAGCAATCGCCAGAACCCACCGCTTGATCCGAAGTCGCGCGGGGCATCTTCGGCCAGTGCGTTCCCTAACCACTCACACATCAGCGCCTGTTTGAACCCTTTGGGATCTTGTTGCGCCTGTGATACCAATAGAAACTCCATGGGGGGCATTCCATTGATGTGTTTGCAGAAACTAATATGTGGTCCCAGGACGACGGTCCATCCGTCCGGAGTCCAGTGCGCCATGGCGCCATGACCCGGGGAAGGTGCACGACGCGACGGTATACCGAAAGCGTAGCCCGATATCTGTCCGACAAAAGCACGCGGGCCGCAAATGCCGCCTTCGAGAAAAAACTCCTGAATACGGGTAAGATTCAAGTCCGGCCTGACAGGCCTGCTAACCCCACCGGTATAGGGAATATCGGTTTTCACGATGCGGCAGTAACGCCATCTGTATTCCAGGCGCGTGTGATCGGGACGGTAGTTTCGCATCATCGTTCTTATCCAGTCGATATCTTCAAGCGTGTAGGAGTCTGGAAATACAAAGCGATAGTTCCATCCTGTACCGCCCAATTTAGAAAACGCCGGATCCAGTACGCCTTCGTCGTATGCCTTAAGGTAATTCAGGTAGTACTTGACCAGGGACTCTGCTGCGGGAACGTCGGGATAGACATAGGTATCGCCCGTATACTGAAGGGATGCAGCCAGCGCCCAAACCTGAAAGAAACCCTCGCCAGAACGTTCAGTGGCTTTCCGGATGGCTGTGTAGTTTCGCATTGCCTGGCCGTAACGTCCGCCGCTGGCCCCTCCCAGCGTCATGACCTGCACGACGAGCTTGTCGTCATTGAGGAGCTTATCGATCAGCGCTTTTTCCTCTTCGCCCTTTTGCGCAAACCCGGCCAGGCGATTCGGGGTGGCATGAGTCAGCAATGCGAATTTGGCCATGGCGGCCTGTGCTTTCTCGCCGGCGAAAGACGCTTCAATGTCCTTCATGACAACTCTGGCGGCCTTAAGGACCTCTTTCTGTTTTTCAGTAAAGGCAGGGTTGCCCGGTCCGTATTTCACGGAGACTTCATTGCCCATGACGATCTTGGTGACAGGTGGGACATTTATAAGCGCGCCGAGCAGCTTAGTGAATTCAGCCTTCTGCTTTTCGTCCACCTTGGGTTCCAGACGCTTGATCTCTT
>JABGPF010000301.1 GCA_018645065.1 Phycisphaerales bacterium
AGTCGGTTGTTTTCAGCGGCCAACTTTTGTAATGGTCGTCATCGTAGCTGCTGAACCCTCGACCGGCGCCCTCGATATTGAAACGCTCACGCCAGGCGGGGTTTGGATGATCGGCTCCGTCCCAGCGGACGAAAATGTGGGCGTTGGTTGTGACGAGTTTCAGCGGATAGCCCAGCCGTCTGCCGATTGCAACATACATAACCGGCATGGAGGTGCACGTTCCGCCGGGCGTTTGGTCGATAAGCTTTCCCCTGGCGGGGATCATGCCGTGCAGGAACGCGACACGCGAATCGTTGAAGTCGAAATTGCCCACCGCCGACATGTCGTATTTAACGCCAAGGTCCTCTTGAAGCACCTGGAGCAGGAACGTGGCGCGCAGATAGGCCTCGCTATTGCGATAGTACTTCGCCCATCTTGGGCTGCTGGCTCGATAAAGATGACGCTCGGTTTCCAACTTCACCTTCGCGGCCCATTTATCGAGCGTGGCCAGGCAGTGATCGATATCGAGATTTTCAGCACCCGGCAAGCCGGCAGGCCGGCAGCGCAGAGTAGATTCATTTCGGCGATGTCGACTTTGGCCAGTTGTTCGGGCGTCATAGCCAGCAGTTTGGGCAGCGATTTGGCTTTCCGCACGGATGCTTTGAGAACGTGTGTGTAAGCTGCGGCTGGGGGCGTTGTAGGCGGTTTCTTTTTGGTGTGAATGATGTACGTGACGAGGCCATATGTCGCCACCAGCATAATCGATATGAGGAGGATGGACGTCCAGTCCCAGGGCGATTTTGCGGGCTGGTTTGTCGGGCGTTTCGGTTTGGATTTCTTTTTGCGTCGCGACATTATGCACCTCATGTCAAACAGAGAAATAACCAGAATTGAACATAAGCGACATGTCGAGAAAAAAGTAGTAACAAACTGGTAACAGCAGCCGTCGAGCCGATTTAGCGTGATTCACCGGCGGACGGGTGCGAGTTGTAATGGGTTGTCAGGGCAAGAGATACGCGAATCGGGCGATTGGGGGCCGGGAAAATATTTAGACCGAATTTTCACCGATAATTTTTCGATCTTACCCGTTGGCGCGTTGTTTTCTGGATTTGATTATTGTGGCTGCTGATTCGATTATCATCCAGATTTCGAGCAGTACTATTATTCCGGTGATTATCAGCAGGTGCAGGTTCTTGTTGTCCACGGTGTAGTCGCGGTAGAAGTCGCCGAGCTTGTAGATAATCGCCCATGCCGTCATCACCAGCATGACGCCAAACGGGATCAGCGTGTAATAGATCGGTCTGCCCTTTTTCGCCAGGTACACTGTGATCACCAGGAACGCCAGAGCGGCTAGTAGTTGGTTGGTTGCTCCGAAGAGCGGCCAGAGCAGGAGTCCGCCTGTGCCCTTGCCGTTCCATAGTGCCAGAGCTCCGGCTGCGATGACCGCTACGCTCGTTGCGATATATTTGTTTTTTAGCGGTTTTACGCCGATGCCCCCGCCCAGTTCAGATATTACGTATCGTTGGAGGCGTGTGGCGGTGTCGAGCGTTGTGCCCGCGAAACAGGCTACGAAAACGCCCATGATCGTCATGCCGAACGCCACCGGGACGCCTATTGCGTCGAGCATGTTGGCCGATCCGCTTACGAACGCTCCGACTTTGGCTCCGAGCCCTTCGGCAGCGGCCCAACTTGCGTAGTGATGCGCCCATCGATCGGCTCCGACTAGTCCGCCCTTGTCAGCGAGCAGCCCGATACCGCCTGCGACGGCGACCAGTACGAAAACCGCCAGCATGCCTTCCATCAGCATGCTTCCGTATCCGATGGCCCTGGCGTCGTTCTCGTTTGCGATCTGTTTTGAGGTAGTGCCCGATGCGACCAGGCTGTGGAATCCGCTTATCGCTCCGCATGCGATTGTCACGAACAGGAACGGAAGTATCGGTGGGGCGCCCTTGGGGTTCAGATTTAATGCGGGGGCTACGATTTCCGGTTGTGAGACCAGCACGCCGGCGGCCAGTAAGGACATAATCACAAACAGCACGTGCCCGTTGATATAGTCTCGCGGTTGGAGCAGCCAGGTAACCGGCAGCACCGACGCGATAAACACGTAGCCTAGCAGCAGGATTGACCAGAATACTTTCGGTACGATTACCAGCGACCCGATTTCGATGTTCGCCTCAAGCTTGATCTGCCAGAATTCTGCGCCGATGTACACCGCTACGCCCAGCACAACCAGCGCCACGAGCGAAAGCGGAAGGGCGGGCAATTTTGATTTGTAGATCATGTGCCCCAACGCCATTGCGATTGGTATTTGTATCCATACCGGGAACACTGCCCCGGGGTACTTATCGAACAGCCAGGCGATGACCAGGCAGAAAATCGCCAGCACGATAGTAAGCGCCAGTGCGATGATGCAGAGGAACATTATGCGAACGCGTGCGGAGATAAGGTCGCCTGCGATGTCGCCGATGCCTCTGCCTTGATGTCGCATTGAGACGGCCAGGGCGCCCAGATCGTGCACCGCGCCCATGAAGATGCATCCGACAGTAACCCAGATAAACGCCGGAACCCAGCCCCAGATAATTCCGATCGCCGGGCCGACGATAGGACCCGTGCCCGCGATGGACGTGTAGTGATGCCCGAACAGGATGCCCTTCTTCGTCGGGACGTAGTCCATGCCGTCGTTGAGCTCCACCGCGGGTGTTTTGCGATTGGGATCGAGGTCGAATATTTTGCGTGCTAGAAACTTTCCGTAGGTGTGGTAGGCCACCATGTACGCTACGGCGGCTCCGACGGCTAGGAGAATTGATCCCATGAGTTATCCTTTGGCGTTAGCGTTTCGTTCACTTGCTCCGGTGCGACTCCACATAGAATGACGCAAGGGGCGTTTGGTTTCAAGGGGATTTGTTGTCAGTGCTGTTTTGATTTCCACACAGAGGCTCAGAGGTTCAGAGAACGGCAACGGCAAACGGCTTTGCCACAGAGATCGCAGAGGACGGCAACGGCGGGAAAGATGTTACGGCAACGACCGGCGGCAAACGGCGAGAACACAGAGGACGGCAACGGCCTGCGGCAACGATAAATGACGAGTTGGGTCCGAAAAACTATCGGGTTAAAGTTTGGGGTGTTAATCGGTCGACATAACAGTGCCGCAGTAAATAAGATATTGGCCTCGGGCGCTGCCGTGGAGACGGCGGGACGGTTAACCGACCCCGCCGTCACCTCATGCGCCCTGCGAAAGCAGATTGAGGCTCAATCGTCGTCGTGCTCCTGTATTTAGTTTTGCGATTTGCCTGATGATTTGGGTTGAGTCAAATTGCACGATCCGGTTACTACGAACTGGATCATGTTGTCTTTTCTACCGGCGAAGTATCCGGCTTTGGGCGATGCGCTTAGTATGTGTCCGACGATCTGAACGCTTGGTTTTGTTTTGAGCGAGAGCTTCTCGAATCGTTTGCCCGGTAGCGACATTTTCACTGCGATATTTCCGCCCACTGCGTGGATGGTGGTTATCCCGCCGGCCTTTGACGCCTGCTGGTACAGCTCGATCTGCTGTTGCAGGTCGCGTATTTTTTTGTGGAGATCCGTGCGTGTCGGTCTCGTGTAGGCCGAAACGGGTATTTCATTAATTTTCGGCGCCTTCTTCGTCGGCTTTTTTACTGGTTGCGTGCGGACTCGCGCGGCGATTCGCCTGTCTTGGTATTTGGAGTTGTCCAGCGGTCTGGCTGCGGACTTACCGTATACCGCAGCGCCGAGCGTATCGTCGAGATCCTTTTTGGCTTTTTTCAGCGCCTTGTCGACCTTCTCTTTCGAGGTGATCGCCCCTGACACTAGCTTCAGCGTCCACTTGACCCTTTTCCCGGCGAATCCGTTGCGTCGTGTCAGCCATGCGTCGATACTGTGATCCACATCGAGAGGCGTAAGCTTGCGCCGCAGTGTGATGTGTTCGGTTAGCAGGTTCGGGTCATCGAGCCACCATTCCCAATAATCCTCGGGCAGCGAAATCGATATTTGTCTCACGTGCTTTGAGCTGCCGATTGGCGCCGCCGGTCGGGTGGTGGGCTTACCGCCCGATTTCAGCAGCGACCTGATCTTGGCCTTGGGCATTTTGTTTTCGGCTTCGACCAGTTTGTAATCCATTGTTCGGTCTTCGCGTTTAGCCGCCGTTTTGAGCTTGTCCTTCTCGATCTTGTCCATCACCTGCCGCATCGCCTCAACTTCGGCGCTGAGCCCTTTGTTCAGCGTTGTCAGCTCTGAAACGAGTTTCCGCAGCGTTTTGTTTTCCGCCTGTGCGGTTTGGAGTTGGGCTTGGATCGTTTTGTCAGGCGTTTGGGCCTGGCTTTGCGGCGCGGCGGCGATTATCGACAGCAGACAGATGATGCATCGTAGTTTCATAGCAGTTGTTTCCCTACGGGCTGGTGTTGTCCCTGATTATCGCTCTGGCGGTTGGCCAACGCAAGGGTGTTCAATTGGGCTCGGTGTGTGTAGAATCTCGGTCATGTTGAAAGAGTGTTTTAAATGGTGGCTTAGCGGTGACGGATTTTTGCGTCGGTTTACCGGCGGGGTTAGCGATCGGATGCGGAACCAGCGGTTCAAGGCGTTCGTTGGCGCCGTAGCGCCGCGCGCCGAAGACCGCGTGCTTGACGTTGGCGTTTCGGGGCAGGTTGGCGGGAGCGTGAATCATTTCGAACGCGTGTATCCCTGGCCCGATATGCTGACAGCCTGCGGGCTCGAGGGCGAACCGGAAATATGCGTCCAACGCGGGATCAAGTTCGCCTGCGCCGACGCACTGGCCCTGCCGTTCGATGATGCAAGCTTCGATATCGTTTACTGCAATGCAGTTATCGAACATGTAGGCTCGCGAGCCCGCCAGGGAAAACTTATCTCCGAACTCCTCCGCGTGGGCAAGCGAGTGTTCCTGGCCACCCCCGATGCCGCCAGCCCCATGGAAAGTCACACCCTGATACCACTGGCCCACTGGCTCCCGCAAAAAATGTGCCACGCGATCTATCGACTCGCCGGGCGAG
Organism: Phycisphaerales bacterium; assembly: GCA_018645065.1. Taxonomy (GTDB): domain Bacteria; phylum Planctomycetota; class Phycisphaerae; order SM23-33; family SM23-33; genus BS750m-G57. The sequence continues at coordinate 5,004 of JABGPF010000301.1, forward strand.
GATACTTCGCCACCGAAGATAACCTCAACCTGCTGGATGTCGGACAACTATTGAGCCTGCTGCCGCGCGAGATTCGACACCGAACCATGATCCGCCGCCAATACCTCATGGGAATGCCCGCGGTGATAACCGTAACGGTGGGGCCAAAAATATGACCGACAAAAAACTTACATGCCAGACCGCCATAGTAACCGGCGCCGGACGAGGGATCGGACGAGCGATCGCGATGACCCTTGCAGCCAACGGCGCCAATGTAGCACTGGCGGCGCGAACCGAAGAGCAACTTCGATCCGTGCAGGCCGAGATACAATCCGCTGGCGGAACGGCGGAGGTGTTCCCGACCGACCTGACTAACGAGGCGGAAATAGATGCACTATTGGCTGGGACCATTGAGCGGTTCGGGCGACTCGATATCCTGGTGAACAACGCCGGGCTGGTGAAGGTTCGTTCGATAGTCGAGACATCGGCTGACGATTGGGACCAGATAATGGCGGTTAACGTTCTCGCTCCGTTTGTTCTATCTCGCAAGGCGATTGCCTATCTGAAGGACAGCTCCTGCGCCCATATCATCAACATTACGTCAGCCCTGGCGGTGAAGGGTTACGCCGACCAGGGCGCCTACACCGCATCGAAGCACGCACTTTTGGGCATGACACGCACGCTGGCCAAGGAGATGCATGACCAGGGGATATTAGTCCACGCGGTGCATCCCGGCGGGGTCGACACGGGCATGCGGTTCGACGAAGACCGCTCGATCTTGATGAACCCCCAACCAATCGCCGACGCAGTAATTTTCCTCCTGACCATCGAAGCTAGTGGTACAGTAGACGAAATCCACGTCCGAAGAACCGCCGGTACGCCCTGGGGATGAACGGCAAGTGGTCAGTAACGGCAAGTGGTCAGTAAGCAGTGGTCAGTGGTCAGTAACGGCAACGGCAACGGCAACGGCAGTAACGGCAACGGCAGTAACGGCATGCGGCGGTGGCGGCATGCGGTGGTGGCGGCATGTGGTGGTGATGGTGGATGGGTTGGTTATTGGTTATTCTTGTCGATTGGTTTGTCTGTGAGGCAGAATGAATCGGCTTTTTGAATCATGGAGCCTAGCATGCATCCTATCTCCGAAAGATCAGCCATTAATGCATCCCGCTGCTCGTTGGTTATATATTTGCAGTCGTATGCAGATTCAATCCAGTGTTGTGTTTCCAGTTGTTCTCCGTCGGCATCGGTCAATTTGCTAATAAAGTGTTTTCTGTATCGACGTTTTGCCCAGGCCTCGGCAATTTGGGCGCCTACTGATCTGGATGATCGTCGGACCTGATCTGTCAGCGAGTACTTTTCTTCTGGTGGAAATTCTCGCGTCAGTTCAAAAACTTTTCTCGAAACCTTTTTCGCTTTCTGGTAAACAAGCAGATCCCAAAAACTCCGGGCATGTTTCAATTCACTCATACACCATACCTCTAAAAATCACTATCACCACAAGCCGTCACCGCCGTATGCCGTCACCGCCGTATGCCGTCACTGCCGTTGTCGTCACTGCCGTTGCCGTCACTGCCGTTGCCGTCACTGCCGTTGCCGTTACTGCC
>JABGPF010000302.1 GCA_018645065.1 Phycisphaerales bacterium
AGTGGTAAAACTCCTGAAAGGCCGACCCACCGCACTAGTGCTCCTGGTCGGAGGAATGAAACCCTCAGACACCACCGCAGACCCGCGAGCGGTTCAACTCGTCACCCAAATCGCAGATATCGCAGCCAAGTCATCGCTGGACGTAATACTCTACCCACACACCGGCGACTGGCTCCAGAACGTCGGAGATGGGGTGCGCATCGCCAAAAAAGTCAACCGCAAGAACGTGGGCGTAATGTTCAACCTCTGCCACTGGCTCAAAGCCGAAAAGGGAAAGAACCTCCAAGCCACACTGAAATCCGCCCTGCCCTACCTAAAAGGCGTAAGCATACACGGCGCCGACACCGCCGCCGAGATCGCCGCCGGCAAAGGCAAATGGATCCAACCCCTCGACAGCGGTTCGTTCGACATCGCCGGACTCCTGAAAATGCTCAAGGACTCAGGTTACACCGGCCCGATCGGACTCCAATGCTACGGACTCCGCGGCGACGCAAGCATCCACCTGAAGCGGTCCATATCCGCCTGGCGAAAGCTCCGCACCCGCCTGGATAAGTAGCGTATGCATTAACCTCGGGCGATCACACTCCGTGCATATGGGCACGTTCTCTTTCTTTGTAACGCCAAAAACAAATGAAACGGTGCAATCTCCTTGACAAACCCACTCCATATGTCATTATATAGGGATCGTTTGTTGAATATGGAGAGGTGATTATGCCTGGAATGACAGAGCAAATAACGGACATGGCTCGTCGGCGAGGTCGGGTTTCTTCGGCGGATCTGGCCGAAATCGGCGCCAGCCGAACAACTCTGGCCTATCTGGCGAAGAAAGGGGTGCTTCGACGCATTGCGCGTGGAGTCTATGTGCCTGCGGATCAAATATCGGAAAACGAAACACTCCAAGCCGCCAGCCTTGCCGTGCCTAACGGCGTGATCTGTCTGCTTTCAGCTCTACAGTTTCACGAAATCACTACCCAGATGCCTATGGAAACGTGGATCGCGGTGGAGCGTAACCAGGCGATCCCGAAGTCCAGGGATTTTTCTCTTCGCATCGTCAGGCTTGGCAAGATCTACTTTGAGTGCGGAATTGAAGCACGCCGCCTTCAAGGTTCGACGGTTCGGGTCTACTGTCCGGCGAAAACCGTTGTGGACTGTTTCAAGTTTCGCAATAAGATCGGGCTGGACATCGCTCGCGAAGCACTGAAAGATTCTCTGTCTCAGGGGAAAACTACTCTTGACGAAATCCACCAATACGCAAAAATCTGCCGCATGCTCTCCGTGATGCGCCCCTACCTGGAGATGGTCTGATGGACTCATCCGGTATGTCGCAATCGGTTCATCAAAAGCTGCTGAATCTTCGAGACAAGACCAACGAGCAGTTTAATCATCTGTTGATGCGCTACACCCTTGAACGGTTACTGCAGCGACTTGTCTCATCAGGACACGAGCAACAATTCGTTCTTAAGGGAGCAATGCTCTTTGCGCTTTGGCGGGACGTACCGGGGCGGCCGACCAGAGACATTGACCTGCTGGGCTTTGGCGAGATCAATCACGACAGATTGCGTCAAGTGTTTATCGATGTCTGCAACGCCGACGTCGTCGAAGACGGACTTCGATTCGATCCGGATTCGATCGTCACTGATGACATTCGAGACGATCAGGAGTATCACGGCGTTCGAGTGCGACTTACAGCTTTTCTTGGTAACGCTCGGCTGGCGATCCAGATTGATGTCGGCTTCGGTGACGCGATTACGCCTGAGCCATCTGTTATCGAGTATCCCTCCATTCTTGATTTCCCACCGGTCTGCATTCGTGCCTATCATCCAGCCACGGTAGTGGCCGAGAAGTTCAACGCCATGATTGTATTGGGCATGATGAACAGCCGCCTGAAAGACTTCTACGATGTGCATGTAATTCTCAATCATATGAATATTGACGACAGAGAACTCGCCGACGCCATTGAGTCCACCTTTGAACGGCGTAAGACCCCGCTGCCTGACAATATCCCGCTGGTCTTCACCGATGACTTCATCAACGACGGAGCAAAAGAAACGCAATGGCGTGCGTTCTTGAAACGAAGCCTGCTTGTCGATTTCGATTTACCATTCAGTCAGGTCGTCCACGATCTGAAACAGACACTCTGGCCGCTCGTCCTACAACTGCACAGTGAGTGATCAAAGATACGCATCGTCACACGGAACCGACGAGCGAAACCCTCGTTTTTATTTACCCTCGAAGCAGATCAGTCGTCCGTCTACTGTGCTCATATACAGACGCTGCTGCGCTGCGGAGAATCCGTCGAATACTGGTATCGTGTCCAGCTTCAACTCTGACACTTTTTCGCCGGTCTTGCGATCGACGACCCAAAGCAGGCCGCCTTTTGTGCCGGTGAAACGCTCGGCCTGTTCGGCTAGTTGGGCCTGGATTGCGGGGTCTTTGAGCTTGCGGAACACTACGTCTTCGTTGACCTTATCCTGCGGGCCTGCGATAACGATATAGTCGCCCGAAAGCAGCATCGCACGCGCGAAGAACGGAATGTCTTTCGCCCATGACTGCTGCCTGTAACCGCCTCGCCTGCCTCTGGCGGGTTCGCCCGCTGCCGGTTTGGGCTTCACAGCGTGCTTGGGCTCGGCGAACAGTTGATGCTCTATCGGCGTGGTCCATCGGTAATACTTCGCCTTACGACCGAAGCCGTAAACTTTGTCGTCGTCCAGCGCGAGAATTCGCCCCGCCGGAGCCGACTTACCCGCGTGAGAATACCCCGCCCATCCGCCGATGTAGCGGCTACCGTACACCCAATAAGTGCGATGCCACCACGTATCGTCCAGGAAACCCGTAGGCGTGAACAGGTGAGCGAACTCCTTGTTCTGGCCCCATGGGGTAGTAAAGTGGTCGACCTTCTTCTTATCGTACTTCCAGGATTTCAGCGGTTTGCGAACGCCTTTAAAATCAAACGGTTGGGAGTGCATATAAACGTACTTTTTATCGCACGAAAGGATATCAGGCAAAGCCATCGGCATGTTCAACTGTCCGCCGAATTCGTGCAGATCCTTACCGGTTGACTTCTCTTTTTCGTTCAGCACAGTGTCAGACAGCATTTTCCCCGTTGCCGGATCAAGCCGATACAAATGCAACCCCCCATCGAGGAACATCGAACGCCCGGCAACGAAGTAAGCGGTGTCTTCGCGGATCATGATGCTTCCGTGAACCGGCCAGACCGATTCGATCTGATCGTACGAAATCACTCGCTGATCCACAGGCGCGGCGCGGAACTTCCAGATCAACTGACCTTTGTCGGCGGTGAGGCAATATACGTATCCGTCTGCCGACCCGAACAGCACGTGTCCCTTCCAATAAGTAGGCGGTGAATCAACGCGCCCGCCGGCAGTGAACTCCCACAGTTTCTTACCGCCCTTGGCGTCAACGGCATGAACGGTATGATTCTCAATCGAAGCCAGATACACCCGCCCCGCCGCTACGATCGATGTGCTGAGTTTCCCGCCGATCTTCGCAGACCATGCCGGTTTGATACTCCCGGCGAGCTTCGTAACCGCCCTGCCGCTACGTTGATTATCACCGCGAAACGTCGGCCAATCTTCTGATTTGGGATTTGGGAGTGGGGATTCGAGATTTGCAAACTTATCGTACGCCGGGCCTTTCTGCAGCCCCTCACCGACCGCGCGGTCCTTAAGCTTCCTCGGCTTGGCCGATAGCGCATTAAACCCCGACAACTTCGATTCCAGATAACACGCACACGGATGCTGTGGCGCGTAAGTCAAGCCGTTTGCGGGCATTACACCGTACGCACACGCACCGCGAACCCAGTTGTTAATGTTCCACTCCTGCTTCTTCGGATCAATATATTCAATACCCGTACGTGACGACATCACGTAATTAACCGTCGCCTTACCGCGATGGCAACGATGATGGAACCAGTAGTTCTCAACGTTCGGATCAAACTCACCGACCAGCTTTCCGGTCTTGACCTCGTACCCGCGAAAATGGCCCTTGGCGTAACCGCTAAGCGTTTCGCCGACCCAGACAACACCCTTGAGCACGAGCACATCCTCAGCCGAGTAATAACCCGACAAGGGATGCGGCACGTCCCATATCTTCTTGCCCGTCTCTGCCGAAAACGCCGTCAGCACGTCGTTCTTATCAACGCTCCAGATGCGATTGACCACCATCATGCTACTGTCAGCGAACAGCACCACACCGTCATAAAGCACCAGCGTGGGCGTGACGTTCACCTTGTACTTTTTGGCGACCTTGATCGGATCGGTCTTCCACAACACCTTACCGCTGGCCTTGTCGAGGCACACGATCACATCCTTGCTGAGCAACGCCACGCGTTTATCGTCGGAGCCCAGCGTACCGTTTTCGATAGGCCCACTCCACGTCCAGAGCGTCTTGCCCGATTTGACGTCAACAGCCATCAACTTGCCGGTGTTCGCCTCGGCCTGCTTGATCTGGAGCAGTAGCGTACCGCCCGAGCAGATGATCTCTTCAGCGTTCTCAGTGCCCTTGTACGTAGTGATGGTTTTGCCCGTAGCCCCGTCAAGTGCGACTACCGCGTCGCCAACGCTCAGCGTGATAAACACCCGTCCATCGACGGCGACTAACTTACGCGGCAACTGGGCCGGCCCGCTCTTGAGCCCGTGCATATGATTGTACCACTTGCCGATCGGACGCTTCCAAAGCACCGAACCGTTGAACGCGTCACGAGCGATCAGGCTGCGCTTCGGAGCGAACAGAATGGACACCGGCGAGGCTTCGTCCATAACGTAAAACACTCGCCCGCCCTGTGAGACCAGCGCGGTGAAACTCGACATGCGATCGTGATGGCGCGAATAACGCGGACCGGCGACCCACTGCATTCGCTTCGGCGGGCCTACTACCGTATCGTTGGCCACGGCGTTATTACCGGCAGAGTGCAGGAAGTGCGTCCAGTCATCGATATCATCAGGCCGCTGCTTTTTCGTAAGCCTCCATGGCCCCGCGGCGCCTTCTCTCACGCAGTGCGCCCCGAGCGGGCAAAGCACCCGCTGGGCCTCCGCGTTCGCAAGTCCCGACGCCTTGTCAGCAACAATAAGATTGGCGAAATTCGCCACCAACGGAAGTGTTTTACCATCCCACACATCAACGGCAATCTGCCCATAAAACCCCTGGCGTTTCAGTTCGGTCCGCAAGGCGTCAACGCGTTTTTGATCTCGCGACAGGCCCTGGACAATAAAACGCCCATCGCCTCGCAAACTGCTAAGACCCTTGGCGTCGATATCACCGACAACAACCGCCACTCCGCCCGAAACGCCTGCGATCTCAGGCAAACCGGACAAATCGCCAGCCAAAACCGGACCACACAAAATCATTGTCACACACGCCAGCAAACAAATATTACGCATAAGTTTTCTCTCTCATCAGTTTATCGTTCGACGATCTTAATAAGCCTTAACATGCTCGGTTTGGGCAGCGGGCCATTGGGCTTGCGATCGCGATTGTTACCCAGCGTCTCCCAGCGAAGCATATACCGCACGCCGGCCTTGGCGGATTTGCCACTATCGCCAGCAATCCTCACACCGATCCCCTTGAACTTCGATTCACGTTTCCTGATCCCCGGCGGCAACGTACTTTTTTTCGCCTTGGCCATGCCGAGCGGTTTTAGTGTTTCTTCATCTATCGCCAGCAGGCCGCTACCGTATTTAACATGCCGATATGGCAGATGCAGCTTCCCATCGGCCGCGGCGGTTATCGCACTAACGCGCACCTCAACATTAATCGAACCGTTGCCCTTGAACTCCCAGCGGTAGTTCCAATCGGTAACACAACTTATCTTCCATTTCCCATCCTGGAACCGCGCGACGTACGCCTGGAGATTGCCCTTGGCGTCGTACTTGTGATACGAGACCACCACGCGCTTCTTCGAGTCGAAGCCCGCGTATCCGGTAACGTTTATTATCCCCCCGCCCGAGGGCACGGGATCTATCACCACGCCCTTGGTCACACCAAGGGTTATCGGCAACTTGATCGCCTTACCGGCTGCGTTTTCCCAATGCAAAAGGTCCTTTGTCCGGGCGTACGAGATGTCGTGATTCGTCCGGCAGTCGGGCGTGTCGCGCCACATCCAGGTCATGTGAAAGTAACCGTCCGGGCCGAGTTTGGGCCCGTGCATGTAGGCGTTCATTTTCCCACGCCCGTCAGTTAGCGGCTTATCGAGCAGCTTGCGCCAGGTCTTGGTTTTGTGATCGTAAACGTTGTAAATCTCGTTACCGTTGCCGCTGCCGCCGTCGCGATAATGGAAAATCAACTCACCCGCCCCGCCTCGCATGAACTTGGGATACGTGCAGCGTTTTTCGTTTTTACCGGTCATCGACCTGATGCGTTTGAAGCTGGCGATATCGCCCGGCTTGGACATGCGGAAATAAATCAGCGGGACGCAATGCATATTACCGGAAAGGTGGATGCACCCGTCATCGTCGACAACCATCGTTATACGGTTATGCGAGTCCCAGCCGACTTTCGAATCCAGGATATGATACTTCCACGTTTTCGAATCGAGCGCGCGG
>JABGPF010000303.1 GCA_018645065.1 Phycisphaerales bacterium
GCGAGCTCACCACTTCAGGGTACGCCTTCGCTGCAGAGTATCTGGACCAGCCGACTGCTTCAGGCCCGAAAATGACCAAGGTCGATAATCCCTTCCAGTGCCCCTCAGCCCTGGATTATAACGACCCCTTCGATAAGACCCAGAGCACCAACTACAGCCTCTCCGGCTTCGGTCTGGCTACAAGCGGATCGGAGGGCCTGCATCCTAAATTGTCTATGATCGGTGGGACAGTACAGAAACTAGCCGACCAAACCAGCTCCAGAAAGCCCTCAGGCCAGGTCGCCATGATCGTTGACTGGATACGCGAACGCGGAAGCACGAGCTCCAACTCGCAATACAATCATGAAGGTGGAGCAAACGTGCTTTACGGTTCGGGCGAAGCGAAGTGGGTGAAGTACGAAGCGCTTATCAGAGTCTCCTCGGTCAGTGGTATGCTGGTTCCTCCCTCCACGTACGGTTTCGCCAAGGGCGGATCAGGCGGGACAAGCATTTTCGCCCCGGACGGTAAGCTGATAGAGTCCGGTAGCGGAGCCCAAAACGCCAGAAAAGCGGGCGTCGGAGTTATGTGGTAACCGCAGTAGAGATGAAAAGCATATACTGAAAAGATATTTGTAAAACGATTTTGCAGATTGACGATTCAGAGTATTCGGACTACAATAAGTTAGATTGGTAAGTCCAGTGATTGCCCGTTCTTGGGAGAGTTACCCAACTCTCGGACGGTTTGACGTAGGTTCGGTAGCCCCTGCCGAACGCAAAAAGGTGAGTAGTGGTCTCCTGCCTGTTTGTGGGTGTTGTTCTGTAAATGCGTGACTAACGCGACCAAAGCCTTACCGCCGATTTGGCGATAAGCCTGTAAAATATATGCACATAGGGAAAAAACATCACGATATGGAAGCATTGTCTTTATCGCACCATGCGGCGGTTGAAACCGTGCATAGAGTGCGAAAATGGATGCTGATTCTTACCGTGGGTGTTGTAGTGTCGTGGATTGTTATTGCAGTTGCGATAATGAGCCATCGAGCATCGCTGGCTGGCGAGGGCGTCACAAGCGGCAAGGAATTCGCCACCACCAACCCACTTGCCGCTTCCAACGGGCCATGGGGCGAGTTGGAGTACACACCAATAGTCATATCGGCGCCGCAGGAATATGTGGCTGAAGGTGCGGTTAGCTTTGCGGGTCCGGTTGTCTGGCATTTTCCCAAGACCAGTGCGTTCGGGCTCACCGAAACGCTTGAGAAAAGCGGACTGCCTAAAGACATGGTGTGGAAGCTGAAAAAAATCGCCAAACCTAATCCCGCCTTGTCCGGAATTAGCCTGCACCCGACCAAAGAATTCGTGCTGGGCCTCCAGCCTGAGGATCGGGCAAAGTTGTATTTGGCGTTGGCTGACTATCCTCAGAATATTGATGTTCAAACGCAATTCCTGTTTCGAGGCCAGTCGCCCGATCAATGGTTCGCCGGGTCGAAAGTCTCACCGGAGATACGAAAACTTGTCGAACCCCTGATATACCGCTACGGTAATTTCATGTTCTTTGCCGATCTGCGAACTATTTTCAGCGATATCCCGGACCGCAGGGAGCAGTTGGAGCTGCTGAAAACCCTGAGGCGTGACGCAACTTATCTCGTTCATCTTAAAGTATCGGCGAAATCGGACCTCGATGCGCTGGTCCACTACTGGGGACGAGGCGGACGCGTGCAGGAGGTCAGACCGATTCTCGAAGCTCTTATTCAAAGCCCTGGAGAGCATGAAATCAACATTACCCATCTCCTGCCCCCGCTGGCTAGAAGGGCGTTGTACACCTATCCGGCAAGGTCAATGGCCGAGTCAAATGTCCATCGTGATTGCCATTGGACCGCACTGAACTTCTTCAACGAAACGCCCGACGATAAGCTTGCCACGCCAGAAGCATTCCACTCGACGATCACAAAGGATTTCTACCGAATTCATGGGAATCTCCAGCTTGGTGATATCGCCGTCGTCGTAAGTAAGCAACGCAAGGTGTTGCACTCGGCGACATATATCGCCGACGACATTTTCTTCCATCGCTGCGGGGCGGACTCCTCGGCGCCGTGGACGTTGGTCAAAGGCGAGGACCTCAAAAGTTTCTACCCCAGAAGCTCCGGGGTGCAATTAAACTATTATCGCCGCAAAGCGATGTGACCCGTAAACCAGGCGAACTTCGTATCGAATCGGCAGGAGGGGTTGCAACCTTGATGGGTGCGAGGGTATGGTATGCGGCATGGAGCGTTTGAAGATAATTGTTACCGCGGGAGCAACACGGGAATACATCGACTCTGTCCGGTTTATTTCTAATGCGTCCAGCGGGCTTATGGGGTGTCAGGTCGCGGCGATTGCCTCGCAGGAACATGATGTCACACTACTTCTTGGCGCCGCCGGTCCGCCGGCTTCGATTGTTGATCGCCTTGGTGATGTTGAGATCGTGACGTTTACCAGTGTGACCTCTCTGCGAGTACAACTCACAGAGAGGTTCGACGGGTGTGACGTTTTGGTGATGTCGGCGGCGGTGGGGGACTTCCGCCCAGCCGAGCCGATTGACGGGAAAATACCCAGACGTGGCGGGGCAGTTACGCTGCGTTTGGAGCCAACCGAAGACATTCTCGCCGGACTGGCCAGTGGTAAGCGAAGCGATCAGATGATCGTCGCGTTTGCTGTGGAAGACGGTCCGCGCGAGCTTATTGAGCCCAAGGCATTGGGCGAAATGAAGGCCAAGGGGGCCAGTTGCGTCATCCTAAACACCCCAGCAGCAATGGGTAGTGACGAATCGGAGGCGTGCATACTAACCGCAGACGGTATGAAATTACCGTGGGCGAATCGTCCTAAAGAGGCTCTGGCCCGGGAGATTGTTGATCTTCTGGGAACGTTGTGAGCCTGACTAGTCAAAAAATCGGTCGGAAATCCTGAATCAACACGCAGGAATCCGGCGTTTCGATGGAGAGAAAGCAATGAGTAGTCCGATAAAAATAGAAATACGCCGCAAGCCCGGATGTGAAGATGTCGCGCTGCCGCAGTACATGAGTTTGCATGCAGCAGGCATGGATGTGTGTGCCGCATGTGAAGACGATGTGGTAATAGCACCGGGCGATGTGAAGTTGATTCACGGTGGATTTTATATGGCCGTTCCGGTCGGTTACGAGGCGCAGATGAGGCCCCGCAGCGGACTGGCGTTAAAACATGGTATCGTTCTGCCTAACTCACCAGGCACTATCGACGCGGACTATCGCGGAGAGGTGTGCGTAATTATGGGCAATGTCGGGCGTGAAGATTTTGTAGTCACGCGCGGTATGCGAATAGCGCAAATGGTGATAGCTCCGGTGACGCAGGCAGAGGTAATCGAGGTTGAAACGCTCGACGAGACCGTCAGAGGATCTGGCGGGTTTGGTCACACAGGCGTTTGACTGAATCTACGGACAGGAAGTACGACGGACGCTACGGATGGCAAAAAAGAGAGCAAAGTCTGCAAAGACAACGAGAAAGAAGGCGCCCGCAGTAGTCGAGCCCCAAGGGTTCACCAGCGGGAGATTCATGAAATACTGCCTGGTGCTGTGCCTGGCTGGAGCCGTTACGCTGGCGTGGTTGAGCCTGCTGACTTTCAACCCGACCGATCCGCCTGCGACATTGCTGTCGCCTGCTAAATCGCCAGTCTCAAACGCTGCCGGAACGGTGGGTGCTCATGTGGCCTATACGTTGAGGCACTATCTTGGCGGTGGGGCGTACATGGGGCTCGGCGGCGCCACGATCGCTGCGGTCATTATGGTATTCGGCGGGACCATTCGCCAATGGCAATGGCGCCTGGTGGGCGTCTTGCTGCTGGTTACCGCCACCAGTGCGGTGCTGTTCCTGCTTGATCCGAATCGAGTCTCCGATAATTTCGCCAGCAGTCCCGCCGGTGTTATAGGTTGCGCGTCGGGAAAATTCCTCCTGGAAAGATTCGCAACGACCGGTTCGTGGATTGTCCTTATTGTCGCCTTCTGCATCGGATTGGTGCTGACGGCGGAGAATTTCGTACTGAGCCTCCCGCACTACGGTAAAAGGGCCTGGGCTCGCCGAGGCGAGATTACTCAGGCAGTGGCCGCCCTGAAAACAGTCAAGCCCGTTCGCGTTGCGGCGAACCTTCCTGTATCACCTCGCGGCGCCGCGGCTGCTCCAATCGCACCGGCGCGAACCAAACCGCGACTTACGGCTACCGCAACTCCGCCTGTCGAAGAGCAAGGCGACTCGCTGCCTAAAAAAGCCCGCAAAGTCATCGCCAAGCTGCTTCCAAAACCATCTGCCGAGAAATCAGAAACAATCAAGACGCCCGAGGCTCCCGCCCCTGCCAAGACTGTCGAACCGCCCAAGCCCGCGCCTGTTTTTAAGACCCCTGAACCACCTAAAGCCCCGACCCCGGTGAAAGCTCCCGCTCCGTCGAAAACTCCGTCGAAGGCTCCGGCTTCTGCGAGCAACGCCGACGATGGTGAGACGCCCGAAGGCTTCGTGCTCCCATCCACCGATCTACTGGTCGAACCGCAGTGCGGGTACATTGAAAGCCAGCAAGCCTACGCCTCGCAACAGCGAGACACGCTCCAGCAGACGCTGGAGGATTTCCGTATCGAAGCCAATGTGGTCGGATACATGACCGGTCCGGTAATTACGATGTTTGAGCTGGCGTTGGCTCCGGGTGTTAAGGTCCGCCAGATCGCCAATTTGAGCAACGACATCGCCAGAGCATTGGCTGTTCCGGGCGTGCGAATTGTCTCTCCAATCCCGGGCAAGGACACTATCGGAATCGAAGTTCCGAACCTGGAAAAAGAGATCGTACGAATCAAGGAGTTGATGGCGTTATCGCCCGACTCTAACAAAAAAATGCAGCTCCCGCTCTATCTCGGTAAGGACGCCAGCGGCGGACCTATCGTAGCCGACCTGGCGGGCATGCCCCATATGCTGATCGCAGGCACCACGGGATCAGGTAAGAGTGTTTGCATCAACGCTATTATTATGTCAATGCTGATGCTCAGAACGCCCGAACAAGTGCGAATGATCATGATCGACCCGAAAATGGTCGAAATGGCTGCGTTTGAGAACGTCCCGCACCTGCTCTGCCCGATCGTAAATGAAATGCGCCGCGCCGAGAGCATTCTCGAATGGGCGGCGACGAAAATGGATGAGCGATACGAACTTCTCAAAGAAGCCGCCGTTAAGAACATCAAAGATTACAACCAACTCGGTGAAAAAGAACTGTACGCGCGCTTCCACGCCGAAACCGACGCCGACAAGGCCAGCGTGCCCACAACGCTTCCGTTCTATGTGATCATCGTTGACGAACTGGCGGACCTTATGATGACATCGGGCAAGGAAGTCGAAGGGCACATTATCAGAATCGCACAGAAGGCTCGCGCTGTCGGTATCCATCTGGTGCTCGCCACCCAGCGGCCTAGTGTTAATGTGGTCACTGGTCTTATCAAGTCGAACATGCCTTGTCGCGCCAGCTTCCGTGTCGCCTCACGCCAGGAAAGCCGTATCGTTCTCGACCAGAACGGCGCCGAAGTGCTTCTGGGGCACGGTGATATGTTGTTCCTTGAACCAGGCACGTCGAACCTGAAACGCGCCCAGGGCGCATTCGTGGCCGACAAGGAAATTAAAACCGTCGTAAAATCGATCTCCAAGGGTAAGAAAGTCGAATACAACCTCGAACTAAGCCGACTTAACTCATCGCCCATAGGCGAAATGAGCGCCGAACGCGATCCGCTGTTCGACAAGGCCGTCGGAATTATTCTACAGAGCAAGAGGGGCAGCGTTTCACTGCTGCAGAGGCGTTTGCAGATAGGCTACAGTCGCTCCAGCCGTATAATTGATCAGATGGCCGAGTCGGGTATTCTGGGCGAATACAAAGGCAGCCAGGCTCGCGAAGTGCTCATGACCCAGGAAGACTGGGATATCTTCCAGGCCTCGATTCTCGCTGATCAAAGCGGGGCGTCAAGTTATGACGGCGCGCCAACGAGTTCCTGATGATTAACATGAACGAAATCTTTGAGAACGCCGCACAGATGCGCAATGCACGCTCAATGCATACCGCCTGGGCTATCTCCGAAGATGCGTGCTTGCGATTAGGCAGAATGCTGGGTCCGCTTGCTGTCGGGCTTGCCGATGAAGGCGTGCTGCTGGTGTGCGTCTGCGGGCAGAATGCGCCGGAAGCGGCGTTTGCCGACTGGCCTATAGATGTAGTTCGTTTTTGCATGAGGAGATGGTTCAGACCGGCAAGGGCGATAACAGAACTCGCTGAGAGCCTCAAGGAAAGAGGTGTCAGGTTGCTCCACGCCCTGGACGCCGACGCCGGGCATACGACCTCAATTCTCGCCGAAAAAATGAACTGCCCGCATATCGTAAGTTCATACTCGCTGGGTGACGGGCGAATTATCGGCTCGTTCGGCGTGCGACCGGAAATGGTGCTCGCAGCCGGTCAGGCCCTGCGCGACGATCTGGTCGAAAACTATTGCATCTCCACAGAACGAATCCGAATTGTCAGACCGGCGGTCTACCAGGTCTC
>JABGPF010000304.1 GCA_018645065.1 Phycisphaerales bacterium
TTGTGCTATGGTTAGATGAATTATAAAATTAAACGTTGGGACAGTAGTGATCAGTGATCAGTGATCAGTAACGGCGACGGCGACGGCAGTAACGGCAACGGCAGTAACGGCAGTAACGGCCAACGGCGGTAACGGCGACGGCAGTAACGACCAACGGCGGTAACGGTAATGGCGGGCCGTCGGGGTTATTTGTTGGGTTGGATTGATCGATATGTTGTGCTGGACGCGGGGGGGGGCGATGTTGTAGTATGCGCTGGACTTGCCTGGCGGTTGGCTGGGCGGAATTATTGTGGGACATAATATTTGAAGTGGGAGTATTGTTATGCGAGTAACGAAGCAAGCCGTTCTGGTTGGTCTGATGCTGGTTGTCATGTTCGGAGCGAATATCGCTTTTGGTCAGTCGGCCAAGTTGCCCGGCGGGCCGGGATTAATGGCTTATGCGCCGGAGGATACGGTTTTCTTCCTTGAGCGTCAGGGACATACGGCGATCAAGAAAGCGTTCGATGCGTCGAATCTGGGCAAGATGGCCAAGGACGATGCGATGAACGATTTCATCCATGGTACCCGGGTGAGAATCGGTGAACTGATCATGCGGGACATGTTCGATCTGAAGAATCCTGTCGCTGTTCAGGCACACCAGAAAACGCTGCACGAAGTACTCAAACCGTTTTGGTACCAGCCCTCTGCGATGGTTGTGACTGCGGCGAAGGAGGGGCCGGAATTTTACTTTGTCTGCCAGACTGGCGAGTACCAGAAGACTTGCAAGCAATCGCTTGAGAAACTTATGTCGGTTGGCGTGGCTCCGCTGGGCACAGCCGGTAAGCGTCAGGGGTTTGTGCATAACAGTTCGGGTATCGCCTGGACGGGTGTCGCCAAGGCGTGGAATGAGTTTCAACTTTCCAATGATCCGGTCAAGATGCCTAATGAGTTGAAGGGCAAGGATGTGTTCATGGCCGCTTGGCATGGTAAGACGCTGTGCGTGGCGTTGTCATTGTCCGCTGCTGAGCGGGCAAGTGCGCTGCTGGCCAAGCCAAATCCCGCCAAGAGTATCCTCGCCAACGAGAGTATTGCCCGTATCGCCGCCAAGACGCATATAAAAGATTGGGCGTTCCGATGGCATCTGAATCTTGAGCCGATCTTTGAACTCGCCGGCGACGATATGGGCCCCGAGAGTATGCCCGGTCAAATGCTGGCGCGCCTCGGGCTCGACAGCATTCGCGGGATCGGCGGCACGGGCGGATATCTCGATAACGTTTACACGCGAATGACATATGCTGACGCTCCTAACAGCGGCGGACTGTTCAAGCATGGCGGGGATTACAAAAAAGGTCTGGCGATGACGCCCGAAGGCGCCGCTTTTTCGCTTTCCGGTCAGTTCAACGCCAGTTGGATATGCGACGCTGTCAGCGTTGCGATGAGCGAGCCGCCAGCTTCGGTTGATCCGAAAAGACCTGAGAATCCGATGCTCACGCAGATAAAGGCGTTGTTGGTCAATAGCGAAGGGAACGGGACGGTGTTCCTTACCAGCCTGCAGGCCCTTGCAGGTGGTATGATGGGCCGCGGCGGACCGCCGATCGGATTCGTCATGGATATTAAAGATCGCGCCAAAGCCGTTAAGGCGCTTGAAGCGATAGTGAAGCTTACCGGCGGAGGCGATCCGAACGCAAAGCCGCCCAAACCCTACCGCAAGACCAAAATCATACAGGCTGGCGGAATGATGAAAATGGCCCTGACAAAGGATCGCCTGATCATTGCGATGAATCAGTCGGCGCTGGTTGCGGGGATAGACACCGTGCTTGACGACACGGGCGGATTGGGTAAAGATTCACAAGCCGCCAAACTGGTCAAGCTTGCCGGGGAAGGTTCGGCGGTGTTTCATCTGGATATGCAGCAAGTTGTAAAGCTTGTCTGGCCGTTCCTTGTTGCTGAAGGCCAGCGAGTCGAGGAGAGGGACCGCCAGAGCGACTTCCCATTTGTGTCGATACCGTCGGCAGGCAAAATGGCCCGAATGCTGGGTCCGGAAATCGCGGTATTCAAGCCCGACAAGGGCGGCCTGCTGCTGAAGTCACGGGGCAAGATCCCGCTGATAACAAAAATACTGCCTATCTCCCCGATCGCAGGCGGCGGACTTTTCTTCCTGATGATGCGCTGATGGGTCGAATGTAATGCCAATGAAAACGCCGTCACGAATCCTGATTAGCCTGGCGATTATATGCGCGTTCTTCGGTGTGATACTTCTGACTGATATATTCTCGGAGGTGCTGGGGACGAGAAGTTCCCGATCCGATGGGAATGGTTTTGAATATTTTTTGCTGGTGATGGCTTTTCTGTTCCTGCTGGCCGGTCTTATTGTGCACGCATTCTCGAAGGCGGCTGCAAACGCCGACAAAACGCCAGCCCAGAAGCCTGACGATGCCGACGAACAATTCATCGACCCGGGAACGCCGCTTTGTCCGCATTGTCTTGCCCCGACTGAAATGGTGCAGGAAACTTGCGACATGTGCGGGACGGTCCTGACAAGTCAGGCGGGAATCGATCCGGTCCAACAATTTCGCACTATGGGGCGAACATTGGGCGACGCAGCCGCCAACCCCAAGAGCAGGATTGTCCTGATCGGGATGTGGTGCGTCTTCGCCATTCCGGTGGTGATGATGATCTTTGCGATGGTGCAGAGCTCTAACCCGACCGGATATGTTCGGATACTTAACGATGACGGGGATATTGTCTGGATCGAAGCCAGTCCACCGCCTATGACGCCGAGGCGTATCTTGCAGTTTGCGTTTTTCTCGGGGATCCTGCTTCTCTACACTGCGATAGTTATCAAGACAACGCGGAACTATTTCCGTAAGAAGGGCGCAAGCGAGCCTGCCGCACCCGGTGACGAGGACATTGATGAAGATGTCTAGCGTTTAACTGTGTGTGATCGGGCTGGTCATCCGACGAACAGATTGCTGCTGGCGAACTGCGGTTCGCAGGTCAGGTTTACGCCCAGAGATCGCAGGCCCGCGTCGTCGCCGGGTGTGGGTATGTGGGTCATGTGGACTTCTCGTCCGCGAAGGCGTTTAATCTGCGACAGCGCCAGGTCGGCCGTCGGGTTGATAGTCGATGCGATTGACAGAGCGATCAGTGTTTCCTCAAGGTCCAGGCTGATGGTCTTGCGCTGGAGTATATCGCGTTTGAGGTGTCCTATCGCCTCGATAATATCCGGTGAGAGCAGGTGCAGCTTCTGGGGAATACCGGCCATGTGCTTCAGTGCATTGAGGATAGCGCCGGAGGCTGCGTGCATCAACGGTGAGTTGGCGCCTGTGATCACGGTACCGTCGGGCAGTTCGATTGCCGCAGCGCATACGATGTCCTTGTTTCCTTTTTCGGCGTCCTGGACAGCCGCCGCGACTGCTGTATGAGCGGGCCCGACAACGTTGCGATCTTCGGCCGTAACGTTCAGTTCCTTCATGAGCACTTCAACACGGTCTACGGTTTGTTTCTGCGCCATGCCCATGGCGTATTCGCAGGCGCTGCGGTAGTGGCGTCGGATGACTTCCTGCGCGGCGGCTTCTTTGACAACGTCATCGTTTATTATGGCGAATCCGGCGCGATTTACGCCCATGTCGGTTGGTGAGCGATATATGCTTCGTCCGCCCATTATCCGCTCCAGGATCGTCCGCAGCACGGGGAAGCTTTCCACGTCGCGATTGTAGTTCACTGTCGCCTCACCGTAAGCGTCGAGGTGGAACGGGTCGATCATGTTGCGGTCGAGCAGGTCGGCGGTCGCCGCTTCGTAAGCGATGTTCACCGGATGTCTCAGCGGGAGGTTCCAGATCGGGAAGGTCTCGAATTTCGCGTATCCGACTTTGTGCCCGCGTTTGTTCTCGTGGTAGACCTGCGAGAGGCATGTGCCCATTTTTCCGCTGTTGGGACCTGGTCCGGTTACAACAACCAGCGGTTTGGTCGTTTCGATGTATGGGTTGGCGCCGTATCCCTCGTCGCTGACGATCAGATCGGTGTCGGCGGGGTAGCCAGCGATGCTACGGTGCACGAAGGTTCGCATTCCGCGGCGTTCGAGTTTGTCTTTGAACGCAACGGCTGCGGGCTGGCCTTCAAATCGCGTGATGACCACCGCTGTAACTTCCAGGCCCCAATCGCGAATGTCGTCTATCAGTTTGAAGGCGTCCGAATCGTAGGTGATTCCGAAGTCGGCACGCATTTTTTTCTGTTCGATGTGCCCGGCGTATATGCAGAGGATAATCTCAACGTTTTCCTTGAGACGCTGCAGCAGTCGCATTTTTACGTTCGGATCGTATCCCGGCAGCACGCGTGCGGCGTGGTAGTCGAATATCAACTTCCCTCCAAATTCCAGGTACAGTTTCCCGTCAGACTCCTGGGCGCGTGCGAGAATTTCGGCGCTCTGTTCGGAAAGGTACTTTTCGTTATCGAATCCGGCGGGCGCCGAAATTGATTTATCATTTTCTAATTTATCATTCATAGGCGCCTAGTTTATTGGATTCGGGCGGCGGCGGCAATGGTTGATAGCGAATGTTGCCTGGTGGGTCTGAGATGAGTAATTGCCACATCGCAGCCGTTCGTTTAAGCTTAGGCGATGGAAGAGTTTTTTCGTCAACTTGTCTCAGCCGACGCTTTGGGCGCCACTATCGGTTCGTTCTGTCTGATACTGGTGCTCGTGAGGTTTAAAATTCCGCTGGCGGCGGCGGTTTTAGTCGGCGCTGCTGTGCTGGGCGTTTTGTTCGGGATGGGGCCTGTCGATATCGGCGCTGCGGGATTGCGAGGCATGTTCAGCCCCAACAGTCTTGGGCTGGGGGCGATTACTGTTCTGCTGCTGGGCCTATCCCAAACGATGCGGGGCGCCGGGCAACTCACCGAAATTGTGAAACTCGCCAAGTCGTTGCTGCGGCGCCCGGCGATAGCAATGGCGTCGCTGCCCGCGCTGGTCGGGTTGTTGCCGATGGCCGGTGGCGCTCTGTTTTCGGCGCCAATGGTGGAATCGGCGGCAGGTGATACTAACGAAGATCGCGGCAGACTTTCGGCAATAAACTACTGGTATCGCCACATTTGGGAGCACTGCTGGCCGCTTTATCCCGGCGTGCTTCTGGCGGTCGAATCGGCTCGCTGGTCGATGGGAGCCTACATTTTGCTCCAGGCGCCGTTTTGCATTTTCATGGTGGTCAGCGGGTTGGTGATATTTCGCGGCGTGCATCCTGACTTGCACGTTCGCGGCGCGAGTCCGCCGCCGGGCACGAAGCGTCAATTGCTGAAGAATACTTCGTCGATATGGATTGTACCGCTTGTCTGGACGGCTGGGACGTTGCTGGCCTGGGCGATTCTGGCGCCGCTGGGCTTTTCACGCGCCGATGTGCGGAATATCGCCTGGTTGTCTGCTCTGGTGAAGTACGGCCCGTTGATCGTCGGCCTGATTTTTTCGCTGTTGTGGACCGCACGCCTGAACCGGATGGAGCAGGGCGGATTACGGAAAATATTCTCCAACTTTTCGATCTACAAGCTGATGGGGCTCGTGATGTGCATCATGGCGTTTCAACGCCTGTTGAAGGAAACCAACGCCGGCGCCGAAATGGGCGTCGAACTGCAGGCGATGCATGTAGGCGTGATTCTGGTTATCATCGCCTTGCCGTTTATCTCCGGGATGGTCACCGGGGTAGCGTTTGGATTTGTGGGAATTAGTTTCCCAATAATCTACGCGATGGTCACCACCTCGCCCGACGAACCGATGGCTGGGTCCTACATAATACTCGCCTACGCCTGCGGACACCTGGGCATGATGCTCACCCCGATGCACGTTTGTCACGTAGTATCGAACAAGTATTTCGAAACCCCGTTCGCACCAGTTTACAAACGCACAGTCCCGGCGGCATGCATAATGGGCGCCCTGGCGACAGCATATTTCCTGGTCTTGCGAATGTTTGGAATGTGAACGACAGCCCACAGATTGCAATCTGTGGGCTTTGGTGACCTCGAGGTGATCAACCGATAACCGATAGAGTCCGCTTATTCGGATTTGACCGTTTGGAGTACTTCTTCGATCACGTCGTCTGTGGTTATGCTGTCTGCTTGACCTTCGAATGATAGTATCAGACGATGACGTAACGCGGAGTGGGCGGATTTCTTCACGTCCGACATCGCCACGTTTGCTCTTCCGTTTATCAGTGCTCGCACCTTGGCCGCCAGCAGAATCGACTGGGCGCCGCGTGGTGATGAGCCGTATCGCACGTATTTTTTCGTCGCTTCAGGCGCTATGTCCGATTCGGGTGATGTCGCCAGGACGATGTCGGCGATGTATCGCGTGACTTCCGAGGCGACCTCCACCTGCCGGACCGTCTGACGCATATCGACTATGGTTTCCCCTGTTGCTACGGCGTCGGCTGACGGTGATTGCACGCCCGTTGTGCGGTCCAGAATGCTCACCAGTTCGTCGGCTGGCGGTGATTGCAGCAATATCTTCAGCATGAATCTGTCGAGTTGGGCTTCGGGCAGCGGGTAGGTGCCTTCCATTTCCAG
>JABGPF010000305.1 GCA_018645065.1 Phycisphaerales bacterium
GTAATCCCCGTATTATAGAGAGTTAAATATTCGACGTGTTCCAAAGACATTTTGTTAAGAACATCTCGATCGATCACCTCCCCAGACAGTATAAGATCTGAAGAGGCGACACTTCCTTCAATCTGATAGTCCACGGATAATCCGAGAGCCGGAGGCTCCCAGTCGCGTAAACGGCCGGATTTGTCATATGAAACACCAAAGAGGATATCTGAGCGATCTGAATTGAAGAGTTGATAACTCTCTACTTGTCGGTTTTCAAACCAGTGATTTGTTTCCCACAAACAATCCTGGCGATAACCAGCAATCGCTGACGGCAAACCGGAACAATACCAGAAGCGGTGCTCTTTGCTCCGGCCATTTCGATAAACAGACTCTTCCAGGAGCGAGCCTGTACGGTCATCAAACACATAATCTGTTACAGAGAAGTCGGTATCTCTATATTCCGGAAGTTCATAAATCTCGTCCTCAGACTCTTTTCGCTTTAGTCTTGGCGGCGAGCCAATCCAGTCGTTCGATACGCCGACGAGGCGGCCTTCCTGTACTTCCAGGATTCTTTCAACCCTATCATCCCCTTCGTACGCCAAACCGGTAAAGGGCACGCCATTTCGCGTGAGAAGCCCATCCTTATCCTTCAGGTAATTGTAAGATATACGCAACATGATCAGTATAACCTTCCATGATTTGGCAAGGTTCTAACGCCATTCATAAACGTATTGGCCTGCTGATGGTCGCCTGGCATGCCGTAGTACGCGGGTGGCCAGGGTATATCGCAGTGTGAACCAAGTCAACCGCATTGCCAATTATCGGGATGAAGCCGATAAGGTCAAGTGCTGGACCGTTTGGGGGGGGCAAGGCATAGCTCTTGGGTTTTTCCCGGGAACGCCAATCTCCTGATTGGCACTTAACGTACCCCGCATTCGAACGATCAATTGCTAAATGCCGATCAGGAGATCGGCGTTCCCGGGGGGGCAGGGGTGCGTTGCTGACCGCTGGGCCATGTTTACAGGGCAGGTGTTTGTAAACCTCCGTTGTGGGCGAATCTGAATTGTCTCAGTAGTTATGCGGCTGTCCCCCCCAAAAAAAAATCCCCGAATTAAGGTTCAGGTTTTGTTCGCTTGTTCTTTGCGTTTGTCCTTGTGGAATTTGGTCACATTGTCTTGGTAGAATTTCCAAAACTGGCGGATCCTGTCGATTTCTATAAGCCGCGTTTCTGGTGACGCGTTGGGATGGAACGTGTATCTCCGTCTGACGACGAGCACCACGGCTTCGGCGGCTCGGCGTCGGATGGTGATGTCATCATTATTCATTGCCTGGAGAAGTGTTTCTAATTCTTCGTAGGCTCCCATGTCTCCGAGTGCGTTTATGGAGCAGATGACTAGATTTTTGTCTTTGTCAGTGCGGACGATCTCGCCCAGGGGGGCGGGGTCGTGGGTTTTTGGGCTGGCGGTCTCCATGGCTTTTGCATACGCAATAACCGCGGTCTGGCGGATTTGCTGGCGTGAGTCATTTTTCATGGTGACGCGGATTGTCTTAATGGCGCGGTCTCTTTTTTTGCTGAAACTTTGCCCGAGGTATCCCAGTGTTTCCACCGCGCGTCTGGCCCGTTTGACGTCCTTGCTCTGGATTTCGCTTTCCAGGGCTTCGACATTGTCTTCGGTTCGCAGTTGTTCCATATGCGCGTCGAGTTTGGCCAGCGGTGGCGCGCCGCTCCACGGCGCAATCCATATCACCAATATGACCAAGACCGCCGCGACGGTCAGGAGTATCTTAAGTTTCATCATGGAGCCTTAATAAGTGTATCTGGTTTGTGGTGGATTGGTCACTCACCCCATAAGTCTTGTCGAACGGCGGGGTATGCCGGGTTGATTTCAGAGGGGCGTTTGAGTTGTACTGAACCGCCAGTGTACAGTGTGTTTATCATTCCATTATGGCGCGCGAAGACTGGTATTCCGGGCACATCGCTTTTAAGCTTATCTCCCGCCCAGTCGTGACTTGTTCTGGCGTTGAGCCATGGGTAATCGAGCACCAGGATCCTCTCGCCATCGTTTGCTGAGGGCTCCCTGGCCGCGACGTTCATACCGTAGCTTGTCGCCCCGCCTGTTCCGCCCACGATTTCAACCGTTGTCCCATCGCCGTACATCTCGGCTTTGCTTACGAGCACGCTTCTGTTGTCGGTTTTGTCGAGCAGGACCGCATCACGTCCGGTAGTGACCCTGAAGCACTTGAGGTTGAGCGTCCCGTCTCCGTTATCGCTTACCCGAACCACGACTTCAAAGTCGATGACCCACCGTTCACCGGGCGCGTCCTCGAACACCCAGTAGTTTACCGTCGGGTCCGACCCTGGAACGTATCCCCCCGGGAGGACGGCGAGCCTGTTCTCTTGCCAGGGTATGGCGTTAAATTGCTCCTCGGAAAGCCTCACCGAGAATGGACCATCGATGAACTCATGATCCAGGTTTCTCGCGGGAATGTTAACACACACCAGATCGGTAAGCGGTGGGGGAGGGCAAGCTTGTGATACACTCTCACCTTCCGGACAGACGAACACACCGGCATCATCGATGTACTTGCCCAGCTGTTGAGTCCACGCGGCGGTATTTATAACCTTCCCTTGCACACTACTATTGTTGTCGTCGTTTGACATCGCGAAGGCTTCGCCTATCCGCTTCAAATTGTTAGCGCATATCGTACGGTTGCTTACACGTAAAACATTATTGACCGTGGGAACCATCAGCATCGCAAGAAGCGCAATAATAGCGATGACAACCATCAGTTCGATCAGGGTGAACGCTGCCCCGCCTGGCCGTGAGGTCCTCAACTGAGCGAATCTATTTACAGACGTTTTCACAATATAATTCCTGCTGGTTTACGTAATACACAAATCGCCATGAATGAACCCCCTTTGCTACGCTACGTCGTGACAAGTGGCTTTACAGCTACGGTCCGACAAGCCAGCGTGACAGGCATGCATACGGCCTGGCCTCATCATTTCCGGGCACTAGTATACCATAGAATATTACTGTATTGGAGTATAAAATACCCATTTTTAAACATGGACCCTTTGCATATCCATACGCCACATCTTTAGATTGGAATAAAGCAATCGGGCCAGACCTATCTTATCTGCTAGCATACTAAGCAGTTAATATGTTTTTATACATGGGGCACATCTTCGGTTTTTTGATCGGGGGCGCTCAGGGTTACTTTGTGTGTGCTTTTGGGGGTTACGTTGATGATTTTTGACTTTGCGGTCCATTGGCCTGGGGTTGTTCCCGGGAACGCCAATCTCCTGATTGGCACTTAACGCCTCGGCATTCGAACGTCCAACTGGCTAAATGCCGATCAGGAGATCGGCGTTCCCGGGGGGGGCAGGGGTGCGTTGCTGACCGCTGCACCATGTTTACAGGCCAGGTGTTTGCAAACCTCCGTTGCGGGCGGGCTTTGGGGTGGTTGGTTTTTTTGGGCGGCGGGCGTTTTGGGTAACTCGTTTGTGTTCAGGTGGTTATGTTGGGAGTGGCCTGTGCTGTGCTTGGTTTGGATAAGTGGTACTTGTTATCTGTGATTAGGTTTACACGCGTATATTGTTAACCTATTGTAAACGTCGTCAATGGGCGTCGGTCAGGCGTGATGGCGGGGGGGGGTATAAAAACGCTGCGTCCTGCTTGTTCTTGGAACGGTGCAGGACGCAGCGGTGTTTTTTAGAAAAACTCGTATTCGTTTTTATCGTTGTGGGCGGTTGCCCGCTGGTTGGTTTTACACCAGTTTGTTGGCTTCGGGCATGTTGGTGAACTGCATCTTCTTGCAGTCCCACTCTAGCTTCTCGCCGGGGAAGCGGTTGCCCGCTACGCCTAGTAATACGGTTTCGGTCAGTGCGGCTGCGTAGTTGAAGTCGGCGTGTGATGAGGGTTTGTTGGCCAGGCACGCGTCGATCCAGTCGTGGTAGTGGTCCATCGGTTTGATGGTGGGCCTTTTGGCGGCGGCAACTGCTTGCTTAACGCTGTCTGGGAAGAAGATCGCGCCCGACATGTGCGGGTGTAGGATCGTGCCTTTTTCGCCGACGTATACGGCTCCCTGACTGGGGAATTTCATCTTTCCGGGCAGCTTCAGTTCGGGGATTTTCTTGGTTTTGGCGTGGCTTCCGTCGAACCAAGTGAAGCGGAAATCCTTGGTGGTGTATTCGGTTTCGGCGAAGCTGTATTCCACGGTGTTTCCGGTGGGGTGTCCGAACGAATTGGCCTTGTTGCAAGTGGTTTTCACCCAGTTTGGGTAGGTAAGGGCCAGTGCCTTGAACGGTGTGTCGAAGATATGCACGCCCATGTCGCCGAGCGTTCCGGCTCCGAAATCGAGGTAGCATCGCCATCGGTTGGGGTGGATCCCTTCGCGGTAGGGCTGCTTGGGAGCGTTGCCCAGCCAGGCGGTCCAGTCCAGTCCGGCGGGCGCGTCGGTCGCGGGCTTACGCTTGGCGCTTTCGTCGCCCCATTGCTTCGGCGACCAGACATAGACCTTCTTGATCTTGCCAATGGCTCCGCTTCTGAGGTAGTGGCCGACGGTTCGGTTGCCAACGCTCGAATGCAGTTGGATGCCCATCCTGTTGACCACGCCGGTTTCGTTGGCGACCTTCTTCAGCTCGCGTGCGTGCGATATTTTGTTTGTCAGCGGTTTTTGGGTGTAAACGTGCATGCCGAGCTTCATGGCTTGCAGGGTCACCGGATGGTGATTGTGGTCTGGCGTGGAGACTGCGATCGCGTCGATCTTGTCCTTCATTTTGGTCAGCATTTCCCGATAGTCCTGGAACATCTGCGGCGTGACGCCCTTGGACGAGAGTTTCTTGATCGACTTGGTCATCTGGCGCTTATCCGGGTCGCACAACGCAACGACCTGCAGCTTCTTATGCGACATCATTGACCTGGTCGTCCCGCCGCCGTTACCACCGCAACCGACCAGGGCGTATGTCAGCTTGCTGCTGGGCGGGTTGGCCAGAAGGCCCGAAGGCAAGATAGTCAGTCCGCCGATAGCAGCGGTCGTCTTGACGAAGTCTCGCCGGGTCACTTTTCTCGTATTTGCCATGTTGTCCATACCTTTCACGATGTTAGGTCGAATATTTACTGCCCCCGCAGTGTCTGCTCATGGAACTATAATACGAAACGCAGGGGCAAAATACAAGGTTCGGCAGCAGACAGGCGGCGGTCGACGACAATCCTGATGTTAGGTTGGTTTGGCCTGTTCGGTGTTGTTTTTTCGGTGCATTACGGCCATTCCCCATAGTGCTCCGACCGCCAGTCCTCCGAGGTGTGCTGAGTATGCGACGCCTCCGCCCTGACCGGCGGCTTGTATTGCGTAGACGGCCTGTAGTCCCGCGTACGCCGCCAGAACCGCCAACGCCGGTACTCTCAGGATCATGCATCGCCATGTGAACGGAACCATGACAAACCATCCGAGCCTCTTTTTCGCGTGGATTATTGCGTAGCAGCCCAGCACGCCTGATATCCCTGCGCTGGCTCCGAGTATCGGGATGTCCCAGTGCGAGGTTACCAGCAGTTGCAGCATCATTCCGCCGATATGCCCGGCGGTTAGTAGTGCGATAAGTCCGGGCCATCCGAGGCTGTCTTCCATGTCGTCTCCGAAGACCAGGAGGAAGTAGATGTTCCCCAACAGGTGGCCCCATCCTCCGTGCAGGAAGAAGCTGGTGATTATCGTGAGTCCGCCGTTTCTAAACGGTTGCCCGGGCAGCAGCGCCCAGTGTTCGACCACCTTTTGAAGCGCCTCCAGATTTGATTTGCCCATAATCATTATCAGCACAGCTATCAGCAGGGCGGTGGTTATCCATGTTGCGATCGGAGGTTTTCTGAGTTTACTTGTTCCGCATTCGATAGGCAGGCCTATCAGTGCGGGCAAGAGTTTCCAGCCCGTTTCGGTCAGCGGTTCGGTGGTGAACAGCTTTCCCAGGGGTGCTTCGTGGGTAGTGGTTGCGGGGGGCGGAGGTTGGGAATTGTCGCCTGTGATAATCGAGTCGAGCGTTGGTGCGTCGGCGCCTTCCAACCAGACCATGTCGCACATGTCGCACGTTTTCAGAGGGACGCTAGCACCATCCTGACGCAGCTCGTAATTGGCCATTATGCCTGCACAGGAGGGGCATTTGCGGAATATTGGCTTGGTGTTTCGGTTGCGAGCCCTTCGCGACCGCTTGTAGAAATCATATCCCAGGCCGCGGGACAATACGTGCCCGGTAATTGCCCGGCCGCCGCACTTATCGCACTCCAGGCCGTCAGTTTTTACGCTGGGCGACTTCTCAAGTTGCGACGAACAGGTTGGGCATTTGAGCATATCAACTCCAAGGTGCGACCGACATGTCGCAGTAACCTGATACGATAATCCCAACGCCTGCGCATTGCAAGGCCCGGCATATTGAAGCCAGGGCAAACGCATTCTCACCATTATTAACGGCAAACGGCCTTGCCACAGAGAGCACAGAGAACGGCAACGGCGAAGATTTTGTAACGGCAACGACTTACGGCTTACGG
>JABGPF010000306.1 GCA_018645065.1 Phycisphaerales bacterium
CACCGGTGGTACACATACCCTGCCCGCTTGGGTGGACTCAGGCGGTGGGACCAACCCTAACGGAGCCTTATGGTTCCAGAATAGTTATGTGGATATACCCTACACAGTGCTTGATGGCGAGAGTGACTTAACAGTCTCATTCTGGTACAGGGGTATAAACACCGACATTACAGAAACGATTGTTTCGGCGGCTTCTGGTAATGGTACCGACGCCGCGAACGAATTTCTCATCATGTTCCAGGCTGACAACGACATCACGTTGACTAATGGTGCGAGCAAGGGCGAATGGGGATCACCAGATCAGGATTACCGAGACGGGCGGTGGCATCACTTCGCGGTGACGCGCAATGGTGATACGGCCTGTCTGTACGTCGATGGTGTGGATCAAGGCGAAATTACTATTGGCGGTGTGGCTTTGACAGTGGTTGAAGGCGGTTTGATCCTTGGTCAGGATCAGGATGATGTCGGGGGAGGATTTGAGTCTGACCAAGCTCTTCGCAGTGAGTTGGACGAGGTGCGGTTCTGGTCGCGGGCCTTGCCGCCGGAGCAAGTGGCGGGCGATTACGCGGCAGGCTGGCGAGCATGCGTCGATACCGGAGACCCCGACGTTCCGGCGTCTAAGCCATGGGCCTATGGCGGGGATTACCATCTGGCCGTGACGGCCTCGGAGTCGGCGAGATGGAGCTTCGCGGAACTTCGGATGGATACCTACGAGGCGATGGTGAGTTTCCCGGAGATGGGTACTGGTGGAGATGTCACGTATAATGTGTACAGTCAGGCGCCCGGGACGCCGGGCCGCAGCCCCACGAGTGTTGTGCTGCATCAGGACCTGGCCCCAACGTTCACAGACGGTGACGGGGTGGGCTGGACTAGCCTTGGAATCTTTGGACCATCTTCCGAGGGTGAACTGTGGATCGAGCTGGAACCTCTGGCCGGTCCTGTCGTCGCCGATGCGATCAGGCTCATGCCTATCGACACTGTTCTACCAAACCTCCGTCACGTCGGTTTGGAAGACAATCCACTGAACAACCGATCGCGGAATGTCACCATCCCGGGGTTTGAGGCACGCAACGCTCTCGACTACGGCGACCGCGTGGTCACCTATGATCAGGGCGCAGCTGGACCCGTTCTGGACGGATTTGCGCACAAAGTCTTTGCTGATGTACCCGATGCAAAAGCTGAAACATACAACTGCTCGGCGACGGGTAGCGAAGTTTCATATTCCGTCGAGGCTCTGACAGGACCGGTCGCTATCGAATGGGACGACTTAGACACTTTCCGCCTGGATATTCCCACCGGCTTCACCGGTTTGATCTCTGTTGTTGTCACCGCCACCGATCAATACGGCCGAACGGACACAGAGTCATTCGACGTACTGGTTCACCCAACCGGCAAGCTGGTTTACGGTAGTGTCGCCCACGACGCGCCGAACCCGTCTGGTTTGCTTCTATTCACAGACGGCGGTACCGTCGGATACACCAACGCTTACGGCAACTATCGTCTGGCGACAGTATCCGTGCCGACCGACGTTTCTTTCCATGGGACCGCCGAGTGGGGCGTTTTATCCCCTCTAGGCGTGAGCGGCGGATCGGATGGCATCTACGAGTGTGCTCTCAGCCCAGAGAAGAAGCTCTATCTGGGTTCCAATCAGACAGTGGTCGAAGGGGATGACGTTTTGATCGATTCGGTGTTTATGTCTGACAATACGACGCTGAATACCAAACTGAGGCTTGATGGCAGCGAACAAATAATCTGGGAAGGCTCCTACAATTGGACTGAGGGTGAGCGGACATTCCAGATTGACGCAGGGACCTTCCCCGGCCCGGGCGTTTACAGCCTGGAAGGCGAGTATACACACTCATCTCTGGCCTACCACGATGTTCTGCGTATTGTCGTCGGCAACGCCGCATCAGAAATCGTCGGACGCCATGTCTTCTACAATAATTCTGCTCTTGACGGATGGAATCCAGGCTCCGATTCTTCCGATGATGTCGCCATCGCCCTGGACAAGACGGTATTGCTTCCAGGCGGGACTGCCGCTCCGTCTAATTACACCAGCTACTCGCGCGGAATCAATGGCATTATGATCGATGTCGATAGCCTGGGCGGCACGCCGTCGGATACTGATTTTGTTATCCGTGTCAACGACATGAACCCCGACACGTGGTCGGTCGGCCCGGCGCCAACCGTTAGTGTTCGCCCTGGCGAGGGTGGCGGTGGATCTGACCGCGTGACGTTGACCTGGGATGACGGTGCGATATGCAACCAGTGGGTAGAAGTGACGGTGCTGTCGGATACCAACGGAGGTGGATTGGGCCTGGTTGATAATGATGTGTTCTACTTCGGTAATTCAGTTGGCGATTGCGATGGTGACGGACAGGTTGGTGAAGGCGACTACGGGACGCTTCTCGGCGAATTTGGCCGGAGCGGAGGTGGGCTGACCGCCGACTTCAATGGCGACGGTTGGGTTGGAATGGCGGACTTTATGATTATGCGAAGCCGTTTTGGGCGAGAGCTTCCAACACCCGCCTTCCCGAATTTGGCGGCTGAGGCAACAGCGGTAGCTCCGGAGGCTTTACTTCAAGTGGTCGCTGAGCCGACAGCGGTGTCGGCGGCGTTAGTATCGCCAATTGCAGCTACTCAGCCGCTTGATGTTGCTGATGTCAGCGATGACAGCGACGATGTAATTGTCGCCACAGCATACGAGCTGGTTGTTGATCTGTTGGTGGCTCCGCTGTCGGCAGGGAGCTATATCCCAGAACCTAAACAATCATCAGTTGAACGAACAGCAATAACGCTATCTCGTGCGGCGACAGCGGAGTATGATCTCCATCCGTTGAGTGATGATTTTGAGACTGCTGATGAGAAGGATCCGCTGGTGGACATACTGGCCGAGTCAGCACTGGTCCTTCCGCTGTAGATGTGTGGGACAGCGGCACAACCTTGAGCCGTTGATGAATCTCTCGGGCATCTGGATTGATCGCGTCCATGGTCGCAACCTGTTCGGAAGATCATCCTCGATATGGACAGTTCCGTCAGCGAGACCTACGGTCAACAGGACGGTTCAGCCTACAACGGCCGCTTCGGCTGGTCGCGGGCGCAACGCCATCTGGGAAATCCCGGCTTAACCGGTGGAATGGAAATTCGGTTTGTGGAATTTGCCGCATCGGTTACAATCATCGCCAATACCCTGCGGTCCTGAGCCCGTCGCTTCGAGCACGCCTGATGCGATTCGAGACAACCGGCGGGCTGATCGCAACCGCCAGTGAAACGCGGTTCAAAGCTGCGCCTTTCAAGACCGTTCGCCAGGAGATGCAGTCGTGGACGACCCGGATGCATTATGACCGTCAAATCGAACAGACTAGCCGTAATTGGCTGGCCTGACTCGCTTTATGAACACGCCAGACAGGACGCGAACCTCTATCGCGCTGTGAAGACCAGTTGCTCTCCGCCGCTCGTGTCCAGTTCGACGATTCCGCGGACGTCGCGTTTCAAGGGGACCGAGCGCACGCCATTACGAGAGACGGCAATCGCCCGCCAGGGGCTCAGCAGACGCAGCTTGCCTCCAACAGTCGCGACAATGCGAAGTTCGCGGACCTCGCCATCGGTCTGGGAGGCCGAGACGAGGAAGCCGCCCTGGGTGCGGAGGTCGACGAATTGCGCGGGGGTGTCTTTCGGCCAGGCTGGAAAGATGCGGATGATATCACCGACGCTCTGGATGAGCAGTTCGGAGACCGCCATCGTCGAGGCGAACTGTTCGGTGTAGTGGCCGTACGCGTTGATGCCCGATCCCACGACATTCAAGCCGAACGTCCCGTTGGGGCGGTATCTCGCCGCCAGCGTCTTGCGGACCCATTCAGCCGTGCCCGGCATGGAGAGCCTCGCCCTGGCGACGGACAACATGATCGACGAGTTGTTTCCGTTCCACCGCAGCGATCCGATGGTCCGTGCGAACAGGGCCTTCTGGTTCTGGGGCGACCACCACGTGACGACGTCGGCGGGGAAGACCGGTACGGCCGGCACGGTTATGTTGTAGGTAATTGGTGGTGCGCCCTGCATATCCACGACGACCGGGTTGGGCCCTTTCGTCACCGGGTAGTCAGGCAGGGCTGCAAGCGCCTTGCTCCACCTGGCGATGAGTTTTTTATCGCGCCGGAGCGTGACGGCGCCCTCGATAGCAGCCTTGAAGATGTAGCGGAACATGGCGATATCGAACGTGCCGTTCATGTTGCGGGCGAAACCCTTGGTCCATCCCCAGTGTTCGGGCGAGACGCTCGGGCCCAGCACAACCTTGCCGAACCTGTCGCGTTTGCACGTGTCGGCGAAGTCGGCCTGGAAGATCGCCACATCGCGAATCACGGGGTAGACCACTTTCGCCAGGAGATCACGGTTCGGTGCGTACTTGTAGTGCCACCACAGCGGTTGGGCCGTGAAGCCGTTGACCCCTTGGGTGAACCCCCAAATGTGATGGATGCGCTGTCGCCCGTTGGGACTCTTGCATTTCGCAGGGTCGGGAGGCTCGTAGGCGATCAGGGTGTGTGGGTAGTAGGCCCCGCGACAATCGAAGACCTTTCTTGCCAGCCACCGGGCCCGGGGGAGGTACTCGCTGACAAGGCGATCGTAAGGTTCGGCCAGTTCAGGGTGGTTGGTCACATACGCCGTCCAGAAGGTTTGCTGGATGTTGTAGTTTGTGTGGTAATCACCATGCCACGCCGGCTTGTCGCCAATGAGCCCGGCGAACAAGCCCGGACAGACCACTCCGCTCTTCGTGACGCATCGAAGGAAGTACAGGTTGCGATACCAGGTCTCGCCGAGCAGACCTTTGCCCAGGTCCACACCGCTTGCCGACCAGAAACGCCGCCAACGGGCCTCGTGAGATGCGATAACGCTTGCGGGATCGCCCTTGAGCGTCTGGCGGGCCAGGGCGACTGCGGTCGCCAGCGGGTCCTTGGCCTCTCGGCTGGTGACGATGGCTACGGCTTTTCGATTCGTCTTGCTGTCGGCGGACAGTGCTATGGCGAATCGCATGCCGGGCCAGTCCTCGTCGCCGGGGAGATCCTGTGTGACCCAATGTACACCGTCCCGCCGGCCGGTTGAGAATGCCTCAATGTCGGCGGACTTCACGCCTTCGAGAGTTACGCTATCGGCGGTGTGGATGAGGAAGACGTTGCGTCCGGCCAGCGCACGGACCTGGGTTTCGGGCCCATGGGCCTTCTTCATGCCAAGCACGTTGGCAACGGCGCGGCGGATGTCCAGTTTGACGCTGCGTGTCTTGGGAGGACTGAGCGAAAGGTCGATCGGAAACTTGCCCTTGGCCCCCTCAAAAGTGACCTTGCCAAAACGATTTTCCGCCCGCTTACCGTCGGTGGTCCACGTGTAAAGGACGAGACTGCTGACCTTCTTCCCGGCCGGCAGGTCAAAAGTGTGATCTTTAGAAACCGTTGGCGTTACGATCCACTTGCTGGAGAAGATAGTTTTGTTGCCCGAGCCCTTCACACTGATGAAGAACTTGGCGTTGGACGTTCCGGATATCTTGACGCGGAGCCTGGGGTATTGGTCCGTGGTCAGGGTCAGCGGCGCCAGGCAGTATCCGTTTGAGGCGCCGGGCTTGCCTTCAATGCTCATGACCGCCGCCTCACCGCGTCGCTCGAAGGCGTTGCGGCGCCCCAGCCTGCGAATGCATCGCCACATTGGCCTGGCCGAGCCCGTGCCGATTCGCACCACCGCGCACGCACGCGGGCAGGGATACGGGTGGGCCTGGTAGCTGCTGGGGCCCCGCCAAGTTGAACCCTCCGGCAGGATATTTCCGACACCAAACTTGCCGGAGGCCGTAATCTCTTTGATCCGCTTAATCGTCGGCAGGGGCGGATCGAGCTTCGAATCCAGCCGGGCGTCCCACACATCGTTCTTCGTCAGTCGCAACACGAGCCCGCCGCCATCGGCGTGGAGCAGGCCGTTGATATCCCCATTGCCCAGAATCATGGCATGCTGCGCCGACGTTGCCATCTGCTCCTGCACCACCGCGGCCTGGTCAAGCGCCTTGGGAAACGGGATCTTCCGCTGGGCATTCTGCCCCGCCCAGGCCGGCGCCACTGTCAGCACGGCCAGACCGACCATCGCCGCCCAGAGAACTGCCAAACCGATTGAACTGCACGTGGTGTGTGTCATGGGGCGCCTTTTTTCGATATTCTCTGGATAGTTTATTCTCCCGTGACAATCGAGAGGGATTTGCTGAGATTGTATCCGATGCAATACGTTGAGCAAGCTGAATCTGAGGTCTGGGCAGCAGGCCGGAACAGCGTACCGCCGCGCCGAAACAAGCCGACGGCAAGCCGATTTCCGGCGCGATGTGCAGTGCCTGTTGTAACTGCTTCTGATACAGCAGGTAACAAGCCACGCCTTCGCAAACCCCGAGAAAAACGAACAGGCCAGCCGTAATTGGCTGGCCTGTATCGCTTTAGAACCACGCCAGACAGGACTCGAACCTGTGACCTGCGGTTTAGAAGACCGCTGCTCTAT
>JABGPF010000307.1 GCA_018645065.1 Phycisphaerales bacterium
CTTCAGATGCGGCTCCGATAATCTGTAGCTCATTACTGGATCAGGGGTTCAGGGTTGGGCGCCGGAGCAGTTAACCAAGGCGGATATTTATGCAAAGCGTTGAAGAGATGGAAAAATTTATGGAGTGGTACGCCCGCTGCAACGAGCAGGATAGCCTTGAACATATAGGCGCCTATGCGCGGCGTGTGCTTACCGACGCGGCCGGGCGGAGCAAGAAATACCGCTGCGGAGTAGGCACGGTTCTGCTGGGGCCAGGCGGTTTGGCGTTCCTGCGTAAGGGCAAGCCGATTCCCCTGTGGGGTAAATTGACGGCCTTTGTGGGGTTCGTGGCGATCGTGGTCCTCGGCTCGATGATCGGCATGCAGACAGGCACGCCTCCGATGCTCTTTATCATTATTTCGATGATCGTCCTGAGTATCGCTATGGGGTGTTGGGCTCGCCAGCCTGTAGATCTGAACAACCCGGCCAAACTGCAAAAGACCGCCCGCGATCCGCTGTCGGTATACATCCCCCTATCGCAGATCGCTGACCATCGGGTGCTGGCGCCACTGGGGCTGGGCGAATCGGAATGCCTGGGAATCTTCTATCACGACCAGCAAGATCTAACCCATGAACTGGTCCTGGGCGACAAAACCTCCAGCCGCATCAGCTTCAATGCCGAAGAAATGGACCATCTGCTGGCAATTGCGTTGGGGGAAACAGAGTAAACATAACAGTAACACCCAAAAGGTCGCAGACCGCCCGGAAAATATTAAACAAGGGTTTTGGATTGGTCTGTCGGTTCGCGGTTTATTGTTACGCACCTGGGCGTTTTATGATAAAGTAAGCACGCGCATAAAGGCGATGAATCGCACTATTATATATATTTGAAGGGCTTACTCCGACGCTTCGGAGACGATAATCTATGATGCTTCTAATGATATACCTGTTTGTGGCTTTGGGGGTTTCTTTTCTCTGCTCGTTACTGGAGGCGGCGCTGCTTAGCATGCCGCGGTCGCATGTCATGCTTTTGGCTGAGCAGGGTCATCCGGCCGGTAAACGGCTCGAACGCATGAAGGACAACATGGACCGTCCGCTGTCGGCGATCCTGACGTTAAACACGTTCGGGCACACCTTGGGCGCCGCCGGCGTGGGAGCCCAAGCCGCCATTATCTGGGGAGACGCCTGGGTGGGATTGGTCGGGTTTGTCGTGACGATACTGATCCTGATCGTCTCGGAGATTATTCCCAAAACACTCGGAGTAACGTACGCAAAAGCCCTGGCGCCGTTTGTCGCCTGGACTGTTGGGGGCATGGTCATGATATTGCGCCCGCTGGTGGCTGTGTGCGATTGGATTTCAAAACGCCTGTCGCCCAACAGCCATTCCAAGGGAAAAATCAGCCGCGACGAAGTCAACAGCCTCATCAAACTGGCCTCGCAAGAAGGCGCTATCGATCCGGAAGAAGCAAACATCATTCGCAACCTTATCGCGCTGCGCGACACCGCCGTCCAAGAAATAATAACGCCGCGCACCGTCGTATTCACGCTTCAGGCCGACCAGACAGTCAGCGACGCCACCCAAAACGAACCGCCCCATTTCGCCCGCATACCCGTAGTCGGAACCTCGCTTGACGACACAAAAGGGTTCGTAAATCGTCGCCAGCTATACAAAATGCTCAACGACGGACACGGTGAGATGACTCTGGGCGAAATGGCCCAGCCACTGCATGCCGTTCCAGCTATAGCCAAGCTGCCCGCGGTTCTTAAAGACTTCATCCAACGTCGCGAGCAGATGTTTCTGGTGGTCGACGAATACGGTGGAAGTGCGGGCGTCGTAACGCTTGAAGACGTTCTGGAAACCGTACTTGGTGTCGAGATCGTAGACGAAAGCGACCCGGCCGACGACATGCAGCAACTGGCCAAGAACCTGCTGAGCGGTCCGCGATACGACAAACTGTAATGCTGGTCACCGCGACGGAGCAAGGCGATTAAATTCGGGTGCATGTTGGATTACCGGGGAGACGGATAAACGGCGAATATCCAACCGAACAACAAGAAATTTCCAATGTCCAAGTTAACGACAACGGCAACGACAACGGCAACGACAACGACAACGGCAACGGCAAACGACTGAACGTTATTACTGCTAGACGCTGTTTTGGTTCGCGTTATTAAAAGCACCGAAAAACATCAGACCGCTCACGTTGCCTTTGTTGTTGACGTTGCCGTTGCCGTTGCCGTTGTCGTTGTCGTTGTCGTTGCCGTTGCCGTTGCCGTTAACTTGGAAATTGGACATTTCTTGTTGGATATTGGATATTCGCCGTTTCCAGCGTCTCCCCAGTAATCCGACATGCACCAAAGAAAACGGTCCGGGCTGCGAGGCCCGGACCGAAAAGAATCATTTGATCGGTATGTCGTATGCTTAGGCTCGACGTCGTCGGCGGAGCATTGCCAAGGCGCCCAGCGACAAGAGGCTTAGCGTCGCCGGTTCCGGAACTGCGGCGAGATAGTGTTCGCGTCCATCTTGTCCGGTTAGCAGGGTGGGGTAGATCGCCAGTTCGTCGATCACTGCATCCAGCGATGCCCCAGAGCTCAGATTGCGTCCGATTGCGCCGTAGGTCTCGTCATAATTTCCATCTTCGATCGTACCGGTGGCAACGGCAGTCGCGTTCCCGTCGAGATAGACGCTCACTGTCCGGGCGCCGCCGGGGTTATAGTCCAGGGTGATCAGCAGGTAATGCCACTTCCCGTCGTTAATCGGATTTGGGGTGACTATCACGTTGGTCGCGTTGCCCTGAAACAGGCCGAATTTACCGCCATCGTTGGCGCCCCAGAAAATGTCAGCAGAATTGCCGCTGCTGTCCTTGCCGGTCAGGGCGGGGCTATTCCAGTTGGCGCTGACACTCTGGGTGGTCTTGATCCAGAAGTCCATCGACGTTGTCAGCGGGTTGCTTCCATCCGGGCTTAGATAATCGCTCAGGTCCGCCGTCGCCGAGCTCAGATTGAACTGGCCCGTGCCAGCCAGGTCGACAGCGGCGCCCAATCCGGTGAATGCAGCCGTCTGATTCCACCCGACCGTTCCTCCGACATTTGTCGTGAAACTCGATTCGGACCCAATGTTCGCCGCAGTGGTTCCCGACGTTTCGTCGAACCGATAGTAGAGGACCGGATTGTCGGCTTGGACGACCGACTGATAGTCGGCCTGTGTGGTTGAGGCCAGTGCGAAAACCAATCCCGCAATCGCCGCAAAACTACTCATATTCTTAAACATGCTACTGCTCCTCGTTGCCAGGCAATTTGATTTTAGATGATGGCGCGCCGTTGATGAAGGATCCAGGGGGACACCGGAACAACCAACACTCGCGCGACCCTCCGCGTGAGTAGATTCCATGACCTGATCCATCCGTTCACCTCGTTTTCGACTATAAAACGGCGGACATATTCCAGGACGTATCATACTACAATTTGCCGAATTGTGCAAGGATATAATGATAATGATGAGTTCGGGGTGTCTGACGGCTTTGAATTCGACACAGAGACTCAGAGGCTCTGTGTCGAAATAAAAACCGCCGGATACCCCAAACAATATGAGAATCTTGCTTGTCAGGAAATCTAGTCACACATAAGTTACATGCCAATGGGTTTTTTCTTGATAACACTAGCGATACAATAGGATAATGCCTGCGGTCGATATGCTCCCGCAACTCATTGAGGAAGCCGCCGCTGAAAGAACAACCACAATGATGCCCAAATCATCAGCATTCCGTTTATCGGTGGGACTCGCGTGCCTTGCGGCGGTCGTCGCAGGCGTTGCCATTTGGTATCCCTCCACCCCGGTCCCCGCTCCCAGCCCAAACCAGCGTAATGACCGTTCCAATTCGAGCGACAAACCGTCATCCACGGTGACCATATGCGCCTTAAGAGATCACAGTTTCGAGGTGGCGTTGAAGCTGCTCAAGGAATCGGACTTCGAGATCCGCAGCGGCATTACGGTTAAAGCGGTTCTTCTGGAATTCGCGCCGATGGTCCGAGCCCACGAACTGGATTTCGCCAGCGTTGAAGGTAAGTATGATCTGGTCTCCATCGATCAGCCTTCGCTGGGGCATTATGTGACCAGCGGGTGGGTTCGCCGGCTTGACCAGTTCGCTAAAGACCCTTCCCTCCCTCAGCTTGACGCTGACGATATCGCCCCCGTGCTGCATCAATCATGCGGGCGGTGGAACGGCGGGCTCTACGCAGTCCCGCTGGGCAGCTACGGAGCCCTGTTCGCCTATCGCACTGATATTCTCAACGCCGCGGGCCTGGAGCCCCCGAAAACATTCGCGGAATTCATGTCCCACGCTCTCAAAGTCAACGCGCCACCGAAGCTATACGGTACGGCGTTATTCGCCCACGAAGGCGAATATATTACCGCTGACGCAGCCCCTTTCCTATGGTCCTGGGGCGCAGGGCTTATCAACGGATGCGACGTGAATCTGCCCGCCCGTCCGGTTCATCGGGCTGCGTGGGATACGCCCGAGGGCATCGCAGCCCTTGAGTTCTATGCGAAGTTTTATCGTGAAGGACTCGCTCCTCCCGACACGCTGCAATTCGATCACGCCCGCTATATAGGCGCTTTCCAAAGCGGTAAAATTGCGATGGGAATCATGCCGGCAGAAGGTATTGGCGCTCCGATGAACGACGCGGAGGTCTCGAAGGTTGTCGGGAAAATCGCCTACGCGACTCTTCCGGGGCATAAGCTGCCCGACGGATCGATTAATCCGCCCCGCGCCGGACTGGGCGCGCACAGTTTGGCGATCAGCAAGCACAGCAAGCATCCGCGTCAGGCGTATCTGGTTTTGCAGTTCCTGACGGGCAAGACCATCGGTCCGGAATACATCCGCCGAGGAGGACGCCCGTTTCGCAATTCGCATTTCTCGCCCGAGGCGATCGCAGCCTTCCCGTATATGAAGGCTATCAAAGAGGGAATGCTGACCGGACGATGCCGCCCGAACATACCGGAATACCCCGCGGTCAGCAAAGTGTTCTACACCGCATTCCACTCGCTGCTGCGCCATGGCGGACCAGTGGGCGAGGTGATGCGGGCCGCGGCGAAAAAAGCTAATGACGAGATACTGATCCCAGCGTACCCGGACAATACTCCGGTGATTCAAAAAGGAGGCTCCAGTGAGTGAGCAAGCCCCAAAACGCTCCACCCGCCTCCACTTGGGAACCAAAGTGACGCTCTGCGTCGCTATCGCACAAATCCCGATATTAGCTCTGGCGGCGCTTTTGCACATACGCGAAGTTCGCGATGATTACCTGAGCACAGTTGAGCTGCGATCCCTGGCGATGGCCAGCCCCCTGCAAAAACGGGCTGCAGACTTGAGCGGATACAGCCCCGAAATGCAACGCACACTGGGCCTGAATATCGACTGCCAGGTTCTTCTGGACGACAATCTTAAAAGCGGACTGATGTACGTTGGGGTTATTGGCGTCAACGGGCGAGTTATCGCCCATACTGACACGCGTCAATGGGGCCAAATGCTGCATGCCGACACCTTGAAGAAAATGCTGGCCTCGCCGAAAGCTCTAACAATAGCGGGACCAAACGCATATCACACGATGATCCCGGTAATCGCCAAACCCGGTCAACCCCCTATCGCTGCGATTGAGATAGGGTTCTCGCGACAGGTGGTCGACGAGAAGATCCGCGACATCTTCGTTTACGCAGCCAGTTTATTTCTGGCGTTTGTGGTCTTGTCATTCGTGTTGATCAGTTGGCTTCTGAAGCGATTTGTAACCAATCCGATCACCGCGCTGAGCAAGGCGGCAGCCGGATTAGCTCGCGGTAGTCAAACCGATAACATTCCCGCCGGCGGAGCCCAGGAAATCGCCCTGCTTGCCGACAGCTTCGGGCATATGCGAGACGCCATCAAACAGCAGATCAGCGATCTCAACCGCGAAATCAGTCGCCGTGAAGAAGCCCAGGACAAGCTGAGCCAGAGCGAGGAGGATCTACGAGTCACCCTCGATTCGATTGGGGACGCTGTTATCGCCACCGATACCGACGGGCGGGTCGTTCGCGTGAATCCGGTGGCGGAGAAGCTTACCGGTTGGAACGCCGACGAGGCGATCGGACAACCCCTGAACAATATCTTCCGCATCATTACCGATGCCGACCGGACCCCGATGGAAAGCCCGGTCAACCAAGTGCTCTCAAGCGGAGAGATCGTAGCCCTGGCCAAGCACACTATACTGATATCCAAGAACGGAACCGAACGCCAGGTCGCCGATTCAGGGGCGCCGATCAAGAGCGACAGCGGTGAGGTGATCGGCGTGGTGTTAGTTTTTCGTGATATCACCGCCGAGCACGCCCTTCAAGAACGCCTTCGCCAATCGCAAAAAATGGAAGCCGTCGGGCAGCTCGCAGGAGGAGTCGCCCACGACTTCAACAATCTCCTTACCGGTATCTTGGGGAATGCTCAACTGCTGGAGATGACCTTGGATTCGGAGAGCAAAGAAGCTAAGTACGCCAGCCAAATAGAC
>JABGPF010000308.1 GCA_018645065.1 Phycisphaerales bacterium
ATCAAGCAAAGACAAGTATTCGCCAGCCAAGACGCAAACTTCAAGGACATACACATACACCTGAACCCAAATCCGCCCACACCGGAAGAACTGATCGAACAGGACGAACTAGTAGAAGAACATCTCAAAAAAGAAGAACTCGAACGAGTAAAAGCTGAAGAACTCGCAGCCAAAAAAGCCGAAGAAAAAGCTGCAAAACAGGCCGCAGAAGCAGCCGCCGCAGAAGCGGATGACGACGAAGATGACGACGATGACGAAGACTACGATGATGATGATGACGATGACTACGATGATGATGACGAAGATGATGACGATGATGATGACGAAGATGATGACGAAGACGATCTTCCCGATGCCTCTGACAGCGAGGAACATGAAAATGACACCGGAACAGAAACTCACATCGCTGGAAATTGAACTACCCGCACCCGCCGCGCCAGTCGGAGCCTATCTACCGGTTGTGCGGACCGGGGATTTGGTATTCACCGCCGGTCAACTGCCCATGAAGGACGGTTCGCTTACCGCCGCGGGCAAAATACCCGGCGACGTGTCGCTCACAGAGGCCCAACAGGCCGCCCGCACCGCATTATTAAACGCCCTGGCGGCGTTGCGGGCTGAAATCGGTTCGCTCGATAATGTCACGCGCATAGTTCGCCTGAACGTTTTTGTGAACTCCTCGCCCGGATTCACAGATCAGGCAAAAGTCGCAAACGGGGCCAGTGATCTGCTGCTGGAACTGTTTGGAGACGCCGGAAGGCACACGCGCACCGCAATCGGAGCCGCGGAGCTTCCGCTGAACGCGCCGGTGGAATTGGACATTATCGCCGAAGTCAGCGGCTAAGCGACGCTAACGGTATGTTGACTCGCCCGGTATTCGGGTTGACCTTGTATTCCGGCATCCCGCCGGGCCTGCACAACTGACCCGGTTTGAACAAACTCTTATCACCGCCCACGACCTCCGCGATGCTGTAGAGTTCCTCAACCTCGGTGACTTTGACCCATCCGATAACCTGCCCCGTGGTGTATCCGAGCACATCTTCGTTTTCGGGATTTATAATAGGCCGTCCAAGTTCACGCACTTCATAGTCCATCCCGACCTGCATTCTGCGATTGGCTCCACCGTTCAGAGCGATCGTGCCATCGGGTTGGATAGCGGCGATTTTCGGGTTCCATTGGCGATCGGCAATCGCGGATGTTATCTGGTCGACTGCGTCTTCGATAACGCTTGCGGTGGCTCGGCCCAGCGGTGTTCGGACGAACATTCCACCGCCCATCGCCATTTTGGCGTAAGTGGAGTTGACCGTAACATCTTGTGCGTTTACGGTTTTCTCCAATCTGGTCGAGCTTACCACTTCACCGGACTCCACGTCGATAACCTGCAGCGTCATGCCCATAACCGCAGTTTGTGTGCTGCTGAATATTTCGAAGTAGTCCAGATGCGAGAGCATTCCCCGGCTGGTCGATACGTGCCCGAAGTCTGTGATCGTGCCCTTGATGAGGTATTGCACGTTTTTCAGGCGTCCCAGTTCGGCCCGTCCGGCCTTGCGGGTGGCGCCGGCGGACTGAAATTGCAACTCGCGCATAATCGATTCGATCTCGATACGCTCGATAACTCGGTAGCGATCTGAAGTAACCAGCGCATCGGTCAGCATTTCCTTCATTCCGTCACCGAGGTCCCAGTCCAGCGGGAACGGAGCGCGGTTCTCGAACGCGAACACCGCGATAGACGGTTTTACAAATTTCGCCGGATCTGGGGTCCAGAAATCCAAGACGCCGCATCCGCCGCAGAACGCCATCGACAACACCAGCAGCATCACTATTTTGTTCATTGAACGTTTCATAACAGAATTCTCCACATCATCACTATCGTCTTGTACTTATCGTCAGATATGGCCCGAAAAATTCACCCCAGATGAAAGTTCTCCCCCTGCACCGGCGACAATTGTAAGGGTCTACTGCTTCCTGGACATCTTTCGCTTAATGTCCGCCAAGCCGCCTGCGTTGGTTACTTTGGTGTACCCCAAGGCCTTCAGCGTCGTCAGCGCCACTCCGGCCCGGGCTCCGCTGCGACAATAAAGAACGATCTCGTGATCCTTTTTAATCCCCAAATCGCCTATCCGATCGGCAATCAGATTGTACGGGATGTTAATTGCCTCTGCGATATGATCGTCGCTGAACTCGCGAGCGGTGCGGACGTCTATT
This sequence comes from Phycisphaerales bacterium, assembly GCA_018645065.1. GTDB lineage: Bacteria > Planctomycetota > Phycisphaerae > SM23-33 > SM23-33 > BS750m-G57. The sequence goes on from JABGPF010000308.1 coordinate 2,203, forward strand.
ATCAGTTTTGTCGGCTCGGCCGGTTTCGTTGTACCGGCAGGTTGGCTTGCGGCTGCATCGTCCAGGCCCAGAATGCGAGGTTTGGTTTTCATTTTCGGGTCCGTGCCAGCGCCGCGTCCTCGCGTTGGATCGGATTTTTCGGGGACCGTGAAATTCAAATCGCCAGCCTTACCCGACGCATCGATATGCACGCTGAGTTTCGGATAATATTCGATATGCGTTTTGGACCAGATTTTCGGCGTGTCTTCCATGTGCCTGAGCAGGCGTTCCTGGTTGGGGACCCGGCGCCACCCGCCCCGCTGCTCATGGAAATACCACAACTCAACCCGCCAGATTATTTTCCCCGGCCTGGCCGCACCTGAAGCCGCGACAAAACTCCGCAACCGCAGCAGCTCAACAAGCATGGTCGCACGCCGGCCGTGCCCTTTGATGCAGATAACGCGACGGTCCTCCATGAAGTCTCGCATAGCGCGAACGTAGCCCACCAAAGCGTCGGCGTCGGCTTGGGCGAACTTTTTCTGTCGCTCGGGAGGCATGCCCAGTTGCTTGCGTCGCTCGTCGGCCAGTTTCAGCAGGCGCGAGTCGACGAAACTCAGATCGATCCCCTCTATTTCCCGCCCATCTGCCAATCGCAGGCAGATATCGTAGTCGGCATCACCGGGCAGATTGGCGAATTTGAACTTTTTTAACTTACCGCGCGTCTTTGAAAACGACTCGGGCTGATACTTTTTCTTCGTGACTCGCGAGACAGCATGCAGGGACAGTATCTCCGTTTTGGAAGATATCGTCCCTGCAATTGTCCCGGATTTGGGCGGTTTTACTGTCGGCTGATCGTCAACGAGCTTAACCGCACCGCAGCACGCGCCAGCGGTCAGGACGATCAGCATGAATGTAACAGTTTGGGTCATTTTCCGCATGACGACTGGCACTCGGCTCCGTCCCAGCAGTAGGTGCAAAGTTTTTCCTTGGGCAGGCCCACCGCTTCGACGAGATCATCGAGGCGCTGATATTTCAGCGAGGTCAGGTTCAGGCGTTTGCGAATCCATTCGACCATCTTGGCGTACTTTTCCGAATCGGGATCGGAATACGCCGCCAGATCCTGATCGTCAGGTCCTTCGAATTCCAGCACGGCCCGCCTTGCAGCCAGATCAAGTTCCGATCGCGATCGCGAGAAGTTCAGGAATTTGCATCCGAAGACCAGGGGCGGGCACGCCGGGCGCATATGCACTTCCTTGGCGCCGCTTTCGTAGAGTCTTTGAACGTTGTCCTGCAACTGCGTTCCGCGAACGATCGAATCTTCGCAGAACAACATTCGCTGCCCCTCGATCAAACCTTCAATTGAGATAAGTTTCATTCGTGCGACCAGATCGCGGGTCGTCTGGTCCTGGGGCATGAAGCTTCTGGGCCAGGTCGGCGTATATTTCACGAACGGGCGTCGGTAAGGAACACCTGCTTCGTGGGCGTATCCGACGGCGTGTGCGGTGCCTGAATCGGGCACTCCGCCCACCAGATCCACTTCCACATCATCGGCCCGGGCAAGCGCCGCCCCGCAGCGGTTTCGCACAACTTCTGCGTTAATTCCTTCGTAATCGGACGCCGGATATCCGTAATAAACCCACAGGAAGGTGCAAATCTGCATCTTGTCGCCGGGCGCCTGGAGTTGCTCGATACTGTCGGCGGTCATGCGGACAATCTCGCCCGGTCCGAGCAGTTTTTCGACTTTGTAGTCCAGGTTCGGGAACGCACAGGTCTCCAGAGTAGCTGCGTGGGCGCCGTCTTTCTTACCGATAATTATCGGTGTTCGTCCCAGGAGGTCCCGCGCCGCGTAAATACCTTCGTCAGTCAGCAGGAGTATCGAGCATGAGCCCTCGATCATTTCCTGTGCGTTACGCAGCCCTTCTGCGAACGAGTCGGCCTGGTTGATCAACGAAGCCACCAGTTCGGTCGGATTAATCTCAGAACCCGACATTTCTGAGAAGTGAGCGGATTTATCCTTGAACGCCTGCTTAGCCAACGCCTTCCAGTTCTGGATAACGCCTACGGTGACAATAGCGTAGATGCCCAGATGCGAACCGATTATCAGCGGTTGATCGTCAAAATCGCTGATGACGCCGATACCGGAATTACCATGCATTTTCGCGACGTCGTCCTCGAATTTCGATCGGAACTGCGAGTTGGTGATATCGTGAATATATCGCGACAGACCCTCATCATTCTTGACAACCAAGCCGCCTCGCATCGTCCCAAGATGGCAGTGGTAGTCTGTCCCGTAAAACAGGTCCGTAACACAATCTTCCTTTGACGCTACTCCAAAAAAACCGCCCATGAGTTTCCTTTCCCTGTCTGTAAAACTCGGTTTATCGTCCTAAATGACACATCGTCGCACGCAAAAATCGCCGGCGAATTCGTCTATTCGTATGTTCGTCCGCTACGTCCGGCCCGGTAATTTTTCCGGGCCTGGGTTATAAGTTTTCGCCCGCATTCGGTTGGATACTTACCGGTAACGCAACCGGTGCAAATCGAATCGGCATCAACACCAAGGCACGGACCGAGTTGCGGCGCTGGCAGATATCGCAGCGAATCGACGCCAAGCTCAGCGGCCATCTTGTCCAACGATTCCTGATCGGGCGTGCCCTTGTATTTCTTGTCAAAGTACGGTGGCGCAAAAAGTTCGCCCAACGTTGACATGTCGATACCGTAGAAACACGGTGATATAATTGGCGGGCAGGCTACGCGAACGTGTATTTCCTTAGCCCCTCCGCGTTTGCGGATCTGGTGGGCCAGCGATCGCAGCGTTGTCGAACGTACGATAGAATCCTCGACAAGGAACACCCGCTTTTTGTTCAGCACCGAACGCAGCGGCGTGTATTTGCTGCGTACAGAACGGCTTCGCGTCGCACCGCTGTTGATGAATGTTCGCCCGACGTATCGATTGCGAATGAGCCCTTCGACACATGGAATGCCCATGGCGAAGGAATATGCATCCGCAGCCGCTTTGGCGGTGTCAGGTACGGGCACAACCACTGAATCCCGCTGAACGCCCTGATCTTCCATCTCGGCGAGAACTCGTCCTGAATTGGCTCGTCCGGTGTAAACGCCTGCTTCGTCGATAGTACTTCCGACGTTTGCGAAGTAGACCCACTCGAAGAAGCAGCGTGCCGGAGTGCGTTTCTTGGCGAATCGTTCGATGCGCATCTTCCCGTCTTCAACGAGAATCATTGTGCCCGGTTCGAGCGATTTAATATTCTTGCTCTTGAACCCCATATTCGCCAGCGCCACCGACTCACTAGCCGCCGCCAGCAGCTTGCCCTGGACCGCCCAACTCATCGGCCTGATGCCCAGCGGGTCGCGTGCGACCACCATCCGCCCCATCGCATCCTGGAACACCATGTTGTAGGCGCCGTCAAAGCTTCGGGCCAGGGAGGCCATGACTTTGACCAGGTCCGGCGGGCTGTCGCCGCGCAGGCGGTACGACAGAGCATGCATGATCATTTCGGTGTCGGTATCGAGCGTGAAATGGTAATAATTCTTTGCCAGCAATCGGTCCCGCAACTGTGTGTAGTTGGCGAGGTTACCGTTGAATGCGAAGGCGAACCATTTCCAGAGTCGTCCGTGGTGTCGTTCGAAGGGTTGTGCGTGACGAACATCGTCCTGTCCGCAAGTCGCGTATCGCGTATGCCCGATCATCGCCCTACCGGCGTATTCTTTGATAATCGCAGCATACTTTGCCGGATGCGACATCCTGAACGCCTCGGAAACCGTACCTACTTTTTTGTAGGTGTCGAGTATCTGGGCCCGTTCGGGCATGTACGACGTAATACCGGCGGCGAGTTGTCCTCGGTTCTGAATGTCCAGCAGCAAACCGGGCATAAGCGGCGCCACGTCGCGGTTTGAAACCTGACCGCTAACCGAGCCGCCCTTGCCTACGGGTTTGTCCATCCAATACAACGCCGCTACACCACATTCGTGATGAATATCTTCACTCATTGGGTTTTCCGTGAGCCAAAGGGTCTATTGCACGACCAAAGCGCTCCACCATAGCAACCACGGGCGACGAACTCAAGAAAAGACGAATATTTAGCGAAAAATCACCTTATCAGCAGGTCGATCGCCTGGTCGAACTCCGAGCGGTTTGGTTTTCGACACAGAGACTCAGAGGCTCAGAGAGGGCAAACGTCAACGTCAACGGCTTTGCCACAGAGATCGCAGAGAACGGCC
>JABGPF010000309.1 GCA_018645065.1 Phycisphaerales bacterium
TAGCGCCGAGCCATCTGGTCGATCAGATACTCCCATCCGCGCAGCGTGCCCCTGGATTTGCTGCACGCCAGATAGTGCTTCAGGAACCGAAGGCGTTGGGTGCGCGTGGTCGTATCGCGCAGATCGTGCAGCAATTGTGCGAGGTTGGCGGTCTTGGCAAGACGAGTCAGCCCGACCCGGTGGGTCAGGCGGTGCAGATCGGTAAGCACGAGCTTGGGCGGGTTGCTGTCGCCTGAGACCAGGATGTTTCCGCAGTGCAGATCGCGATGGATTACACCGCAGGCGTGCATTTGCGAGATCAACTCAGCCATGGCGTCGGTGGCCTGGGTTATCTTTTTGGCGCCTTCGGGGCCGCTGTTGCGCTGCGTGGCGTGCCACTTGTCGCCCGGGACCGCGTCTACAACCGCCACCGCTGCGAACCATTCTATGTCGCCTGTCGACGCAGCCAGCGGTTTGGGCGCCGCGACGCCTCTTGCCCGGAGATATTTCGCGTAGTGCATTTCGCGTCGGGCTTGGCTTACTCTGAGTATCCGAGCGACGCGATGGAAGAACGATTTACCGTGGAAGTGCTTGATGTAGATGTCTGTACCGTCGATTGTTCCGCGGTAGACGGTGCGGGATGCGTTTTGTTTTACCTGATTCCAGACCGGTTGGCCTGGCGCGTTAAGCGACTTCAGGTGAGCTGCCAACAGCTTTTCAGCTTCGGCGTCAGCGTATGTTACCTGCGTCTTGGGCATAGTTCTGTAAGCTGCACGTTATAGGATAGTTTCAGTCGGCTTGTGTCAGGGTCGGTTTTTGCAGGGGCATTATGATCGATAACGCCAGATTCTTCAAGAAACTCCCGCCAGGAGCGACGAATAGATCGATGTTTGTGCGGCTTGGGTGATCGCTGGTGCGAACTGTTTTTTCGCCAGGAGTGCTGATTGGGCGCCGAGTTTCTGCTGGAGATTCTTGTCGCTGGCCAGGGTCAGCAGGTTGTCGGTGGCCTGTCGCATATCACCGGGCCGGGAGGTCAGAGCTGCTGTCCCCGACGGCGCCAACTCTTCGATTTCCGGGCGGTTAGTGGCCAGGATCGGTAGTCCGCAGGCCATCGCATTGGCAAGGGCGCCCACGCCGGAATCGTGCCTTTGTAGGAATATCGCCGCGTCAGACGCCGCCAAAACATCCTTGGGAGCCATGTCTCCTGCGGTGAAGAATATCTCCTGATGGTGGCCTGTCGATCTGGCGAAACTTTCAATCGCACGTTTTTTAGGCCCGCGCCCGGGGAATACCAGGCGGGTGGTGTCGCTGAGGATAAGGGCCATCGCCTGGGCCCAGCAGGCGTGTTTGTGTCGTTTGGAACGGGCCATATCGCCTGGAGCAGCCAGCAGGAAATGGTGCTCGTCCAGCCCGAGTTTGGCTCTTGTTTCCTGGCGTGCTGTTTGCGGGTCGCTATGTGGAGATGCGGTGGGGGGCAGTGCGAAAACGTTCTTTGGGCTAAGGCCCAGTGTGATCAGCATTCGTCGCTGAGCCTCTGTTGGGACGGTGAGTTTCCACAGCCCGTCGAAACAGCCCGAGATTGCGATATCGGTTTGGTGCGGGCCCCGCAAGTGCGGTAATGAGAAGATGATAGGCTTTTTGGTTGCCGCCCACTGAGCTGCTGAGGCGGCTGTTTGAGACCAGGCGTGGATCAGTTCGGCCTGGGCGATCAGTTTGCGTAGTTGCAGACCGGCCAGCGGCGCGTTGCCCAGCGGTGTGTGGACGTGGATCGTTTCGCGATCGAACTGCCAACGCCTCGGCGTGGGGCCTATCGATACGATCATGTCCTGATCACCGGCAGCCGTTGATGCGTTTGCGAGCATCTCGGCGGGGGCGTCAGCGCTGATTATGTGGATCACACCATTCATTGGCGCTAATGATATGTTCAGCGGTGCTGTTCGTCAAATCCGCGATCGGGGCGGTTGGCCCGTCACGGCGACTTTACGTCCTAGGAACCCCGGTACCGGGCGGAGAAACTCGCGACGGATATATCTGACATTCCCAGAGATCGTAGGATACATCCGGCGCCAGGAGTTGAATTTTTTGCGTTTCGCCCGGCTGGAGATCTTTGAGGGTCAACTGTTTCTGCCAAGTCAGTTTTCCCTTGTTGTGAAGTTTGAATATCCCGAGCATGTTACCGCGGGCCTCTTTGGCCTGGTTTTTCAGGGTGAAGGAGATTTGGAGCCCATCTCTCCCGCCAACGCCGCCGGTTACATAAGCCAGTTTTGCATCCATCGCTACGATGTCATAGTTGTATTGGATCTCTCGTTTTTGCCTCTTCGTCATTACTTCATGAGCTTGGGCGATCTCCATTTTGAGACCGCTGATTTTGACCAGAAGCTCCTGACATTTTACGCAGTCTTTGGCGCCGCCTTTTTTCACGTTGGCAGTCAGGAATATTTCCTTACGCTTGTCGTGTATGTCGGTTGCGGCCAGTTTGTCGTACTTCGTTTGAAGCTCGTTGAGGTCCAGAATCGCCGAATTACGCCCCATCCATGCTACAACGGTGGCTATTACGCTGATAATCAGCAGGGCGCCCAGGATTATGGTCGCAGCGACCAGTCCGCCGTTGTCCGAACCGTGCAGTTGTTCGTAGCGTCCCTGCCCCGTTCCGCGAGAGCGTCCGTGGGATGGTTCGCGTCCTGAACCGCGAGGGCGAGTTTCTCTTACGTATCTAGCCATTTCCGTATTCCCTTTTCCTGCTGTTTTTTTTTTCGTGTGGCCCGGCTTCCCAAGCCGGTCGATCCGACTACCTGTTCATTAAAGCCTTAGACGCCTCGGATGTCCATAAGTTTCATCTATTCTGAGGGCAAAGCGATTATTTTTCCGGGCGCCTGGTGCTTTAGGCTGTCTTGACGGGTTTCTGTTGGAACTGTATCCTAGACGGTTCGGTTCGAAAGAGTTTCGAACACTATTGGACAGATAGGAGATTACTGTGCTATCCAAGATCAAATTTCTCAGTATTGGCGTTATGCTTTCACTCGTTCTTATCTCTGCAGCTCAAGCGGGGAATTTCAACAACGGCGACACGCCGATTAACACCCCCGAGTCGCTGAGGCGAGCGATAACTGACCTCAGCAAGACCAACGGCGCCAAGTACAAGGGGGCGGCATATCTCAAACGCCTTGACGATCTGACGAAAAACGGAAAGCCCGACGCAGAAGCTTTGGCGAAACTCGCTCGCGAGGCGCTGCTGGCCAATCCGCTGCTGGACGTTGACAAACTCCTGGTAATCCGTCGCACAGGCGAGGCCAATCGCAACCTGAACTCCCACACCACCCAGACGATTAATCCCTGGAAGAAGCGAGGCCGGCGTAAGAAAAAAGGCGAAAAGAACCCGCCCGCACCCGGCTGGGATAACGAAATTTCCGTGATATCGAACCTTCGAGGCAAGCCCAAAGCCAGCACGCTGTTCCGCCATCCCGGCGGTTCGGTGCTCAAGCATATGGAACTGCACTGGGACGCCAAGAGGCTCATGTTCTCCGGCGGCGGGTCGAACAAGGCCTGGGCGGTTCTTGAAGTTGGCGTTGACGGGAAGAACTTCCGCGAACTTACCCCCAGCGACCAGAGCGACGTACACTGGTTCGACGCATGCTACCTGCCCGAAGAAGGGCATATCGTCACCGCATCGACCGCTGGCATGCAGGGCCTGCCCTGTGAAAATGGCGGCAAGCCGATGGTTAACCTCTACCGGGTTGACACGAAAACTAAAAAGGTCCGCCAACTCACCTTCGAGCAAGACAGCGACTGGCACCCACGCGTGCATCACAACGGGCGAGTGATCTACCTTCGCTGGGAGTACACCGATATCCCGCACTATTATTCGCGGTACATGTTCCACATGAACCCCGACGGAACCGGTCAGATGGAACTCTGGGGCAGCGGTTCGTATTTCCCCACCGCGTATTGCTGGGCTCGCCCGGTCCCGAACCATTCGTCAATGCTGGTCGGCACGGTAAGCGGCCACCACGCCAAGAGCGAAACCGGCAGGCTGCTGCTGGTCGATCCGTCGCTGGGGCGTAAGTATCCGTTCAACTACCGCCACCACGACAAAAGCTGGGGCGAGCCCAGAACCCCGATTAACATTCGCCCCAAAGCCCTGCCGGCCACCGAGACCGGATGCGTGCAGGAAATCCCCGGTTGGGGCAAAAATGTAGTTGGTAACGTTGTCGACGGGCAGGGCGGTGGGCAGAAATACACCTTCGGAACACCCTGGCCGCTTTCGGACAAATACTTCCTGGTCTCCCTGAAAGGCTTCGGTGACAGTAAGAAATGGAACCTATGCCTGGTCGACGTGTTCGATAATATGGTGTCGGTCTACGAAGATGATAAATACGATATCTTCGAGCCCATGCCCCTGGCTGCCCGCAAAACTCCGCCTATTATCGCCGATCGCACGATCCCCGGCGCACCGGCTACGATTTTCTGCACCGACGTTTACGGTGGACGCGGCCTGAAGGGCGTCCCGCGCGGTACGGTTAAGGAACTCCGCGTTTATGCGTATCACTACGGGTACATTCGCAGCGGCGGGCATACGTCTGTCGGGCTCGAATCGAGTTGGGACATCAAACGCATACTCGGCACGGTTCCGGTCGATAAGGACGGTTCGTTCTCGTTCGAGGCTCCTGCCAACACTCCGCTGGCGATCCAACCGCTGAACGCCGAAGGCCAATCGCTGGCCGTCATGCGAAGCTGGATGGTCGGAATGCCCGGCGAGCGTCTGGCCTGCAACGGTTGTCACGAGAACCTCAACGAAGCCACTCCGATCAAACGAACCACCGCTGCACTCAGACGTCCGTCGAAGATCAAGGAATGGTACGGACCCAAGCGTCCGTTCTCGTTCCACACCGAAGTCCAGCCGGTGCTGAATAAGTATTGCATCGGCTGCCATACCGACGCCAAGAAGGCGAAAAAAGGCGGCGTTGCGTTCGATAAGACAGACGCGGGTTCGTGGAAAAAGGATCAGTCGTATCTCTCGCTGGTGGCGTTTGTTCGGCGTCCCGGCCCCGAGAGCGATATGGACCTGTACGACGCGATGGAATGGCACTCATCGACCAGCCCGCTGGTTCGCATGCTCAAGAAAGGGCACTACGGTGTGAAGCTGGACGATGAATCGTGGCGCCGTATCTACACCTGGATCGATCTGAACGCACCGCACCGCGGGGCGTGGAATAACGCCAAATACGAAAAACGACGCCTCGACCTGGCCAAGCTTTACGCCGGCCTGATAGACAACCCTGAAGACGAATATCGCGCCGCGATGGCCGCGCTAGAAAAAGCGGACAAAATCAAACCGATTATGCCCAAGAAGCCCAAGAAGACCAAGCCCGATGGGCTTAAAACCGCAGGCTTCCCGATTGACGCTGCAAAGGCCAAAGCACTCCAGGGCGCCAACGCCAAAATGGAAATCAAACTGCCTGACGGGCAGGTGATTAAGTTCGTGAAAATCCCCGCAGGAGCCTTTGTTATGGGCAGCCAATCCGGTTACGCCGACGAATCGTCGCGAGCGATAGTCAAAGTCGAAAAACCGTTCTGGATGAGCGTTAACGAAGTGACTAACAAGCAGTACGGCGCCTTCAATCCCAAGCACGACACACGCTATATCGACGAGCACGGTAAGGACCACGCCACGCCCGGTTATATCGCCAACCATGTTAATCAACCGGTTGCGAGAATTTCGTGGCGGGAGGCGATGACGTTCAGCAAGTGGCTGGCTGAGATATCCGGTAAGAAGGTTAATCTGCCCACAGAAGCACAGTGGGAATACGCCGCCCGCGCCGGTACCGATTCGCAGTTCTACTATGGCGATAAGGACACCGATTTCGGAAAGTTCGCCAACCTCGCCGACACCACCCGAAGCCACATGGCCGGCGGTTACCCCGGCGGTGGAAAACTTCGCGACCGTAAACCGTATCCCGACAAGTCGCTCTACCCGTTGCGTGACATTCGCTTTACTGACAACTGGTTTATCGTTGACTACGTCGGACAGTGTAAGCCCAACGCCTGGGGCCTGAAGGACATGGTGGGCAATGTAAGCGAATGGACCCGTTCTGACTACGCAGCCTACCCCTACAAAGCCGCCGACGGCCGCAACGCCGGCAGCCTGGAGAGTAAAAAGGTCGCCCGCGGCGGATCGTGGTCCGACCGTCCCAGAGACGCCGGAGCCTCAGTCCGCATCCCTTACCAATCGTATCAGAAAGTCTACAACGTAGGCATCCGCCTGATCATCGAGTAGTAGCGGCTTGGCAATTGGCAGTTGGCAATTGGTCCCGATGGACATCGGGATCGAACGACGAACGGCAGGCCTAACGCTTGATACCGCGCAGGCCCGGGATGAATTCCCGGGAACGCCGATCTCCTGATCGGCATTTAGAACTCACCGCCATGAAGCCTCAGCGTCA
>JABGPF010000310.1 GCA_018645065.1 Phycisphaerales bacterium
AGCCAAAGGTAAGATCATCACCAAAAAGCTGCCCGATCTGATCGAGCCGACTTACTCTGACGTGAAATACGGAGCCAAACTCGTCAAGGAAATGGGCTTCGATAAACTCCTGTTCATCAAACGCGACACCTATCACTCGAGCCATTTCTACAGCGACTTTATCGACGGCTGCAGCCGCTTCGGTTCCAATATCTGCATCCTGGACCTGTCGACCGGCAAGGCAAAAGACATTTTCAGCGGTAAGATGACCAAGGGTATATTCGGGCGTGTTGACTTATCGTTCGACGCGAAGAAAATCGTGTTCGGCTGGAAGGCCTCCGAGTGGGAGGGCTTCCGCATTTACGAGTCGAATATCGACGGATCGGGCCTGCACCAGGTAACTCATCCGCCCAAGGATGAGAAGTTGCGGATCAAGATGTACGATCAGTCGACGTATCTGCGGTTCGCGAAAATCTACCACCACCAGACCGACGACATGAACCCGTGCTACCTGCCCGACGGTGGAATAATGTTTGTCTCGTCGCGTTGCGAAACCGGAACGCTTTGCAATTCTGACGACCAACTCGCCGGTACGCAGATGTACCGCATTGAGCCCGACGGAAGCAAATTTGAAAAACTCTCCAACAGCGCCGTCAGCGAGTTCACCCCGAACGTTTGCGAAGACGGGCGAGTGGTCTACACGCGTTGGGAGTACATTGACAAGGGCCAAATCGGCGTCAAATGCCTCTGGAGCATGAACGCCGACGGCACGGCCTCTCGCGAGGTTTACGGTAATAACGTTCGCTTCCCGCCCACGATGATCCAGGGCAGGCAGATACCCGGACACGCTAATCTGTTCGTTGCTATCGGTTCACCGCACTGGCCTCACAGCGGTACGGGCACGGTAATAATGATCGACACGAACAAGCCGATCCGCACGCTCGAACCGATGAGCTACGTCACGCCGTACGTCAAGGTCATGCAGGAGCCCGGATACAACCAGTACAACTTTGAGACCAAACTGTGGGAACGCAGCGGAAAGGGCCCGCTGTATCGCGACCCGTTCCCGCTGAGCAAGGATTTGTTCATCGTCTCGCACAATGAAGACCGCACCAAAGACGCAAAAGACGCAAAAGCATACGGGCTCTACACACTCGACACCAAGGCCCGCCATAAACGAATCTACCGCGACCTGGAAACCTCCACATGGTGCGCCCAGCCGCTTCGCCCGCGTAAAAAACCGCCGATCAGCATCATGCCCCGCAACGAAGAACTGGCGAAAAAGGGCCTGGCGATTTGCTCGGTGCTCGATATCTATCACGGTATGGAGAACGTAAAACGCGGCGAGGTTAAGTGGATTCGCATTATGGAACAGGTGCCTCGCCCCTGGTCGGCTCGCAGAAGATGGCAACCGGCGTGCGGGCACACACAAATACCCGGTGGCGGCGGACCGTTGAGCGTCAAACTGCTGCGTGGTGTGGTGCCCGTCGAGAAAGACGGTTCGGCGAATTTCTACGTACCGGCCGACCGGAACATCTACTTCCAGGCCCTGAACAAAGACTACCTGGAACTGCAGCGAGAACGAACGTATGTTAACTATCGCCCGGGCGAGACACGAGCCTGCATCGGTTGTCACGAAACGCCCAACGACGCGCCCAGGCTGCCTAGCAAACGCATCGCAACCAGCAAACCGCCGGTAATGCCCCAACCCCAGCCCGGTGATAAACAGGCCGCTCGCCCGCTGCACTACGAAACAGACGTTCAGCCAATTTTCGATAAGCAGTGCATCAGTTGTCACGGTGCCGAGAAGCCCGCAGCTGGTCTGCGCCTGACCGGTGAGCATTGGTGGTTGTCGAATTTCTCGTTCGTCTCGCTAATCCGCGGCGGTTATGTACCAGGCTTCCGTGAGGGCAGTGACTTCGAGGGCACCGAGTACTCGCCGGCGAAAACTATCGGCTCGGGCGTTAGCAAACTGATGAAGCAGATCAAGAAGGGCTGCCCAGGCAACAAGACCAAAATGTCCCAAGCCGAGTTCGTTCGCATCGCAACCTGGATTGACACCAACGGCGTCTACAGCGGGTCATACTTCGGTCGACTCGTCCCGCCCCACAAGGATCACCCGAACTACCGACCAGTCCCCACGCTCAAGCAAGCCCTGAGCACGAAGAACCCGTGGGAGGAATGGACACCAGAGTGGAAAATGCCCCCGAAGAAAAAGCGGTAATATACAGGTGCCGCAGGTGAACTGAGATCGTCATGCGTTTACTTAGGCGTTTTGCGATTCCTGATGCGCGCGTAACGGGTGACGCCAGCCGAAGGTGCGCCCCAGTTGCCTTTTCCGTCGTCCGATAGCGGCCTTTTTCAGGGCGGCGTTGGCTGTTTGGGCTTCTAAAGCGGCTGAGCGGGCCATGCTTACTTGCCTTCTGAGCCTGACATTGGCCTCCATCAAATGTTGCTCAGCTACTTTTCGCTCGGCGATTTCCTGTAGGAGTTGCCGCCGTGAGGCCTGGGGGCGGCGGCGTGCGTAGATTACAACGTTAGTGAGTTTCCGCAGTGATCCCCAAGCCGATCTTGAGATCGAGGAATTCAAGGCGATTGCAAAGGGAACAATCCCCAAAAATACGCACAATACCGTAACATTCAGACTCGTTTGCGATGCACTCTCGCCAACGTTGACGGAGTAATATCCCACCACTACAGCCAGCAGCATCACGCCCAAAAATTCCAGTGTTAACTTCGCACGAATACTCATTATATATGTTTTATCCTCACAGCCGGACGGAGTCTGCATGTACTGTTCCTAACTATATTTCGGTGCTTTGGGGCGCTTTCTTAAACAGGCCGTGATTCTGTGAGGGTTAATTAGCGAATTCTTGTATAATGGCGCCTGAAGGAATTGGCATGAATTTCAACAGAACGATAGTTGTGCTTGGTTTGATCATCGCCCTTGCCGGGCTCTGTCATGGCAAGGAGTATTTTGTGTCTCCGGGGCAGTCGCTTGGCGATGCGCTCAAACGGGTCGCCCCGGGCGATACGGTAACTTTACGTCCAGGTCGATATCACCAGCAGAATGTTGTTTTCAGGCTCAAAGGTTCCAAAGATCGCCCGATCACTATTCGCGCGATGGGCGGTAACGGTAAGAAAGTTCTGTTCGATGGCTCAGTCCCGATCCGCGGAGCCTGGAAGCGTTATAAGGGGAATATTTACCAGATTAAGGTTGATGCCGATGTGCGTCAGTTGTTTGTCGGCGGTGAGATGATGATCCCGGCCCGTTGGCCTAATGCTTTTTTGCATGATCGGAGCATCTGGGATATTGAAAGTTCGCGGGCCTGCGGTCTGGCCAGCAGCCCGAACGGTTCTCTGGTTGACAAGCCTCACGCCAAAGCGAACCTGGCGGCCAGCGGCCTTGACGCCAACGGAGCGATTGCAATTTTGAATGTCGGCTCGTGGATGACCTACTCGCGGAAAGTTACGGGGCACAAACCCGGGTCCGGCGCCTTTGAGTATAAGAAGGTCCCGGTGTTCCGGGCGAAGCATCATTATTACTATCTCGAAGGCAAGTTGGACCTGCTCGACGCTGAGCGGGAATGGTTCTATGATCGCCCGAGCAAGACGCTTTATCTTTGGGCTCCGGGCGGTAAGGCTCCGGGCAAAACTGTGCGGGCCAAAACTCAGGTCTACGCTCTGGACGCCCGCAGTTGTTCTTACGTTCGCTTGCAGGGGCTGGGATTTTTCGCCACGACGTTCCGTTTTCTGGAGAGCACGAATATTACGGTCGAAGACTGCGATCTGAGTTTCCCCAGTTGCTCGGCGCGGATGCTGGGCGTTCTCGGCGCCCCCGACGCCACACAGATAACCGCCCCGAGACGCCCGGGCGGGGCCTGCGGTAACGCGGTTATAAACTGCACGTTCAGCGACAGCGACACCCACGCGATCGAAATGCGAGGCGACGCCAGCCGGATCGAAAACTGCGCGTTTGCTAACATAGATTTCACCGTTTCGGACCTGCCCGGGCTTATGGTTTCGGTTCGCATGAGCGGAAAGGGGAACGTTTTTCGGCGCAATACTATCGACATGTGCGGCGCGTCGTCGACGATATCGGCAGGCGCCGCGCCGCTGGTTGAACTGAATCGCGTTTCGCGCACCGGATTCCTGCAGACTGACGGTTCGATAACTCAACTCATGATCTCCGCACAACCCGGCGCCAGGATCCGATACAACTGGTTTCACGACACGATAAAGTCCGGAGCCCGATTTGACGCCCCCGTCCCGCCGACGAAATGGGGCAACGGCGGGACGATGGATCATAACGTGATCTGGAACGCCAACATGGCGCTGATGCTCAAGGGCGAACGACATTTCTGCTATCACAATACAGCATTTGCATGTCGCAGCGGCATCGTTGTACTGGACGACTCACGCCAGAACGGCGGAGCAAATGCAGGGACCGTTACACGCAATAACGCGGGCGATCTGGTAAGCGGGCATCGCCGCAAAAACGTTAAAATCCAAGGCGTCTGCGACCATAACTGGAACGGCGCCGACAAGGGCGAAAAACTGGTTGGCGAACTTCGCGACCCGGCGAATCTGGACTTCCGCCCGCGGGAGGGTTCTGCACTTATCGACGCCGGGGTGATGGTGAAGAATGTGACCGGTAAGATGGTCGGCAAGGCGCCGGATATTGGTGCCTACGAAGCCGGCGCCAAACAATACTGGATACCAGGCAGGCAGTGCAAGCAGGCCTCCACGCCGATACCATGCGACGGTTCGATAACCGCACGCCCGGACGCTGACCTGATGTTCCTCGGCGCCTACCGGGCCGTTAAGCACGTTATTTATTTCGGCGCCTCGCCAGATAATCTCACGCGAAAAGCAACATTAAGCGGCTCGAACATTTTCTCACCGGGCGCCTTGAAATCGGGCGGTGAGTATTACTGGCGAGTCGATGCGGTCCGCCCTGGCGGTAAGGTGGTAACCGGGGCTGTCTGGCGGTTTCAGGTCGCCGATAAACGTTGATCCGCCGGGCGTTTGGTTGAAAACCGGCTTGTGGTTTCGTAAGGTATCGTTCATGTATAACACAACATTCGACGTGCAGACCAACGCTCGGGACGAGATGATAGATATCACACCCGCTCTTGCAGATGCGATCGCAGAGTCCGGTGTGGTTAGCGGGCAAGTCAGCGTTTATATCCCCCACACCACTGCGGGCGTTACGATCAACGAAAACGCCGACCCTGACGTCATTTGCGATATGCTGGCGGCGTTGGATAAGGCGATTCCCTGGCGTGAGAATTTTTATCGGCACGCCGAGGGAAATTCCGCAGCTCACGTTAAAAGCTCCATGATGGGTTGTTCGGCGATGGTTCCGATAGTCGGCGGGCGCATGACGCTGGGGACGTGGCAGTCGGTGTTCTTTTGTGAGTTCGATGGCCCGAGAAAACGAAGGGTAATAGTGTCGATTGCAGATTAGAAAACACATTATCGTTTTGTTGCTGTTGGTTCTGTGTTCGGCGACTGGTTCGCTGGCCCAGCAGAAGCGATACACCGCCGTTTTAAGCGACGGGCGGAGAGTCTCGGGCGACAAACTTATCGGTTGGCAAGCGCCGGGCCGAACCGTTCGCCTTGGCGATACGGTGCTGGCCTCGACGGATAAGTCGTTTCGGTGGTTTCGCGACTCAGCGTTGCCGGCCCGGGACGCGGAGGGAAATCAGGGCGGGTACGTTGAATTTGTCGGTGGAGATCGAATTGTCGGTAATGTAGTCGGAGGCCAGGGCGAGGCCTGGGCCGACGACATGTATGTACCGCCTCACGTGGTGCTTCATCCGGCTGTGTCGAAGCGGGCGTATACTCACGGGTCTGATGTGGAAACTGTACGTCTGTTGACCGCGAGCATAAAACGCATTGTTTTGCACCCGAGCCCGAAGGGGCGATTCCAGGCCGGAACGCTGTTTCAACGCGACGGGCGGCGCGTGAGTTTCACGCATATCCGATGGCGAGCCAGTTCGGTGCAGCTTCTGCTGAAAAGCGGCACCCAAACCGTTTCAATCGGGGATATAGCAGAGATTCATATGCCCCAGAGCGATCCGTGGAAGGCGTATTATCGCGAACTGGCGGTCTTGAGCCCTGGCTGCCGATCGCGACTTATTCGCATCGAAACAACCGATGGACTGATCGCCACCGCAAGCGAAGCGAGATTCGGAGCCAAACCGTTTTACTCCGACGATATACTCACCCGCGCAGACTCGCACCGCAGAAATTACAACAAGCATATCGATCGCATGAAAACCCAACTGGGCCAGCGACGCGAGAAACACGAAAAAGACGTCGCCAAGTACGACAAACAAATCGCCGACGCGGAAGCAAGCATCAAACGGGAAACCGAGTCGTACAAGAAAGCGATGGCAGCTCTGAAGCTTCGACAGGACAA
>JABGPF010000311.1 GCA_018645065.1 Phycisphaerales bacterium
AAGCCACATCGCAAGGCGTTGGCTATTGAACGTTACAGGAAACTCGTGGCGCACATTCGCAATGCTCACGGCGCCATGGATGCAGATCGCTGCGGAGCACTGATTGATCAATGGTACGGCGTGGAGCAGACAACCGGATTCGCTCCAGATGCTCACCTCGCCGCTGAAATCGCGCCCGTTGAGGAATGGCTTGAGGAACTAAGCCAGGCCCAGGCCGAAGAAAACGCCTACGACACGGCCTGCCTCACTCTCGAACAGGCGATAGACGATAACCGCCCGCGAGACACACTGGAGAAACTTGCGGCCGATGTTCTCCGATGCGATCGCGGAATGCCTGACCTGCTGGCGGCCCGCTTCAACTCAAAGATGGAAGACCTCGCCAGGGGCGCCAAGCGAAAGTTTACGCTTCGCCTTACCGGCGTGATCGCCGCACTTATCATGCTGGGTATCGGAATCACGCTGGGGATCCTACGATACAATCAGGCAAAAGACCTGGATCGATGGCGTAATCAGATTGCCGCCGCAATTGACAAGGACGACATGAACGCTGCGACAAAGCTGCTGGACAGTCTGGCCAGCGACGCACCCGATTTTATGCACGACCCGGAGATAGAATCGCTCAGGGCGAAACGAGACAAGATAGTCACGGGGAAGAAGGATCGCAAAGACGAGTTTGAACAGTGCATCGCACGAGTTATCCAGGCCGGAGAAAAAACTCCCGACGAGGAATCGCTTGAAAGAGCAGAAACGCTCGCAGCCGATTTCCGTGAAAAAAACCTCGTTCAAGACTGGCGGGAGAAGATCCAGGCGTATCGCGACGCAACAAACGCTGATATGCGAAAGACAGTCAAAACCCAGATGGACCGCCTTGAAGTAATCTATGCGGCCGTCGTCGACTCGGAGGATCTCGACGCGGCGGCAGTCGAGGCGAAGGCCAAAGAATGCGTGGATCTGGCCGACGAAATCGGCAAACTACCTGGTGTCGACTTGGCAACAAAATCACGATTGGCGTCAATTCGCACGCAATCGAATAAGCATGCAACAGCGATACGTGATAAGGCTGCTCGCGCAACTGCAATAGAACAACGCCTGACGGCTATCCAGAGAACATATGCAACGCCGGCTACGCTGGCTTCGGCTCTTGAGAAATTCGCCAGCGACTACCCCGATCATTACTGGTCGGCGGACTTCACCAAAGCCGCCGCCATGTCTCCCCAGTGGACAGCGGTGCAGCAATGGCGGGCGGGTGTCTCAAAGTGGAATGGAAACATCCGCATAACAACCCCAAAACAAGCAGCAGATCGAAAGGCCGAAGTCGACAAGTACCTCAAAAATTACGCTAACGGCCCGTACGCCGATATTGCAGGCCAATGCGACGAGTACTTTAAAACCGCAATCGCAGCACTGGGCGAAGACGGACCGAAAAATCTGAGCGGCATCTCACGCGTCTTCGCCGGCACGGTGCTGTCCAATATTGGCATGATCAAAATGAAGGACGGCTCGCGATATTATTATCGCAAGCAACCCACCAAGGCGAGCTTCAATGGCACTGTCACCGCCTACCGGGTGGACTATATCTACGATCTGGATCTTTCGACCAAGAACAAGACGCTTGCAGCCGGGAACATAGAGACTCATCCAGGACCGGCGCCGCAGGTCTCGCTCTCAGCCAAGGTGCAGAAACAGATCACCGGCTTCAAAGGGAGCGGATGGGAGACGTTTTATGTGGAACTGGCGGGCAATATACTGGCCGACAAAAACACTGACTCGATTCTCAAGGCGCAACTGCTGGGGATGCTGCTGACCCAGGCAAAACAGTGCGATCCCTGCGACTCTGCAGGAATCACAAAAATGCAAACGATTATCAACGGATTGTACATAGATGAACTTGGCTGGATCAATCCGGTCGACTCAGAAGCCAACCAAAAGCGAAGCATAGTGCGGTCATTTATTAACAGGATGAACCCAAAAACGCTCACCGATATCGTCAGCAGCATAGACGGAAAGCTTAAAGCACTTATCAGCGGATCTGCAATGTGCGAACCGGCGGGTGTTATCATGGGATCCGCCCGCGAAATTCGCCTGGGATCGTCCGCAGAAAACGGTGTCCTCTACGTTATACGCACCGACACCCAGAATAAATCGTCATTCCACCGGATCGGCGAAGTGATCAAAGGGAAAGCCAAGATGGACTCGACTGTGATCACACCAGACCCCAGAGGCACTCTGGTATTCATCAAGAAAAACAAATAATCGGAGTACGTAATGAGCACAGTCCTCGATATGGTCAAAGAACAACTGCCCTCTGAGCCGCAACTGTCATTCAGTCGCAGCGACATCGAACGACGCATCGCATTTCCCGCCGGGCGATTCACAAGCCCAGGCCCCCTGCTGGCGCCTCTGATGGGCGTCATTATCAGCGTCGCTTTCTACGGCGCAATCACGCTGGCGCCTGAAAGCCAGGCCACAACTATGTTCACGCGTAGCCCGGTCATCCCAGCGGTCATAGTCTTTCTGACGGCATGGTCGCTCATGATTCTGCTAATCAAGGGAAGGAAGTTATCGCTGCAGCGAAAAGCCCTGGGGCTCGCCGTACTGCCGACTGAGGACCCGGGATTCATCCTGACGCCAAACTCGGCTGAGCACGTATTAAAAAACCTTTACGCCAGCGTCGACGACCCGCAAAACTTCTTCCTCACCCGACGCATCCATAACGCACTGGCGAATTTGCGAAATGTCGGCAGGATCGGTGACGTAGCCGAGGTTTTACGCACGCAAGGCGAGACTGATGAAGGCCAGATAGACTCCAGCTACACCGTTCTCCGCGGTTTCATATGGGCGATACCCGTCCTCGGTTTCATTGGCACGGTATTGGGTCTGTCGGTGGCGATGGGCTCTTTTGGCGGCGTGCTCAACAACGCAGGAGAAATGGAACAACTCCGAGGCGCCCTGCAGACTGTTGTCGGCGGGCTGTCAACAGCCTTCGAAACCACACTACAGGGACTCGTCGCGGCATTGTGCATCCACCTGTTCATGACAATGACCAGGCGTCGGGAGGAACAGTTCCTCGACAATTGCAAAGATTACTGCCAGAAGCACATCGTCGGAAAACTAAGGCTGACAGAACTTGAAGATATGGGGACAACAGAATGAGACGCCGAGGCGCCCGAAACACAAGCAGCCTTTTTGCGTTCCAGGATGTCATGGCGTCCCTTATCGGGATCATGTTCTTTGTCGTCATTCTGATGGCGTTGGATATCGTCAACGAGAACACGCCCACAGCGTCAGCCGAGAGCGTAGACGGCCAGACGATAGTTAAATTACAAGCCAAGCTCAAAGAACTCATAGAATTAAGAAATCGCCTCGAACAGGAAATAGAAGCAACTACCGAGAAAATCAACGTGGCGTCGTCGTCCAGCGATGAGCAGCTAATGGAATCAATCCAGGCGATGAACAGAGAACTTCAATATCTGCACGCGAAGGCCAAACAAACGGAAACCGGCCTGGCCGATATCGAATCAAAGAACAAAAGCGTAAAGAAGCAGATCGCCGCCACACTGGTTGAGATCAAAGGCCTTGACGACGAGATCGGCAAATTAAAGGCGCGTGCCAAAGCCAAGCGAGCCCTACCCCGCGTGGCGTATATAATTGATAACAACACCCAAAGAGAACCATGGCTCGTTGAGATCACAAAAAAGTCAATCCGAGTAGCGTCCAAGGACGGCAAGAGCGCCATTACTACGTTCGCCGCCGACACTGCCGCGGAAATGAGATCGCAATTCCTTGCCTGGACAAAGTCAAAAAACTCGCAAAAGCACTACTTCGTGTTATTGATAAAACCTTCCGGCATCGCACAGGCCAATCAGATCACAAAAGAGCTTAAAAACAAAGGATTCCAAACCGGCAAAGATCTGCTGCCTGAAACATGGGAACCGTTCTTCACGAACGATTGAGAATACGGCGCAATGGCAAAACGTATCACAACCGAAGATTCCGATAGTTGCGAATTGATGCTCGACACGATCTGCAACGTTTTCGGCGGCATGATTCTAATGGCCGTCCTGGTCATCATACAGACACAGGTGACGGTGGCAAAATTACCCAGGGACGAAGTCAAAGCCGCCGACGCATCCATTGCACTACGGAAGGTCAAATCCGAGATCAGCCGACAGGAAAAACAAACGACCGAACTGGAAGAAAAACGGCGTAATCAGGCGAAAAAGTACTCGGCCACAATTTCGCCGCACACAGACGAACTACTCACCAGCCGCCAAACTTTCAGCGAGGCCATTAAGGACGCCAAACGCAGAATTGCCGAAGACACGAAAAAGCACCAGGCCGATCAGGAAAACATCAAAGACGTTCACGCACAACAAGGTCGTGCGGAAAAGACACTTGAAGAACGTCGTGATAAATTAGCAATCGTGCGCAGAGAACAGATGCGATTAGACCAAATTTCGCGAAAGAAAATCCGCCTGCCCATTACTCATCAGAGCAGAGCACCCAAACAACAGATACTCGTCGTACATGGCAAGAATCTATACTTCTGCCCACAACACTGCACAGTTCAGAGCCGTTCCAACGGCGGTAGTAAGATTACCCCCGATGCAGACGACGGACTTGCAGTTATTAAAAAAGGACAAGTCACAGGCCTCGATGCAGTTCTATCAGGAATCAGTACAAGAACGCATTTCCTGAGCTTGTTTGTATCCGACCATGCCGATTCTTTCGAGTCTTTTCAATATGTAAGGGAGATATTGGTAGCCAAAGGCTTTGAATGCGGCTACGACCCCTATGACGCCTCGATAGGCTTAACCCTTTACTCCGGTAACCCGGGTGTGGAATGAATACAATGATGCCAATAACATTTAAACGGACCGGCGCGACGGCAATGCTGATCACGATTTGCTCGGTACTTAACATGAACGGTTGCGCCGAGAAACCGGCCTCAATTACCAAGAACGGCGTGACTCTGCCCGGCGTCGAAGTTCAAACCCCAAAACCCCCTGTATACAATGCCCGCCTGAAGCAGCCGGCCCCTCGCCCCACCACGCAACCTGCACTAGCGGATCCCACCAAAAACACATCGCCCGCCCAGACAGCAGAGGATACCGAAGCAAACACCGCTCGTGCTGAACAAGCTGCAGCAGCCGCACAACAGGCCAAAGCAAAAGCCAGATCAGCGGCCACCGCAGCCCAGCAGGCAGCATCCAAAGCTGAACAAGCCGCCGCGTCGGGTGATTCACAACAAGCCTCAGCCGCCGCAGCAGCAGCCACCGCATCGGCCGCTACAGCCAAAGACGCCGCAGCAACAGCCCAGGCACACGCAAAGCAGGCACAACAGTACGCGAAATCTTCAGCGGCAGCTGCAACCGCCGCCGATAAGGCTGATTCGGCAGCTAGGGTTGCGATTGGGCATTCTCTGGTCGCCGCACAACAGGCCCAGAAAGCACAGCACGCCGTTGAAATGGCGGGCAAGGTTGCAATCGCCAGCGCTGGAGCCTCCCAGATAGGCGGTGCTGCAAAAAGAGCCTCTACGCAAAACAAGGTGGCCAATGCAAGATTTCAAGACGCCCAAAAAGCAGCAACATCAGGGAACGTAAAGGCCGCCAGCGCCCAAGCTGACAAGGCTCAAGCAGCTGCGAATCAAGCCGCCGCAGAAGCCCAACAGGCCCAGCAGCGACTCGACGAAATCAAGAAAACCGTCGAATCAATCACATCAGACAAAGCATCCGGTACGAATGTTCACGATACCGCTAAAAACGCTCTTGACGACGCCCAACTGTCCGCAAATGCGGCGCAAGCTGCCGCCCTGGCCGCCACTAAATCCGCCCAAAGAGCCAAACAACTGCTACAACAAGCACCCGCCAAGATAAAGCAGCCCACAGTTCAACCCAAACCTGCAACCAAACCGACACCCAAGCCACTGACAAGACCCGCCGTCACGGGCGTCCCCCGCCCCAAAGGCGGTGATATTGACATGACAAAACTCCCCAAACTCCCTGTCCTCCCGCCAAGAAAGACCACGCCAAAAGGAATCATTACCTCCAAAGCTCCCAAGGCAACGCCTGCCAGAATTAAGGGACGCTGGTTGCAGACCAGTGCAAACAAAGGCGCCGATTTCCTGCCAGGCGGCTACCGCACAAGCCGTCTGATCTTCCGTGCTGACGGGATTCTGGAAGTGCAGCGCACATTCGACAAAGCGGGCAATATTTCAGTCAGCTGGCGTATCGGCTATAAATGGAACAAGGACAATTCGATGGTCACCATTGGCGCCGACGAGGCCGACAGGCCCCTAAAATCATCCCTCAAAGGTTTCGAAATCGAAGACTCAGACGTCAAAGCCACCGACGCAATCGACAGCCTCCCCGTAATCCTAAAATGCACCCGACTAAAAA
>JABGPF010000312.1 GCA_018645065.1 Phycisphaerales bacterium
AACTGGTCGGATGTTCGGCGTTCCGAACATGGCATTTGTTAAGGGTGGCACGGTAAGTCGATGCGCAGAGTAGAAGTGGATGGAGCCCTATTGACGACAATCCAGAGGCGATTAAATCATATCGCATGAAGAGCAGTGAACTAGATGATTCCATAGTTCGCCCCACAAACTATATCACCGTATTTGAAGCGACCGAAAAAGAACAATAGACTCGAACAAAAGAATGCACCTGACAAGAAAAAGCTTCCTCCTTCGTCAAGGCTTCCGAGGACAAGTCGCCGTATCTTGCAGGTGATTCATAATGTCTGATATTGCGAGAGAAGAGCTGATGATGAATCCAAAAGCTGGTCTTGTACTCTTGGCATGCGTAACATGTCTGCTCACCGCAACAGTCATTTCCGCAAATGCGGAAGAGACTGAGATGCATACGGTCATATCGCAACAGCTCTCCGTGACACTCTCAGGCCAAGGGGAAATTACAGCTATCAATCTTGGCTCTAACAAAGTCGCACGCGCAGTGCGAGGTCTTACAACCCTTGAGGATTGTACGGTCGAGGAGGTCAGGACCAGTAGTCTTCCTGAAGGTGGAGTGAAATTCACGAAGATTCTCTTTCACGAAAAGGGCGAACATACGCTTACGCTGATTGAACAGTTTAAGCCAACCGCCGCCGGGATTCGCTGGGAAATCGAAATCCAGGGCGACGGCACGCCCTGGACTACGCCGATTCAAACACAATTGCAGTATCCAGTCGCGCAAGGTGCAAGATTCTGGACCGCCTGGGCCGATCCCCGACATGAAATCGCCGGCGGAATGGACAAGGAGCAAATGATAGCAGCGGGCATTCTACCCGGTACGAACGCGGGCGGTGACTGGGCCGATCCCCTTGTGCCCGTACCTGTTGGCGATGCAACGTTTTGGTACGGCGCACCGCCATATCGATACGACAAGACCGGTATTCCTTTCTGTCCGAACAGAGTTGATCTGCCGCCCAGGTACGGCGCTGATCAGGCTTTCTGCATACCGGTCGCCACATTGGTTGAACCTGAAAGCGACCTCGGGTTGAGCCTTGTGTTGTCGCCCGAAGACCTCCTCCTGGACATGAGCCTGACGACCACTGCGGAAGGGACAATCACCTTTTCCAGGTTCTATCATCGACTGGGGCGGAACAAGCCCGTGCGTTTTGCCATGGACCTGATCGCCCATGAGGCCGATTGGCGTCCGGCACTGGGCTGGATGACGCAGCGGTACGGTGAATTCTTCGATCCTCCCAATCCCAAAGCCCACGAGATCGCCGGAACAGGCGCGTACTCCACCCATTGGACCGACTTCGATGCGGAAAAGATGAAGGCCATGGCCTTTATGGTCAACTGGAAGGCCAGTCTTGATTTCCCCTACATGGGCATGTTCCTCCCGCCCCTCGACGATGATAACGTTGCGTGGCAGCGGTATGGGGGCGGCGCGGTAACAACCGACCAAATGCGCGAGTATTCCCGCAAGATGCAAAATATGGGATTCCACGTACTCAGTTACTTCAACGTAACGGAATTCGGCGCCAATGTCGTATTTCCTGCGCCAAAGCGAACCGTCAAGGGCGACCAGGATCTGTGGGAGAATTGCAATGACTTCCTTTACACGGAGCTTGCTGACGCGATTCTCTTAACCCCGGACGCTGAAACAGCTCACGAGGGATTTTACGGTCAGACCCGACCGGGACTGCCGTATTACACCTGGGGCCGAGCAGTTGTCATGGACCCGGGCGAACCGGTCTACCAGCAGTACCTCCTTGAGCAGGCAAGACGTCATATTGAGAAGCTGCCCGAAGCCTCGGGCTTTTGTATCGACCGAATGGATTGGCTTCGCCTCTACAACCACGATCGAGATGACGGCGTAAGCTGGTTTGGCGACCAAGCGGTCCGGTCATTAAATTACTCCTGGCGCGACCTGATGGACAAGCTGGGGCCGCTGATACACGAGGCCGACAAGGTTCTGTACTGCAACAACCACGTCAAGCGATTGGAGCAGATGCGGCACATCGACGGCATCTTCGATGAGTTCACCTACTCCGGCCTGGCGCTGAATACCTCGTCTCTCCTTGGCGTGCGTAAGCCGGTCCTGGGATGGACCAGCAACGAGGAACAGCTGAAGCCGGACCCGGACGCCTTCTTTCAGAAGTATCTCTACCTGGGCGTGTTCCCGATGTGTCCGTTCCCTGGGAACGATCACTCCCTGCGACCGAGTGAATGGGTGGATAAGGCGTACCTCGACTATGGTCCGTTGATGACTCTGATGCGCGGTAAGAAGTGGGTGCTTGAACCGCATGTCGTCCGTGTACCGGACGGTGACGCCAAAGCGAACCTGTTCGAGGTCGCACAAGGGTACGTGGCGCCTGTCGTCTACGCGGGCAGCGCCGGTACGGTGAAGGTCGCCCTGCGGAGCAGCAAGCTTTTCGGCGGTGACTTTGAAGCGCATGTCTTCCATCCCGGTATCCCTGAACCGACGCCGGTCGTGGTCACCCGGGAGTCCGACGGATTGACACTGGATGTGCCCGTGAAGCGGGGCTGTGGAATGGTGCTGCTGATTCGGCGGTGATGCGCGCGACCTGGAAGATCCGGATCAAAAACATGAAAGTCAAATAACGATGAGCATGTCGAACAAAAAGATCCATGCGGTTGAATATCCGTGCTGAAATTGTGTTTGGCAATCCGCGATTCGTCCACGTTGGAGCTTCAAATAGGTAATCGCAAAGGCGTAGCAACAGAAGGAATACCAATGCGACTCAGGAATCTTCTGGTGATACTGTGTTTGTTGTCGAACTCTTTTGGATGGCAGGCTTTTGGTCAGCAAAGCGACAAGTCTCTGCCGCAATTACTCGACAAGGCGGGGGTGAAGGGCGGACTAATCGTCTGCATAGGTTTCAATGATCCGGAGCTTTTGACGTCCCTGCAACGCAGCTCGGCATACGTTGTGCAAGGGCTGGATACGGCGCCCGACCGGGTCGAGCGTGCTCGTGCGGTTTTGCGTGCAGAAGGCGTCTATGGGCCAGTGTCTGTGCAACATTGGGAAGGCCCGAAACTCCCCTACGTAGACAATCTGGTAAATGTGCTCGTCGTGACGGCCAACACGGAAAACGTAACGCCGAAAGAGATTGAAAGAGTTCTTGCTCCCAGAGGAGTAGTAATATCCAATTTGCGACTTCCCCTTTCCGAGCTCATCTTCGAGGAAGTCGACGACGCGTATCAATGGACGAAACCAGTCCCCGATGCTATCGATGACTGGTCCCATTTCCTTCACGGTGCGGACAATAATGCGATTGCAGCCGATGAAATGGTTGGCCCTCCGCGCCATATCCAATGGCGGGCCAATCCGCAGTGGGGTCGCGATCACCACGCGGAGAAAAGCGGTAACCCAACGGTCAGGACCGTAGTCTCCGCCGGCGGTCGTCTCTTCATGCTGACAGACGAGATTGAAACGTCCAACATGGCGGTCCCTGCGAAGTGGACCGTCACCGCACGGGATGCGTTCAGCGGAGTCCTGCTTTGGACGACGTCGATCGGCACGCAGGATTATAGGAACGATCTGCCAGGGATCTGGCGTCGGCTTGTTGTCGACGACCAACGCGTCTATACCGCTTTCGGAAGCGACCGCATGCTCAAGGCATTGGACGCGGGCACCGGCGAACCGGTGGTAACCTATCCGGGGACCGAGGGCGTTGACGAACTTGTCGAGGCCTCGGGCACACTCTTTGTATTGCTCCAAACCGATACGCTCCTGGCTCTGAGGGCTGATTCCGGTGAGCAGCTGTGGCGATGGCAACCAAAGGCGGGCGAAACGGTCGCTCCTCTCACCCTGGGAGCTGCGGACGGAAAAGTATTTCTCAAGACGGGGCAGGTCCTCTGCTGTCTGTCGGCAAGAAATGGGGAGACCCTCTATAGAACAAACCTTCCCGGTGCAACGAAGCAAGAGGATACGCTCTTGCAGGGAACTGTCTTCTATCCGGGAAAACTGGTGGTTGGCGATGGAGTGGTGTTATGTACCTACGCAGCCCAATCTCCTGCGATTCTCAGGGGCTGGAATCGAACGGATTCGCGCGTCCTCGGATCCAGTGGGGTCGGCGGGCATCGACTGGTGAGCCAGTACGGCGGGAAACTGGGAGCGTTCTCCGCAAGCGACGGAAAGCTGCTCTGGGAAACCGAGTATCTTCCACACCTGGCCATGGGCCCCGGCGAGATCTATCTCCGTGACGGACTGGCGTGGATAGGACCGCTCTTCGACAAGCCGCGAGATCTACATACCGGCGAAGTCAAGGCGGTCCGTCCAATCGTCGACATGCTGTGGACCGACGGCCACCACTACCGTTGCTATCCGGGTAAAGCCACCTCCGAGTACATCATCACCGCGAAACGCGGCACGGAGTTGATTGATCTGGACGGTGAGAACCACAGCCGGAACAACTGGGTGCGCGGCGCCTGCCAGGTCGGCATTACTCCGTGCAACGGTTTGCTCTACGCTCCGCCGCACTCCTGCGGTTGCTACATGGAAACGAAACTATTCGGCTTCTGGGCACTCGCCGGACGCCGCGCGACACAAGAACAGGAAATGGAAGATACGGCGACTCTGCCTGAGAAAGGTCCGGCGTACGCAGATGTCCAAGGAATGAAAACGCCGGCGCCTAGTATGGGCTGGTGGACCTATCGCGGCGGGAACGCACGCGGAGGATCCTCAGCTTTGGGCGTCGGTAACGATCTGAAACAGCGATGGAAAACACAGTTGGGAGGCCGCCTCACCGCCGCGACGGTGGCTGACGGACGCGTCTTCGTCGCGCAGATCGACGCGCATGTGCTGCATGCGATCGACAGCGACTCCGGCAAGAAACAGTGGTCATACACTGCGGGAGGACGCATTGATAGTCCGCCGACGGTTGTTGATGGAGCGGTGCTCTTCGGCTGCAGGGATGGATACGCGTACTGCCTGCGCACAGACGACGGCGCCTTGGTCTGGCGTTATCGAGTTGCGCCCGCGCTGTTGCAGACGATGGCCTTCAATCAGCCGGAATCGGTGTGGCCGGTGCACGGGAGCGTCCTTTATCAGGACGGAACAGTCTACGCCGCTGCCGGAAGATCCTCCTATCTCGACGGTGGAATCCGATTGGTCGGCCTCGACCCTATTTCGGGCGAATTGCGTTTGGAAAAGCTCATCCGCAACGAACATGTCGGCGCCTTGCCGCTGCCGGAGCATGCCGACGAAACAGTTCGCTACAACCAACAAAACTGGATGGATTACAAAACGGATCTCGCGCCGGACAGGAGCGATTCCTTCTCCATGGAAGGCGCGCGGCCCGCCATCCTGGTTGGAGAGGACGACTCGGTCTATATGCGTCAAAAACGCTTTTCAAGCCAACTGGAGGAGATGGAGACGGTTCTTCCGCACCTCTTCTCCACCTCCGAACTGCTGGACGGCTGGGAGCATAACCGCGCCTACTGGGCTCTGGGAACCGGCAACTTTTCCTCCCTGCCGGTTGCCTATCCCTGGCTTATCAATAAGGGTGCGATCAATGTGCCTGCTGGTTTGATGATGGCATTCGATGACCATACCGTCTGGACGGTTATGCGGGGGGCAAGCGGCTATACCGTCATCGCTGCCGGTCGACCCGCAAAGGAAGATGCCCAGAACAGTCTGCCTGATTTCAGAGGCGAGCGGGAGGGATACGAAGCCGTATGGTCTCACAACCTGGAAATCCGCCCCCGCTCGATGCTGCAGGTAGGCGACACGCTTGTCTTCGGCGGGATGGCGAAGGAACAGGATGGCAATCCTTACTCGGCGGCTGCCCAGGAAAATGGGAACCACGAGTTGGGACGCCTGCAGATCCTCTCCAGCAAAGACGGCAGCATCCTGTGCGAGAGAACTATAGGCTCGCCGCCCGTCTGGGATGGGATGGCCGTTGCCGAGGACGGGCTCTTCATTCCCTGCGTCGATGGTTCCGTTGTCTCTTTCGGTCAGTCTGGACGATGAGAAGCGAGAAAGAAATGAAGATAGAGAAAGTTGATCGTTTCGCTAGTAATGGTATCGACCGTGATACCATCAGCCCAGGCGAAGTCAGAGGATCAGTGCATGCTATGAAGGAGACCAAGAGTAATGAGATGACTGGCTCGCCTGGTGGTTCTGACTCAAATGGAGAGATATGTGCCTGCCGATAACTTAATGTTATTGATATATTGAATACATTAGAATGAAGGAATTAAATGCATGACCTACAAGAAAGTACTGCTGGCATTTATCTCTATCATGGCAATCTTTTCGTCGGTCGTCTTAGCCCAGGATCAAGTCGTGGTGGAATCTGCGCAAGAGATCC
>JABGPF010000313.1 GCA_018645065.1 Phycisphaerales bacterium
CGATCCACACTCCAAACGCAGCGACGCCCGCAAAAGTGAAATACGGAAATACGCCCAGCACAACTCCCAGGGAAGTCGCAACGCCCTTTCCGCCTTTGAATCCGAGCCAGAAGCTCATCACGTGCCCGAGTATGGCGCCGAACCCCACCGCCAGCCATGCAAACTGGCTGACCAGCGACGGCGCCGCCCCGTCGGTAACGTCCGGGCCGAGCAGGCGAGCCAGCAGAACCGGAGCGAGCCCCTTGATCACATCGAGCCCGAAGCAGAGCATCCCCCAACGCCTGCCCAGAGTCCTGCCGACGTTAGTGGCGCCAACATTGCCCGATCCGTGTTTCCGAAGGTCCACACCGTGGAATTTCGCGATTATCGGCCCGAACGGCGTGGCGCCGATAATGTACGCAGCCAGCGGAAACACGATTAACAAAATGTAGGGATTCTCGATCATTACTTTCCCGTCAAATTTTTCCCATCACAAATTACATTGGATTTTCGGCGCCCGGGTGTAGGCGTCAAGCAGTTCGGTCACATGTCTTTCGGATCCGAGATAATCGCTCCGCGCCAGGCAGGCTTGCGAATGTCTGTCGCGGGCCTGCGGGTCGGCGAGCACTGCGAACGCGGCGACAATATCGTTTATGTCCAGCGGTGAATTAACCACAATGCACCCGCCTTCTTCGAACGCCTCCGAGGCGCCGTTGAATCGCGTAGTTATCGAAGGGACGCCCCATCGTGCAGCCTCCAGCACGACTCGGCTACACGGATCGTACCAGCTCAGCAGCAGCACCGCATCGGCGGCGGCGTACCACTGGAACACGTTCTGGGTCGGCGGGACGAAAACCACAGCGTCGGCGACCCCGCAATCGTTAGCCAGCGTCATGTAAAAATCCGGCGCCGGACGTCCCAGAATCACCAATCGCGAACCGTCGTCGCCCGACTCGCTGCGCCATTTCGCAAACGCTTCGATCGACTGGGTCACGCCTTTGAGCTCATAATTCGTCGCCACAGTCAGGAACACCGCCGCATCGTCGTGAGCGCCAATTTCCTCCCTGATGCGTTTCCGATCAGCCGCTCTAGTCTCATCGCCGGGAACATCCACGCAGTTGAAAACGACCTCAACGCCGCTTATCGCACCGTAATATTTTTGGCATTCCTGCTGGACCATTCGGCTGACGCAGAGGCACATTGCCCCGCGGCCGGTCATCAATTGTTTTTCGTAGCGGGCCATTCGGCGCCGGTGCGCATTAAACGGTTCGGTGATTCGTCGCATCAGGCGTCCCGGCAGGCTTCGGCGTCTCAGGCTGGCGGCCTGTTGCGCGGGAATTGTCCCGCCGCGAAGGCGATAAACGTTTGCACACGGTATCGGAAGCGTGGTTTGCAGGATATCGAAGTTGCGGTCTTTTACCGCCTTTTCGACATCAGCAGCGAAGTTCGCCAACCGCCCTGTTCGGGAAAGTCCCCGGGCGCCAAGTTGCAGAACCTCAACCCCCGGCGCCTCCCACGAGCCTGACTGGCAGATGATTGTAACGTCGCATCCCTTGCCCGCCAGACCGCTAGCCACTTGCGCCGTCGAGGTCTCACGCCCACCGCGGTGAAGGTCCATCCGTTCTATCACCAGGGCGATTTTCATTGCTTGGAGGCCCCCTGGGCGGCTTTGCGTGCGGCACGTCGTTGCGACTGGCGGAGGATCGAAGCGGTCTTGCGGTCGATCGCTCGGGAATACCGCTCGGCGTCGCCGGGGCACCGCTGCAAATACAACGCCAGGAACTCGTCCCAGTAATCGCGCACCCAGTCTGCGGGCATCGAATATTTGAGCTGTGCGAGATCTTTAACTCGCCATCGGAACAGACGCCATCGCGGTGCGAACACTCGCGCCATATCGATTAAGTTCAGCACAAACCCATCGTCCGTTTCGTGCAAAAACACGTGTGCTGCGTACAAATCTCGATGCACAAATCCGCCTGCATGCAACGCCGCCACCTGACCAGCCAGTTCATCGGTCAAGCGTTTGGCGCCGCCGTCGTCGACGTGACGGGCCAGGAAATCGCAACCGCAACGTTCGAGCGCATCGCCCGGAACCGAACTTACGACCAGAAAACTTTTCACTCCGAACAGACCGCCCAGACCCATCTCGTGCCCGAACGCAAGAGCATCCATCGTCGAAACACCGCATCGTTGTGCGGCGCGAATATTGTCGTGTTCAACGCTGGCGGGGCTGCAGCGACCGTAAGTCAGCAACCGCTTCCAACGATCCGACCATCGCTCCGGTCCGTAACGTTTGAGGTAAACCACTCGCGCAGCACCGTTGGCGTCGGTAAGTTCAACCCGCGTCCTGCGGCGCGTGCCCAAGCCGGGCTTCACCAGATCCTCACCACCTCCGTAGGCAAGCGCCCCGTCGAGCGTATCGAGCCCCGCCTCGCGGAGCAGTTCCAGCAGATCGCTGTTTTTCTCGGGCGTTTGGCTCATTACCGCCCTACCCCCGCCGCTTCGTCCAGAAGTTCTTCCGCGGCAGCTACAACCAGGTCGGCGGTCAAGTCGTTCATGCACTGGTGGTACATTGGTCCGGGGATCTGGCTGCAGAGTTTTTTCCCGCACGGGCTGCACGGGGCGCCTACGCTTACAATTCGCTCACGCGGGCAGTTAATTTCCGCCCAAAGCGGATCGGTGCTCCCGAACACGGTGACCAGCGAGGTTCCCATCGCCGCGCCAATGTGCCTTGCGCCGGTGTCATTTGTTATCAACAGTTCGCTGCGTCGTAAAATACTCTTCAGCAGGCCCAGAGTGTTGTCGCGATCGGCGAAATTAATAATCGGCGAGTGTTCCATTCTCAACGCCACATCGGCGGCGATTTGCTTCTCGCCGGGCGCCGCGTTAATTATGATCTGAACGTCTCGTTTTTCGATGAGCATGTCCGCCGCCTGAGCGTAACGATCAGGTCCCCATATTTTGCTGGTCCCGCCCGATGCGCCGGGGTTCAGGACAACAACCGGGCGCAGCGGATCGACACCAGCCTGGAGGAACAGTTCGCCGGCAGCCTGCTCGTCGGCGTCCGAGACAGGCAGTAGCATTTCCCGACCATCGACCTGAACGCCAAGTACGCCAATAAGATTAGCGTAATAGTCGAGTGCGGAAATAGGTTCAAACCGCCCTGCTTCATCTCTTAGCGGTGCGATGGTGTCGGTCAGGAGGCAGCGTCTTGCGTCGCGATCGTATCCGGCAATTCGCCCGATACCCGCGAACCTGGCCAGGAATGCGGTGCGAAAACTGTTCGTCATGAGAAACGCCATATCGAATCGCCCTCGTCTGAGGGCGGCGATGACTTGGCATTGTCCCAGAATCTTGGTTTTTCCTTTTGGCGCGGCGTAGATAAAATCGTCGGCCCAGTCGGTTCCAGCGAGCGTATCGAGTGCAATTGCCCTGCCGAAATAGGTGATTTTCGCGTCGGGGAAATTTTCTCTGAGCGCACGCAACGTTGGCGTGGCCATCACCACATCGCCCACCCAGTTGGGCAGGAAAACTACAATGTTGCCTGAAGCAAAATCGGACATCGCAGTTAGAGTCCCTTTTCGGCGAGTTCTTTCCACGTGGAGATGCGCGCCACCTTGTCGCCTTCGAGCTTGGCGTCTCCGATGACAACTGCTTTCATCCCGGCGTCTGCGAACGCTTTAGCCGCCAGTGACGTCGTGGAAACGCCGACCTGCATCTGGGTGAATACTTTCCTCAGTTCGCCGAGCTGGCTGACCAATCGTGACTCTACAACCACTCTGGGTATTTTGAATCGTCCTGGCACGAGATGCCATCGTTGCCTGCGCCACATCAGCACGGGTCCGTCGGGGTATCCGTGTTCGGTAAGTTCGCTGCGACATTGCAGGTGATTGGCCACTTCGCGACGGGTCAGGTATATAATATTGGCAGTCTTGGCCAGACGAGCGATCGCTTTTCTTGCCGATTCGGCGTCACCGGCTTCGGTGCGCGGTACTAGATCGATCGAATATTTCGCCAGCCCGGTCCACCATCCCTTGCGTCCCTGAGTTACTTTCGCACGACGCCGAGGGAGCGGGTCCATGTCCACCGCAACCACCGGTCTTGCCGGGTCCCAGGCATAAACGCCAACGGTTTTGTTAATTTCGTCCCCGTCATCATCCTGGTACTTCACATCCAAGTCGTATCGACCGGGCGCCTTCGGCATCGCCAGACGAACGCCGGAGTAACCCAACTTGTCAGTCGAAGCCGACCGCTCCAGACCATCGGTTATCTGATAACGCAGATACGCCTCGGTTGAGGCCAGGTTCAGAACGAAAAAATCGTTCCGCTGAAGTCGTGCCACAACGGTGATATCGCTACCGGCAGCCGATAGTTGGTCCGGTACGGTCAGTATATATTCACCACCGCAACCGCCTGCAAACACAAGCAGCAGCAACAGTCCAAACAGCTTCAATCGCATAATTAATCTCCTGAAAGAGGCATTAGGCAATAATTTGAACGATTTGTCAATTCTGCGCATATTTTGAAAAACTCGCATCGCATGCTTTTGCGGGTCAACTCAAAGGGACCTAATCGCCGATAACTATATGTAACTACTCATTAACACGCTAAAACAGCACAATGGAGCAGCTATGCCTACAGTACCACAACCGCAATTTATCGGCGAAGATCCCTGGCGCGTCTTTCGTATCTTAAGCGAATTTGTCGACGGATTCGACACTATGAGCCAAGTCGGACCGGCGGTCAGCATTTTCGGATCAGCCCGAACGCCCGAAGACGACCCCTACTACCGCAAGGCCAAAAAGTTCGCAGCCATGCTCGCCAAGGAACGCTACACCGTAATCACAGGCGGAGGTCCCGGGATAATGGCCGCCGCCAACCAAGGCGCAAACGAAGCGGGCGGAACCTCAGTCGGCCTGAACATTACCCTTCCAACCGAGCAATTCCCAAATCCGTTCCAGGACGTAACGCTCGATTTCCGGTACTTCTTCGTCCGGCTGGTTATGTTCGTAAAATACTCAAGCGCGTTTGTCTGCTTCCCCGGCGGGTTCGGAACGCTGCACGAGTTCTTCAATTCCATGACACTCATCCAAACCGGTAAAGCCACTCGCTTCCCGGTAATCCTGATCGGGAAAAGCTTCTGGAACGGTATGGAAGACTGGGTCAAAAAGATCATGCTCAGCAACAGGAGCTACAATAAAATCTCGCCCGAGGACATGGACCTGTTCACCGTCACCGACTCACTGCACGAGGCGATGGATATTATCCTCAAAGCCCACGCGCCGGACGAGCTAACGCGTAACATCCAGCCGTAAACAGGCGTCAAACACGCCAAACCAAATACCATTAAAAAAGCCCCGACGATAATTCGCCGGGGCTTTTAAATTGTATTAATTGTATTTGTAAGTGTGCCTGCGTTATGCGGCAAGACGCTTGCGTCGTCGGCGAGCGAGGAAAAGTCCGCCGACCGCCAGGAGCGACATCGTCGCCGGTTCGGGAACCACGTCCGTTATGCTATCGTCAGCGTTAGTCCCGCCGCCTTCGAACATAAGGGAGAAGTCAAACTGAGCCGGCAGCAGATTCGCAAACGCGCTGCGGTGAACGGCTATTTCCAGACTATTGCCCACTGCGTACTTGAGCGTACTGGAGTCCAGAGTGACAGGCGTTGGCGTGGGATTTGTCGATAAATCCCACATGGTGACAGAACCATCCTTAACACTACCATTGAACATCGTAATACTCATCGCATACAACGCGACTCCGCCCTGCCTGATGCCAAGTTGCACGTTAGTCTGAGTAGGAAAGAAGTTCGTTCCGTCGCCAAGGGTGTTCAACGGAGCGGTGACAGTACTCATGCCCATGGTGTACCAGACATCGGTGGGATCGGTGGGGAAAGTCGCTCCGGGAGCCTGGCCCCAATGCACTGCTGCGATATCGGAAGAACTACCCGTGTAATCCTGAGGAGTCGGACCATCATCGTCGATGGAGACCCAATCATAATTGTCGGCGGCGCCAACGGCGTCAATTGTTCCATCTACATTCAGAGCAGCGCCAAAGCCGATCGAACTTGACAGAGCTACCGCGAGAACTGTAACGAGCAATTTTCCTGAGCTTTTCACAAGTATCACCTTGTTTTCCTTCCTGGCGGCGCCTCGGTCAGGGAAGTGTTTTCCTCCGCGAGCACCGCATATTATTAGAGCAACATCAAGCTGGTGTTGAGCACCAAGGAGCCCGAGATGTGAACACCTCACCTCGGACCCTTCCATTCCTATCTCGATATTATGGAAAAACGCCCGGTTGGTCAAGCCAATTATCATTTTTTTTATTACTCCAAAATCCGGCCCCGCGACCCGACACTCCCCCCCCCCCC
>JABGPF010000009.1 GCA_018645065.1 Phycisphaerales bacterium
GGCGCAAGATCTTATTGTAAAAAAAACTATACTATGTTTTTGGAAACGGCACTAGTATGATGTAGGTAATGATGAAAAAAAATCTCAACACACTAATGTTTGCGTTGCTCTTGCCTGCGGTGGTTGGAGTCTGCTCGTGCGAGGCTCCGAAACGCACGGACGAACCGACGGCCGAATCTCAACCGTCCGGAACCGCCAAGCCCGACCCTGCAAAGCCTGCAACCAAACCGCCTGCGCCAACAACCAAACCAATCCAACCGGTGGACACCGCCCTCATGCCCGCCGGCGACTGGACGATATTCCGCGGCCAGACCGCCCTTACCGGGGTCGCCGGAGGCACGCTGCCTGAAACGCCGTCGCTGCTGTGGAGGTTCAAAACCGAAGGACCGGTCGTCTCGTCACCGGTAATCAGCGCCCAGCGGGTGTTCGTCGGAAGCGAAGACGAGAACCTGTACGCACTGTCAATGTCAGACGGGAAGAAACTCTGGTCGTTCAAGGCCGCAGATATGCTAACCGCCCCACCGCTGACGATTGACGGGATGGTTATCATTGGCACGGACAACGGAGACCTGCACTGCCTGGCCGCCGATACGGGCAAGGAACTCTGGAAGTACACCGCCGACGACAAGATAGTCGGATCGGCGAACTATTGGCGCAAGGGCGACCAATTGCGAATATTCATCGGTAGCCACGATAACTTCCTGCACTGCATCAACGCCAAAACGGGCAAGAAGATATGGACTTACGAGACTGAATATTTCATCAACGGAGCCCCCGCGATCAGCAACGGTAACGCGGTGTTCGGCGGGTGCGACGGGATACTGCACATTGTGTCGGCCGACACCGGCAAGGCGGTCAAGAAAGTCGAGATCGGCGCGTATATCGCCTCGTCGGCGGCGCTGGCGGACGGATTTGCGTTTGTGGCTCACTACGATGGTGAAATACTGAAAATCGATCTCAAGAACGGTAAAACGCTCTGGAAGTACGGTTCGGGCGAGCAGCCGTTCTTCGCGTCACCGGCGGTCGACTCAAAACGCCTGATAGTCGGAGGACGCGACAAGAACGTGCATTGCATCGATCGCAAAAAAGGCAAAACGCTGTGGCGATTCCGAACGAAAGACAACGTCGACAGCTCACCGGTAATTTGCGGCGCCAAAGTTCTGGCTGCAAGCGAAGACGGACGGGTCTACATTTTAAACATCGCCAACGGTAAGAAGTTGTGGAGTTACCGCATCGGCGAGCCTATCCTGTCGTGCCCTGCGGTCTCGAACGGTAAATTCGTGCTCGGTTGCCAAGACGGATACATCTACGCCTTCGGTCACAAAAAGCAGTAAAAACCAGTTTTTAAAAAAACTCTGTGAGACAACATGAACGATCAGAACATTCTTGAACTCAATCGCGTTTCCAAAACTTACTCGCAGGCTCGCGACGCCGAAGCGACTGTGCTAAGCGAACTTTCGCTGATTGTGCCCGCTGCTCAGGCAATGGCGATTGTCGGCCCGTCGGGGTCGGGCAAGAGTACGCTGCTGAATCTTATCGGTGCGCTCGACACCCCCACCAGCGGAACGGTGCGTCTCGACGGGAAAGACCTGACGAGTCTAAAGCCCAATCAACTCGCCGCGATCAGGCGCGACAAGATCGGCTTCGTATTCCAGCAGCATCATCTGCTGCCACAGTGTACGGTTCTGGAAAACGTGCTGCTGCCCGCCCTTGCCGGAGGCGCCGTGGGCCCCGAATTGTCTGCTCGCGCCGCCGACCTGCTGGGACAAGTTAATCTAGCCGATCGGGCCGACGACCATCCAACAATGCTCTCAGGCGGAGAACGCCAACGAGTAGCACTGGCCCGAGCGTTGATAAACTCGCCCGCCCTGCTGCTGGCCGACGAACCAACAGGCTCGCTCGACCGCAACACCTCCGAATCGCTCATCGAACTTCTAGTCGAGCTAAACCGCAACGAAGCGACAACGCTCATAGTTGTGACCCACTCGCCCGAACTGGCTGGACGCATGGACCGCGTGATGGAACTGCGCGACGGATCGCTAAGCGAACTGGAAACCGCCCAATGAAGCTCATTAACCTGATAGTAAGCGGACTGTGGTTCCACCGGCGCACGCACCTGGGCGTTATAGGAGCCGCCGCGATAGCAACCGCCGTCCTCACCGGAGCACTACTGGTGGGCGATTCGGTCTCCGGAACGCTGCACCAGACCGCCCGGCAGCGCCTGGGCGAGACCTCGCTGGCGATGACCAGCGGAGAGAGCTTCTTCCGCGCCGAACTCGGCGACCAACTGCGTCAGGCGCTGAAAGTGAAAGTCGCAACCGCGATTCAATTACCGGGCGTATGCGAACACGCCGAAGATTCGCAACGCCGTGCAGGCAATATAAATGTCATCGGCGTGGACAAGGCGTTCTGGGAACTGGCTCCGAACCCGCCGGCCGGTAAAGCCGAGCTGAACGATCAGCAAGTCGCAATAAATCAACCGCTCGCTGATCGGCTTGGCGTTAAACCGGGCGATCAAATGCTGCTGACGGTATCCAAACCGTCGATAGTCTCGCGAGACGCGCCGCTGTCGCGAACCTCAGACGCAGCTATTACACTACGCCTCGATATCGTCGCGATAGTATCTTCCCAAAGCTTCGGGCGGTTCAGCCTCCAAGCCAACCAGGCGCCTCCACTGAACGTGTTTCTATCGAGAGATTGGGTGGCGAAGAAACTTGACCTGACCGGCCGAGCCAACCTGATGCTGGTGGGACCAGGAGCCACAACCGAACAAGCCAGCGACGCCCTGGCGAAAGCCTGGAGCCTCGATGACGCGGGCGTGGAACTTCGCACATACGCGGGCAAAACAGTCGAAATTCGCAGCAAACGAATTTTCCTGCAACCGGCGATCGCACAAGCAGCCATCGCACTGGACTCACAAGCGCCAGCGCAAGGCGTGCTCACATATTTCGCAAACGAACTAAGCACAGGCGATCGAACAACGCCCTATTCAACGGTGGCTGCACGAGGACCGTTGGTCGGTGAAACAGGCCCGCTGGCCGATGACGAGGCGATAATCAACCAGTGGCTCGCCGACGACTTGAAAACCAAACCGGGCGATACGCTAACGATAAAATATTACGTGCTCGGGGCAATGCGAAAGCTCACCGAGCGCTCAGCCGAATTCAAAATCGCAAAGATAATCCCCAACGACTCCCCCCTGCTCGACCCGGGCCTGATGCCCGACTTCCCCGGGCTGTCCGGGGCGGCTGACTGTCGTGACTGGGACCCGGGCGTCACAATAGAGCAACGCAAAATCCAGGACGAAGATCGCGAGTATTGGCAAAAATATCGCGGAACGCCCAAGGCGATAATTTCACTCCCAGCCGGTCGAAAGCTCTGGTCTAATCGATTCGGCGACCTGACGGCGATTCGCCAGAGCAAACTAACACAGCAGGAATACCGCGACGCGGTCCGCGGGCAACTAACTCCCGCACAGATCGGACTTGGCTTCAGCGACGTTGCCGCCCAAGCCAACGCCGCAGCGTCTGAAGCGTTGGACTTCGGGCAACTTTTCCTGAGCCTCAGCATGTTCCTCGTGGGGGCTGCGGTGCTGCTGGCGGCGATGGTGTTTGCACTTGGCGTCCGTCAGCGTACGGGCGAACTGGGACTAATGCTGGCGATCGGATTCACGCGAAAACGCGTCCGGCGAGTTGTTGTCGCAGAGGGCGCGTTGCTGGCGATTGTCGCGGTGGCGATCGGGCTGCCCGGCGGACTGATCTATACGCGACTGGTGCTCAGCGGACTATCGAGCGTCTGGCAGGGAGCGGTGGCTTCGACGCCAATAGACTTCCACGCAAGCGGCGTTACTCTGGCGATCGGCGCGGTTTCTTCGTTCGCTGTTGCCATGCTGGCGATAGTGATTGTGCTGCGGAAACAGTTGCGTCGCGAGATACGCGGGCTGCTTGACAACATCCCGCCGGCTCCGCCTGCGCGACGGGCAAAACCGCTCCTGAAAACCATCTCGTTCCGCATTTCACTGCTCTCTTTTGCCGGCGCCATTGCGTCTCTGGCGACAATTGGCGCCCAGACCGCCGCGTTCTTCACCGCAGGTTTCCTACTGCTCATTGCGTTGCTGGCGGCCTGTAGGACATGGCTCGGCCGGGCCGGTCTTAAACGATCAGGGCGAAAAATGTCGCTGGTCGATATCGCTCTACGCGGAGCCGGACGCAGACCCGGACGGTCGCTCGGCGTTATTGCGATAATCGCCTCCGGCGTGTTCATGGTGATCTCAGTAGGCGCCAACCAGGTTAGCCCGCTGGACAATGCTGGCGAGAAAACCTCCGGAACGGGCGGGTTCGCACTCTTCGCCGAATCGTCACTTCCGGTCTTCGGCGACTTAAACACCAAAGAAGGCGCCGAACCGTTCGGGCTCGACGAAAAACCGCTGGGAGCCTCGATACTCCAATTACGCCTGCGCGACGGCGACCAGGCAAACTGCCTGAATCTGAACCGCGCACAGTCGCCCCGAATCATCGGCGTGAAACCCAAAGATCTCGACGGGCGTTTTACGTTTATCGACACGCAGAAAACCGAAACCGCCCTGAGCGGCTGGGAGTTGCTCAACGCCAATCTCGGGCCTGACGTTGTGCCTGCGATAGGCGACGAAGCCACCGTCCGATGGGCGCTCGGAAAATCGGTAGGCCAATCGCTGGAGTTCGTTGACCAGAACGGAAAGACGTTCAAAGTACAGATCGTCGCGAAAATCGCAAACTCGATATTCCAGGGCTCGCTGCTGATCTCCGACAAGCAGTTCACCCAACGATATGTAACCTCAGCCGGCAGCAGAGTGTTCCTGGGCGATGCCAAAGCGGGCGCCGTCGCTGAATTAACCAAACGCCTCAACACCGCAATGAGCGACGTTGGAATGGAAGCTACCGGAGCAATCGATCGCCTCGCGGGGTTCAACACCGTTCAGTCAACGTACATGGCGATGTTCCAGGCGCTGGGTTCGCTGGGACTGATTCTCGGCACGATCGGGCTGGGGTTGGTGGTCGTTCGCAACATTATGGAGCGTCGGGGCGAATTGGCGGTGCTTTGGGCGGTGGGGTTCGGCAACTCGGCGATTCGTACAATGTTGCTCGCCGAACATATCGCCCTGCTGGTGATGGGCGTACTTTGCGGAGTTATCGCTGCTGTTACAGCGGCCGGACCGGTGATAAAATCAGCAGGTCGAAGCTTGCCTTACGGTTCGCTGACTGCTACTGTATTGGCGATGCTAATCCTTGGAATGCTTTGGATAGCGTTGGCGGCGACGCTGACGCTGCGAGGCGAGAGACTTGGGGCGTTGCGGAGTGAATAGCGAACGAGTTCTGCTATAATGCGACTGATAATGCGAGCGTTAAATATATCCATATTGATACCGTTGATTTTCGCCCTGGCCGGCGCCGCAGCCTGCGTTGCGTGGTTAACCCATAACCCATCGAGCGATCTGACGCTGCGCGGCGACTTCGACGCCCCGCCGATCGAGATATTCAACGTGAAGTTGCCCGGCGTGCTTACTCCTGGTCCGGGCAAAGCGCCCGAAGGGATGGAAGGCTCCTGGCCGCAGTTCCGCAACTCCACGCTCGATGGTGTGAGCTCAGAAGAGACCAAACTAGCCGAATCCTGGCCGAGCGGTGGTCCCAAACGCCTGTGGTCACTGGACCTTGGGCAAGGTTACGGTGGCGCGGCGATCCACAAAGGCCGAGTCTACCTGATGGACTACAACGAAGGACGCCCCGCTGGAACAAACGGACCGACGGACACAGCGAAAAAAGGCGACGTCCTGCGATGTCTCTCGCTGACCGACGGGAAGGAAATCTGGAAGAGATGGTACCACGTTCCGATCCGCCGCAACCACGGCGTGACGCGCACCGTGCCGGCGGTGAACGACAAGTACGTAATAACCATAGGCCCGAAATGCCACGTCCTGTGCCTCAACCCGATCAACGGCGAACCGATCTGGACGATGGACATGATGAAGAAATACGGCGCGGTTATACCCGAGTGGTACACCGGCCAGTGCCCGCTGATCGATACGATCGAAGTTGAGGAAGGCGAAGAGACGATCGAACGCCAAATCGCGGTTTTCGCACCCGGCGGAGACGAAGTGCTAATGCTCGCCCGCGATTGTGCGACCGGTGAGGTCCTCTGGAAAACGCCCAACCCTGACAAATTGCGAATGACCCACTCGTCGATCGTGCCCCTCGAACATTGGGGCACGCGAATGTACATCTACTGCACTACCGGGGGGGTTGTCGGAGTTTCGGCGACCGACGGGAAAATACTCTGGCGTTACAAGGACTGGCAGGTGACCCCGGCGCTATCGCCGTCACCGGTGATTATCGGCGACGAGCAAATTTTCCTCAGCGCCGCCTACAAAGCCGGATGCCTCATGCTCCAGATCAAACAGGACGACGACGGCAACCCACAGGGACTCAAACTCTACAAACACGGACCGAAAGTATTCGGATCGGTCCAACAGACCCCGCTGTACTACGAAAAGCATCTCTACGGTGTGCTTACAATGAACGCAGGCGAGGATAAATTGCAGATGACCTGCATGAGCCTCGACGGAGTGCGACTCTGGTCCAGCGGACCGGAAAACAAGTTCGAACTTGGGCCCTACCTGATCGCCGACGGAAAAATCCTCGCACTCGACGGGAAAACCGGAACGCTGACAATGGCTCGGGCCACGCCCGCAGGCTGGGAAATGCTCGCCAAGGCTCCGGTGCTCGACGGGCACGAAGCATGGGCGCCGATGGCTATCGCCGACGGAAGACTCATCCTGAGAGATCTCACCAAGATGATATGCCTGGACCTTCGCGACCCGAATGCGAAGCAGACTGACGACGCGGCGCAGAAGGAACGACCATGACCGATACGCCCGATCACAAGATAAAGAATATTTTGATCACCCTGGTTTTGCTGGGCGTGGTTGGGGTGGCGATCTGGGCTGCGCTGAGCATTGACCCTATGGGCGATCGCGGAGCCGGGACTGGTCGCGACCATGACGAGAGCTTCCAGAAACTCAAAAAGTTCGACCTCGCCCTGGTAAAATGGAGCGAAAATCTGCCAGCGATACCGGTCGAAATGGACTCACCCGTTGCTCTGGCGATTTTCGATAACGGGAACATCTGCATCGGCGGAGATAAGGCCATTGCAATCCTCGCCCCGGACGGCCGGAAAATCAGACGTATCGACCTGAAATTTTCGCCCCAGGCGTTAACCGTTTCCGGTGACACGATTTTCGCAGCGGCGCGCGACACCGTAACCGTATTGACCGCTGACGGGCAAGAGAAGGCCCAATGGGCGCCGCTGAACAACAAGGCTGACATCGTTTCCCTGGCCGCCTCACAGGAGTACGTCTACGTATCCGACGCGGGCAATCGCGTAATCATGCGATACGATCGCAAAACGGGCAAACGAACCTACAAAAATGGGCGGACCGATTCAGGGGCGTTCATGAGCGGGTTTAACGTGCCCAGTCCGCATATGGACGTCGCGATCAACCAGGAAGGTGAATTGCTTACGGTTGACCCCGGCCGATCGAAAGTTCAACTCCGCGACACAGAAGGCGACGTGCTGAAAAGCTGGGGCGCCGCAGGATCGGGCATTACGGAATTCTATGGATGCTGCAACCCTGCTGCGATAGCGGTCTTGGGCGACGGGAGCATTGTGACGTATGAAAAGACGCTCCAGCGTGTGAAGGTTTACAGCCTCCAGGGCGAGTTGATAAACGTGGTGGCCGGCCCGAACGACTTCACCGATCAACCTGTCGGCAAGTTCATCGTGCCCGATATCGCAGTTGATCCAACCGGGCGTGTGCTGGTGCTGGACACAACCCGGAAAACGCTCAGGACATTCAAACGCAAAATCGCCCCGCAACCCACTACAGGAGCATCAAGATGACGCGGCCTAAAACGCGAAGAGAACTGCTGCGGGGGTTGGGCAGCGTCGCTGCGATAGGAGCCCTCGCCGGCGGCGGAGCCCTGCTGGCGTGCAAAGGCGCATCACAAAAATGCGACCGCCCCACGCCCTGCGGATCGTGCAGTATGCGAGGCCAATGCGATAAGCCCGAAGCCAAAGACGCACTGAACAGACAAGAAAAATGAGTAACGCACAAGATAAACTAACGCGGAGAAACTTCCTGCGGACCGCCGCTCGCGGAACGTGCGCAGCGGGTCTGGGCGCGCTAGCGATAGCGTCGGCGGGAAATGTCGCGACGCGACGTTCGGTCTGGCAGATCGACCCGTCCAAATGCACGGCGTGCGGAAACTGCGCGACCCATTGCGTGCTCACCGAATCGGCAGTCAAATGCGCACACCAATACGCCAAGTGCGGACGATGCAACTTCTGCTTCGGTTATTACAAATCAGGCTCCAGCGGAGCCAAAAGCCACTCCGGCGTCGAGTTCCAACTCTGCCCGACTGACGCACTGCTCCGCAAATGGTTGATAGAAGACAGCTACGAATACACCATCGATCTGGAAAAATGCACCGGATGCGGAATATGCGTAAAAGGATGCAAGGAAGGCAACGGGTCGCTTTTCCTGCAGGTCGACCATGACCGCTGCAC
Organism: Phycisphaerales bacterium; assembly: GCA_018645065.1. GTDB lineage: Bacteria > Planctomycetota > Phycisphaerae > SM23-33 > SM23-33 > BS750m-G57. The sequence goes on from JABGPF010000009.1 coordinate 8,599, forward strand.
AAACTGCAACGAGTGCACGATCGCAACGGCCTGTCCGGCACAGGCGTTCGTGCGGCTCCCCGCCGAGAAACCATACTGGTTTGACCAGGGCACGGAGCATAAATCGTGAGACTCATAACAGCGGGAATTCTAGTGTTGCTGGCAACGAGCACCTGCGCCCTGGGCACGGAGGCGTCTAAGTACCCCCCGCCGGACCTGGGTCCGGACTACGTCCAACCGCCTGGCCACATGCCGGAAATAACGCACGAAATCATGCCGATTGTCGATATCGCCATACTGGCGGTCGCACTTGTGCTAGCGTCGTACCTGGCGCTCAAGCAACGAAGCCGTAAGGGTATCTGGATTCTCGGGGTTGTTTCGCTGATCTACTTCGGGTTCTATCGCCAAGGCTGCGTCTGCCCGATCGGAGCTATCCAATCAATCGCCGAAGCGATATTCAATCCGGCGGCGGTGATATCGCTGGTTGTGATTTTATTCTTCGTTCTACCGCTGATTTTCACGCTGATGTTCGGCAGGACGTTCTGCGGATCGGTTTGCCCGCTGGGCGCCATTCAGGAAGTCGTTCTGGTCCACCCGGTGCGATTGCCCGGTATCCTGCGTCACGCACTTGGCCTCCTGCCATGCGTGTATCTGGCGTTGGCGGTGCTTTTCGCCGCTACGGGCAGCGCCTATGTGATCTGCCGCTACGACCCGTTCATCGCGCTATTCCGCATGAACGGACCGGCCGGTATGCTGATACTCGGCGCCTGCTTCATCGTGATAAGCATGTTTGTGGGACGCCCTTACTGTCGCTTCCTCTGCCCCTACGGTTTGCTGCTGAGTTGGGCCTCGAAGCTGTCGTGGACCCGCGTTACGATCACGCCGAACGAATGCGTCAAATGCCGACTCTGTGAAAACGCATGCCCCTACGACGCAATCTCCAAACCGAACACCAAAACGCTTCCTGAGAACCGCAAACGTGGTGTTATCGGGCTGTTGGGCATGATGCTGCTCGCCCCGCTGGTTATCGGCGCCTCGGCGTGGATAATGGTGAAAACGGCGCCCACGCTGGCGAAGATGCACCCGACAGTTCGCCTGTCCCAGCGCGTGGAACGCGAAGACTCGAAAGAAGTATCCGACACGACCGACGCAAGCCAGGCGTTCCGCGAATCAGGACGCCCCGTCGAAGACCTTCATGCGACCGCAGCGGAAATACGCGAGAATATGACAAAAGGCTCACTAATTGCCGGGCTCTTCATCGGACTGGTGATCGCACTACGATTGATCGCCCTTTCCACGCGTAGAACCCGTCAGGACTACCAGGCCGATCGAGCCTTGTGCGTCGCCTGCGGGAGATGCTTCGAATTCTGCCCGGTAGACCCGAGAAACAAGAAACCGACGGACGGAGGGCTCGCCTGATGTCCGCAACGAATAACAAAACAGCACAATGGCGACTGGCCTCAATCATGACGATGGCGGTGGCGGGCGCGTTTATACTGTTCGTGGTGATCGTAATGGCCAGGGCCTGGAAAGCGAACATCACCTCGAACCCGACGGACCATCCGCGAATCGAAAAGTTGCGCGACGACCTTGCCGCCGACTCCGGCTCGGAAAAAATAATAACCGAGCTCCGCAACGAAGACCTCGCACTGCGTAAGGAGTTTTTCCGAACGTGGAAAATCCTGAGCAATGGCGTCTGGCTGCTTCTGGGAGGGGCTTGCGTATTGGCGGCCTCATTGACGATAGCAATCTCGACGAGCAAAAAAACACCCATGCCCATCGGGAAATCGAAAGGTCCTAACGACATGCTGGCCGGGTTATTGGGACGTGTGGGCATTGCACTTGCCGCCATCGCCCTGACCGGCGCCGCCCTGACCATTCCGATCCTCACCAGAGAAGTCTCCACACGAGCACAGGCCAAGGGAATCTGGCCGGGCTTCCGCGGCGGGCCCGAGGCCAGCGGAATATCACCGTACACCGACGTGCCGATCAGCTTCGACGGGATCACCGGCCAGAACATCGCCTGGAAAGTCAGAGTGCCCCTGAATGGCCAAAGCTCGCCAGCAATCTGGGACAACAGCGTTTTCATCACCGGAGCCAATAAGCAAACGCGAAAAGTATACTGCTTCGACGCCCTGTCTGGCAGGATCACATGGGACAAGTCGATAACCGCCGGGCCAGGCAGCACCAAAGTGCCCGAAGGCGTAATGGAGGACGACACGACATACGCAGCCCCAACGCCGATTATCGACGTGGAGAACAACAGAATTTTCGTCATGTTCGCAAACGGCGACGTGGCGTGCCTGGACACTTTCGGGAAGATTATATGGCAGAAGCATCTCGGAACGCCTGACAACTTTTACGGGCATGCGGCTTCACCGGTGCTATGGAAGAAGAACCTGATAATTCAACTCGACCAGGGCGAACCCGACGACAAACTGAGCGCCTTGATCGGACTGAACGCCGACAACGGCGAGGAGCTATGGCGCACCACCCGCCCGGTGGGATCGTCCTGGCCGACACCGATTATCGCGCCGGTCGAATCGGGCGATCAACTAATCACGTGCGCCAATCCGTTTGCGATATCCTACGACCCAGCCACGGGCAAGGAGATATGGCGAGTCGACTGCCTTGACGGCGATGGCGGACCCTCGCCGATATACGCCGCCGGACTGGTTTTCGCGGTGAACGTTTCGTCGAAAATCGCGGCGATTGATCCGAGCGGAAAAGGCGACGTAACCAAAACGCACGTAAAATGGGAGTTCGATGAGGATCTGCCCGACACGTGTAGCCCCCTGTCTGACGGGAAACTGCTGTGGATGATGGCTGAAGGCGAGTTCTCATGCATGGACGTAGCCACAGGCAAGCGATTGTGGAACAAGAATTTCGAATCGTCATTCTACGCCTCGCCGGTGCTCGTGGGTGATCGGATATATCTTATCAACCGCAAGGGCAAGGTGTATGTAATCAGCGCGGGTCGTGAGTTAGAAGAACTGGGCAAGGCGGATCTTGGCGAGGCTTGCGATGCGTCGCCGGCGTTCGCAGAAGGCCGAATGTACATCCGCGGAAAGAAGCATCTGTACTGCATCGAGGAACAAAACAAGTGAGCCAGGACGTTGACCTGAAATTCGTAGACGAAACGCTCAGCAGCATCGGGACCGGTCCGGACTCGGTTATCGCTATCCTCCAGGCGATCCAGACACACTACCGCTTCCTGCCGCCCGAAGCGTTGGAATATCTCTGCGCCAATAGCGATATCACGCCCGCACAGGTCACCGGAGTCTCGACGTTCTACACGCAGTTCCGTCACAAGCCGGTCGGAAAGCACATGATCGGCGTCTGCCACGGAACCGCCTGCCACGTGAAAGGCGCCCAGAACATTCACGACGCTCTGGACCGCTGCCTGGGCCTGACAAACGGTGAGGACACCGACGCCGACGAACTGTTCACCGTGCAGAACGTGGCGTGTTTGGGTTGCTGTACGCTGGCGCCGGCGGTGCAGATCGATCACCTGACCTACGGGCACCTGACGGCGGACACGATCCCAAAAATGCTCGAGAACTTCCTCGCAGTCGCCGATCAGCACCCCGCTGAACTGGGCTCGGGGATCGGTATAGACGTAGCAGCCGACATGACCGAAGTTCGCATCGGGCTGGGCTCATGCTGCGTAGCCAGCGGTAGTGAAAAAATCTACCGGGCGATGAGCGACGCGGTCGAGAAGTCCGGCGCCAAGGCGGTTATCAAGCCTGTCGGGTGCATCGGAATGTGTCACCAGACCCCTCTTGTCGAACTGGTCACGCCTGATAAAAAATCGCACCTGTACGCCAAAGTCGACCCCCAGGACGCTGGCGCGATTATCCGCAAACACATCAAACCGACCAGTCTGCTGGCTCGTCTTGCAGCCACCTTCCGCCATGGCGCAGAATCCCTGCTGACCGACCAGACCTGGGGCCTCGCCGGGCAACGATACATAGACGCACAGGACAAACCCGTAACCGACTTCCTGGCCCGCCAGCGGCACATCGCCACAGAATGCTGCGGATACGTTAACCCGCTCGATATCGACGAGTATATCTCACATGGCGGGTTCGACGCGATGAAGCACATTCTCGCCGACGCACAGGCCGACGATACGATCGACACGGTCCTGACCAGCGGGCTGCGAGGACGAGGCGGAGCGGGCTTCCCGACGGGCGTAAAATGGCGTGCGGTCGCCGATACCGAAAACGACACAAAGTACATAGTATGCAACGGTGACGAAGGCGACCCGGGCGCGTTCATGGACCGAATGATCCTCGAATCGTATCCGTACCGAGTGATCGAGGGCATGGTTATCGCCTCGCGGACAGTTGGCGCTCACCAGGGTTATTTGTACATCCGGGCGGAATATCCGCTGGCTGTGCGGCGGGTGCGGCAGGCGATTGACGTGTGTATGAAGCGGGGCCTGCTGGGCGATAATATTCTCGATAGCGGACACAGCCTGACGCTGAAGATAATGGAAGGCGCCGGCGCGTTTGTCTGCGGTGAGGAAACCGCCCTGCTCGCGTCGATCGAGGGCAAGCGAGGGATGCCCGTATTGCGTCCGCCCTTCCCGGCCCAGAGCGGCTTGTGGAAGAAGCCCACGCTCGTTAACAATACAGAAACATTCGCCGTTGTGCCCTGGATCATTCGCAACGGCGCCGACGCGTTCGCCGCACTGGGCACCGAAACTTCCAAGGGCACCAAGGTGTTCTCGCTGGCGGGCAAAATTGCACGCGGCGGGCTCATCGAAGTTCCGATGGGAATAACCATTGGCGAGATAATCGAAGAGATCGGCGGAGGGATCGCGGGCGGAAAGTCGTTCAAAGCGGTGCAAATCGGTGGTCCGTCGGGCGGATGCGTTCCGGCGCGACTTAGCGATACGACTGTGGATTTCGAGGCCCTTACCAGCGTTGGAGCCATGATGGGCTCCGGCGGGCTGGTGGTGCTCGATGAAGACGACTGCATGGTCGACATCACGCGATACTTCCTGGAATTCACGCAAGACCAATCGTGCGGGCGATGCACGCCCTGCCGCATCGGAACGCGTCGAATGCTCGATATTCTGACCAACCTGTGCGAGGGCAAGGGGCGAAGCGGAGATCTGGAACGCCTGGAATATCTTGCACGCAGCGTGAAGCGGAGCAGCCTGTGCGGGCTGGGCAAAACTGCGCCTAACCCGGTGCTGTCAACGCTGGACTACTTCCGCGAGGAATACGAGGCACACCTCGAAGGCCGCTGCCCGGCGGGAAGCTGCAAAGCACTGATCACATATTCGGTAACCGACGACTGCATCGGATGCACACTCTGCGCCCAGCAATGCCCAGCCGACGCGATAGCAATGACCCCCTACCAGAAACATCAGATAGACTCAGAAAAATGCACCCGCTGCAACGCGTGCAAAGCTATCTGCCCGGAAAACGCCGTACGAATCGATTAAAACATGCCGAAATTAATCATAGACAATCAGGAAGTTGAAGTTGACCAGGGCGCAACGCTCGTGCAGGCGGCGGGCCAGTTGGGTATCGATATCCCAACCATGTGCTGCGTGCAGGACGTGAGCCCGTGCACATCATGCATGGTTTGCGTGGTGAGGCTGGTTGGGCGGGAAAATCTCGTCCCCGCGTGCGCCACTATCGCAGCAGACGGTATGCAGATCGACACGTGCAGCGATGAAGTAACCGCCGCGCGACGCACAAACCTGGAACTGCTGCTCAGCGACCACGTGGGCGACTGCATCGCACCCTGCCAAATGGCTGACCCAAACAACGCAAATATTCCGGCGATAATCCGCTGCATCGCAGCCGGGGATTCCGCAGCAGCAACAAAACTACTGCGGGGCGACATAGCGAACATCGACGGAGCCAAACCACAACGTGCATGCCGACGCGCACGGAAGGACCAACCGGTGGCGGTCGATCTGCTTCTGAAATTTGCCGCCGCCCAGGCAAACGGCGAATCGGGCGGACCGAAAGACGAAACCAAACGCTTCTCGGTGCATATCGGTAAATTATCCGAAACGGAACTCGAACGGTTCATGACCGGGATTTCCCCGGACCAACAGGTAACGCCCGCTGACCCGGGTGCTGGATACACACCTGAAGAAGCGGCGGCTGAAGCCAAACGCTGCATGCACTGCGACTGCCGCAAAGCCGATAACTGCAAACTCCGCGACTACGCCGAAGCCTACCAGGCCAAGCCCGCACACTTCCGCTCACAACGACGTGAGTTCGTGCAGGATCTCGAACATCCCGACGTTATCTACGAACCGGGCAAGTGCATCTGCTGCGGTTTGTGTGTTCGAATAACTGAGCAGGAAGGCGAAGAATTCGCCCTGTCGTTCGTCGGGCGAGGGTTCGGTGTGCAAGTGGCGCCGTCGCTGGACAAGAACATATCACAAGCGTTGCAAAAAGCCGCTGACCGATGTGTGCAGACATGCCCCACCGGCGCACTGGCGATGCGAAAGTAGCAGGCAATCAGATATTGTCGATCAGACGCGACGCGCTTTCGTCCATCACCAGACAAAACTCCCCACCACTCGGGCGGATCATCGAGAATGGAAGTGCGGCGCGGGCCTTCTCGTCGGCGCTCATGATAACAGAGATAGCTTCTGCTTTGTCCGTGCCGGTCACCAGCGACACGACGTTGCGTGCGGCGTTGATCAGCGGGAACGTGAAGGTCATTCTATTTCGCCCGAGTATGGGCACCATGTGCGAAACGATCAGCCGTTTGGTCTCTCCCAACGCGTCGGTTAATGGGAAGAGGCTGGCGGTGTGCCCGTCTCCGCCCATTCCGAGCAGGATCAGGTCGAACTGCGGTGTTCCGTTCGGATCGGCTGGGATCGTGTCTCGGATAAGTTGTTCGTATCTCTGAGCTGCCGAGTCAAGATCGTCGCAGTCCGCGGGCATGGGACAGACTCGCCCCGGGCTTATCGGGACATGGTCCAGCAATGCACGCTGGGCGCTGTGAAAATTGCTTTCGACATGATCGTGCGGTACGTTCCGCTCGTCTCCGAAGAAAACCTCCACATCGCGCCAGGGCGTTTTGCTGCTTCTCTCCGGGCGGGCCAACTGTTTGTACAGTCCGTGCGGAGTAGTCCCGCCAGCCAGGGCGATTCTACAGGCTCCGGTGCTGCTGACCGATTGGCAAATTATATCTTGAACCAGGTCAGCTACAAACTCTGTAGCGTCCTGCTGTGTTTTGCGAATGACAACCCTTGTTGGATATGCTGATCCAGTCATGAGTCTAAGTATATATGCAAAAAGCCCTGGTTGGCCAATATAAAATTCGACCACTTGGCACCAGACCGTTTGCAACGCCCACGATCACCTTTCAGTCTCGGGGGTGGGACTTTTCGGGGCAAGGACCTGATCGAAGGTCACCTTAATTCGGTAATTGGGATGCTTCTTGTACCTAATATTCCTGCGTCCCCAGTAGGAACCGTGATACTGGCAGTTGGTGTCGACCCAGCGGGCGACCTTGGCCTTTTCAGCAGCGGTGAGCTTTGGGGAACAACTGGCTGCAAGTTTGGCGGCACGCGTCTTCTGGTCAGGTCGCAAATTCCAAACCTTCAAGCCCAGCATTTTCAACAATACGCTCTGGTTGCCAAAGAGCGTGTGAGCCTCTCGGTATTTCGCATCCGTGCCAAGTTCATCCATATGCAGGCCGATGAGACGCTTCTTATGGCCTCTGTCTTTGGGTTCTTTTACCAGCGACTCGTAGGACACGCTGAAGTGAGTAGTCTCGGTTCCTCGGAGATCTAATCCGCCTGCGAGTTTTTCACCGTGGCAGGAGATACAGTGCTTGTCCCATATTGGTTGGACGATATCGTTATAGCTCAGGACGACCTTTCCGGTCGATTCGCCCGGACCGGAGCGGCGGGTTACATCTTCCGGACCGCGCCGGAAGGCGATGGGGTTTGGCTTGGGCGGAGGAGATTCGTTAGGCGTTTCATGGCATCCGATACAGCTTGCAACTTCCCCGGGCGCGTAGTTCACATACGTACGTTCGCTCTGAATCATTCGATATTCGGCGTCCAGGGCCTGGAAATAGATGGCCCGCCCGGCAGGGACAGTAAAATTGGCTGACCCGTCGTCTTCAACCTTTGCGATCCCCCACTGCGCCGCCACCCATAAATGCGTTCGTAAAGAAACAGCGGCATGCTGCTGATGGGCGGTGTCATAGGTCGCCGCATGCGGATAACCCTTGCGTCTGGCCGCCCAGGGGCGCGGGACCTGCTCCATGACCCTCAGGTATTTTATCGTACCTGGCTTTGTGTTCTCCATACCGTGATATACATTCATCACCAGGCACTGGGCCTTACCTTTGGCTGCAAGTGCTTTGTCGAGGTTCGCGGTGGGGATCTTTGGAACTTTACGGGTTTTCAGGGGCACGGGCTGCCAGCAGGAAGTTTTCTTTTCCTTATGGAACAAATACTTTTCACCATTATCTCTGAGCATGTACAAGCCCCAGGCGTCTTCCTTGGCCCAGTGAGTTCCCTTGGGCGTATAGGACACCAAAAAGAGTTTCTCTGAAAGCGGGTATGGATCCCGGAAGAAGGCGTTATGACCGGGCCCGTCCTTGGAAGGCGGTCCGAATTCCGGGTCTATTCCCCAAACCGGCCAGGGGCACTCCTCGGTGATATTCGTCTGGGCCTCGTCGGTGCGGATGTTCTTGTTTACGTCAATTTTCATTACCGTGCCGATGGCGTTGTCCATATGGTAGGCGCCAAGGGCCACATATTTGTTGATGGTCCCGGGTATGGGACGGCCTTGGATGATGGTAAACGGTTTTTTGATGTCATTACCGTAAACTTCACGGGTGTGGCTGCCGTCTGGATACATCGACCAGAGACATTTAACGGTCGTGGCGCCCTTATCCACATATTCCCAACGGGAGTACAGGATTTCACCAGAGTCAAGAACAACGGGCGTAAACAGGCTGACCATGTCTCTGCTCAACCTTTTCATGGCCTTGCCATTGGCGTCCATCCGGTACATATTCGTGGTGGTGAAGATGTCCGGCCCGTCGCAGATTGTTGATATCTGGCAGCGGGTGGAGACAAATGCGATCCCCCCGTCAGGCAGATAACACGGGTGCATATCGTCAGTGCCGTGGTGATAATCGTTGGATTCGCCATGGTGATATTTGTCCCAGTTGCTGTCCCACAGCGTCCGCACTTTGTAGCGTTTCTGTAGTTCGTCTTCGTTTGCGAGAGGAAAAGTCAGTTGCCTGATCTTACCTGTTTTGATGACCAATTCGTAAATCCGATACCCTTCCATGTGGTCGTCTTTGAAATCGAACACGATTTTGCGGGCGTCGTACGAGATATCAAATCGGTTAACGACGCCCGGCTTGGGCATTTTGAATTCCCGGACCGACCCGTCGTTGAGGTCGAGGATGCAAATACCGCCTCCGGGCTTGAACTCACTGTTGATGTGCTCACTGTAATAATGGTTGGGGTTCAGCGTTCGTCGACGGATAAACACGATTTTATCGGTTCCCATAGCCTTTTTGAGCTCGCCCCTTAGCTGCTTGAGAGTTGGGGCGGCGGGTTTTGCCTTGTCTGATGATCGTATCGCACTCTTCTCGGCGCGGGAAACCGTGGTGGTGAGATGTATCATCAATGCAACACTCACCAGCAGTGTCCCTAATACAGTCGTTACAAGTACATTTCGCATGCTTTGGTTGCCTTTCGGACCCGTGTTGCCGATATTTCGCGTCATGACGCTCCTGGCGCCGTAGAGTAATTGTATCCAACGCGACGGGGCATGTAAACGGAGGAGGAAACTGCCGAGGGCTTAGGCGTCTTAATATTGGCGTGGCGGCATGTCGCCGACAGCATGATATGAGATAATGACGGATTAATGGATTTCCCCCGGTTCGTGCCGCATTACCGACGCGCTCCGCCTGGTCCCCCGTAGCTACGATTGGGATATGAATCGCTCTGGCCAAATTGGCACGGCCGACGGGTTTACACATGTTTACACCACAGCGCAGTGTGAAGCTCCGATTCGAACCATTGGCCGCCTATAGGCGACGATCCCGATCTGGAAACGCAAAACATCACACCCATAACTCACTACGCTGCAATATGTTACAAAATTCGCACATTTGCATAGCCCATGACCTGTAAAAGAAGTACTACTTTTCCGAGTCATAGGTGAACACGTATATGTGTGAAGCAATTGTGAACCTGCTATAAGTATGGTGGACGCCTCCGGAGATGAGCTCCCTTCAAACTACCGCAAGACCGTCGGCTGAATTTAGATGCGTAAACCCTTAAAACTGCGTCAGAGCAATTCTTGTGATATTCTACCCAAAGAATATTTGCAGACGCCTGCGCCGATGCTAAGATGGAATATAATATCGTCGCACAGGAGACGCAGCATGAGAATGATGAAAGCACTGGTTAAGGCACGCCCGGTCGAGGGGTTGTGGCTTGAAGAAGTCCCGGTCCCCGAAGTCGGGCCTAATGACGTCCTGATAAAGATACTGCGAACCAGCATCTGCGGGACTGACGTGCATATCTGGAACTGGGACGAATGGGCTGCTAAAACCATTCCCACCCCGATGCACGTCGGGCATGAATTCGTCGGGATAATCGAGGAATACGGCAGCAACGTGCACGATTACAATGTAGGTGATCTGGTCAGCGGTGAAGGTCATCTGGTCTGCGGGCGATGCCGCAACTGCCTGGCGGGCCGACGCCATCTGTGCCCGAAAACCAGCGGTGTGGGCGTTAATCGACCCGGCGCATTCGCCGAATACCTCTGCATCCCCGTTACAAACGTCTGGCCGGCGGATCCGAATATCCCACTGGAAGTTATCAGTTGCTTCGATCCGCTGGGAAATGCAGCACACACCGCCCTTAGCTTCGATATGCTCGGTGAGGACGTTCTCATCACCGGCGCCGGACCGATCGGCCTGATGGCTGTAGCTATCGCACGACACGCCAGCGCCCGACACATCGTTATCACCGACGTTAACTCCTACCGTCTGGACCTTGCAAGAAAAGCCGGCGCCACTATCGCCCTGGACGTAACAAAAGGTTCGGTCGCCGATGCACAAGCACAACTCGGCATGAAGGAAGGCTTCGACGTGGGCATGGAAATGTCCGGTGTGCCGGGCGCCTTTGAAGAACTGCTTGCCAATATGTGCCACGGTGGAAAAGTTGCGCTGTTGGGCATTCTGCCTCGAACTGAAATTGACTGGAGCACCGTCGTTTTCAACAGCCTGACAATCAAGGGCATCTACGGGCGAGAGATGTACGAAACGTGGTACAAGATGACAGCGATGATCCAGAACGGCCTGGACATTACCCCGATAATTACACACCAATTCGATTACACTGATTTCGCCGATGGTTTTGACGTTATGCGATCAGGCCAATCGGGTAAAGTCGTGCTCAAATGGGCAGACAGATAGGAAAACGCGAAGAACGCAAAGGTAAACAGCATGTTTGATTCAATGAAAGCAGTGATCGGGGCGGCCTTGGACGAGATTAAACAAGGCGGTCTGTACAAGGAAGAACGCATAATAACGACTAAGCAAGGCTCGAGAATCGCCGTCGCCGGCGGGCGAGAAGTGCTGAACTTCTGCGCCAATAATTATCTCGGCCTGGCCAGCGATCCGCGAGTGATTGAAGCGGCGCGGGCGAGCTACGACAAATGGGGTTACGGACTGTCAAGCGTGCGATTCATCTGCGGAACCCAAGAACTGCACAAACAGCTCGAAGCCAAGCTCGCTGAGTTCCTGGGCGCCGAAGACACCATCCTGTACAGTTCGTGCTTCGACGCCAACGGCGGGCTGTTCGAGACCCTCCTGGGTCCCGACGACGCGATAATCTCCGACGCCCTGAACCACGCCAGCATTATCGACGGCGTGCGACTCTGCAAGGCCCAACGCTATAGATACGCCACCAGCGATATGAACGATCTGGAAGCAAAGCTCAAGGAAGCATCCGGGGCCAGGATGAAAATGATCGCGACAGACGGGGTGTTCTCGATGGACGGGACGATCGCGAATCTGTCGGCGATTTGCGATCTGGCGGACAAATACGACGCGGCCGTTATGGTCGACGACTCACACTCGACAGGATTCATCGGAAAACGCGGGCGAGGAACGCACGAATATCGCGGTGTTATGGATCGCGTCGACGTGATTACCAGCACGCTGGGCAAGGCCTTGGGCGGAGCCTCGGGCGGATTCACTTCAGGCCGTCAGGAGATCGTTGACATCCTGCGCCAACGAAGCCGCCCCTACCTGTTCTCAAACACACTGGCTCCGGCGATTGCGGCGACCAGTCTGGCGGTGCTCGACATTCTCAGCGAATCGACAGAACTGCGAGATCGCCTGGAAAGCAACACCAAATACTTCCGTGCGGGAATGGCTGATCGCGGATTCGACCTGGCCGACGGTGACCACCCGATCGTTCCGATAATGCTCGGTGATGCGACGCTGGCGGTCAAAATGGCCTCGATGATGCTGGAAGAAGGAATATACGTCATAGGATTCTGCTACCCGGTAGTACCCAAAGGCCAGGCCCGCATTCGCGTGCAAATATCGGCAGCGCACAGCACCGACGACATCGACCAGGCGATGAACGCCTTTGCAAAAGTTAGAGACGCCTGCAAAGAATAAGCGTCTGACGCATTTTTTTCAGCACCTGGGCAACGCCCTGATATAGAATGATACGTATGATCTTGCGACACGCAAAAACAGCGGACGCCGAAGCGATCTGTTCGACGGTGAACCATCACGCCGAACTCGGCCTGATGCTGCACCGGAGCATGGAGAGCATCTACGACACACTGCGGGAATTCCAGGTCGCCGTCGACGATGACGACAAAATCGTCGGTTGCGTCGCGGTTGACATATTCTGGTCCGATCTGGCGGAAGTTAAATCGCTGGCGGTTGCTGCCGATAGGATCGGAGAAGGAATCGGTGGGCGTTTGCTTACCGCAGCAATTGACGACGCAAAACAAATGGGCGTAAAACGCCTCTTCAGCCTGACTTACGAACAACGCTTTTTCGAACGCCAGGGATTTGAAGTGATCGACCGTCACGCCCTGCCGGAAAAAGTGTGGCGAGAATGCCTGGCGTGCTTGAAGGCTGACGCATGTGACGAAATCGCTATGATGCTGGTGCTGGACGAGTAGCCCGGCGCCGAATCGCACCGCATGAAGGCTGGTGCAAAATGATACGGACCGAACCGATTATCAGGTTGCAGGACGTCTGCAAAGCGTTCAATTCACATCCTGTGCTCGACGGGATCAGTATCGATATAGCCCCTGGCCAGACCACTGTAATCATCGGTCCGTCGGGTTGCGGTAAGAGCGTTTTGCTGCGACACATCGTAGGATTGCTCAAACCCGACTCGGGCAAAGTGTTCTTTCGCCAGTCTGAGGTATCCGCACTGTCCGAACGCAAACTGTGCGATATCCGCACGCATTTCGGGTTCCTGTTTCAGGGCGGCGCCCTGTTTGATTCGATGACAGTCGAGCAAAACATCTGCTTCCCGCTGGACGAACGCGCCGTCGGAACACGGAAGGATAGAAAAGAAAGATCTCGCACCGTCCTGTCGCTTGTAGGGCTCGACGGACTGCAGAGCCAGTACCCCCAGGAACTCTCCGGCGGCCAGAAGAAACGGGTAGCCCTGGCACGGGCGATAGCTCTCAACCCCGAAGTCATACTGTACGACGAACCCACCACGGGGCTCGATCCGATCCGAGGCGACCTGATAAACGAACTGATAATCAAGCTGCAGAACTCACTGGGCGCCACGTCGATTGTGGTGACCCATGACATGGCCTCGGCCCGCAAGGTGGGAAATCGCATCTTAATGCTAAGCAACGGACGCTTCATCGCCGACACCCCACCCTCCGGTCTGGACGAAATCGACAACGATACGGTAATGAGATTCATACGCGGCCAGGCCAGCGACGCCGAACTGGCCGAACTCCAAACCGAACAATTCACCGCACTTACCCCGGAGTCATCCAGATGACGGAACACGCGAAAAACATGATGGTCGGCCTGACGATGATCGGCGCTATGCTGCTGCTTGGCTGGATGATAATCCTGTTCACCGGGCTGCCGAATCTGCTGAAAAGCGGGTATGAAGTGCATATCCGCATGGAGGCCCGCTCGGAGTTGAACGTCGGCGACAAGATACATCTCGAAGGGATGGAAGTCGGTTCGGTGTCGAGCATAGCGTTCACCGACCCGAAAGATCCCTACAAGGGCATCACAGTAACCGCACTGGTCGACCCAGAGATAATCCTTCCGAGCAACACCGTGCTATGGGTGACAAAACGAACACTTGGCAGACCGTGGTTGGAATTTTTCGCTCAAGGCGATCTCCCGCCCGGAAAAGCAGAAACACTCTCGAAGTCCGAACCTGACACAATCTCAGGGTACGCCAAGGAAGCCAGCCTGCTGCCGGACGAACTGGGGCCGGCGTTAAAAGGTCTGGCCGAGTTGTCAGAGAACCTGAACAAACTACTCGCGCCCGAGGACGAACCGGGCTCTGCGACATCTCCGGCGACAACCGCTCCGAAGTCGATCGGTGCGAGGTCGAAGAAAAAGGGGCTGGCGGGAACGCTGGAGAATCTCAATACGACCCTGGCCGGTCTGGCTGAGGTGTTCGGAGACATCGAGAACAAAAACAACCTCAAAGCGACACTGGCGAATCTGGCCGCTGCGAGCGAAAAAGCCGACAAGGCGATGGGCGCCATTAAAGAATTCGCCGATGAAACTCGTAAATCTTTCACCCAAGCCGCCAGTTCCGCTGGCGCTGTCGGAAAGCGAATTGACAAACTCGCACAGAAGCTTATCGAAGACGCCGAGAAGATATCCACCGTCCTGGCGACGATCAATCGCATCGCCATGAAAGTGGAAAAAGGCGAAGGAACCGCGGGAAAAATACTCAACGACGCGAAACTCTACAATAATCTTCAGGAAGCCGCCCGGCAGACCCAAATCCTGCTAAAGGAGTTCTCAGAACTGGTTAAGACGTGGAAAGAGAGCGGAGTGAAGATCAAAATGTGAGGTGTTCGGGCGCAAAATGGTATGCGATAATCAATATTATCGAGACCCGCGCTTGCTCGGAGAGGTAATAATCGCTAAATTCTGTCCTGCGTCAGATGGGGGCACTGACTTTACGGGAGCAGATTGATAGGCGAATTCGTTACTAAATATCGTTGGCCCATACTTATTGCATGGCTTCTGGCGGTCGCGTTGGCGATCGGCCTGAAGCCTGATGCGAATGCTGCGCGCAAAGAACCGACATCTTTCCTACCGGCCGATACTCCCACGCGAACTGCCGTCAGCGAGTTAACTAAACATTTTGGTCACACCGTTGGGCTCTCAGAAGCGGTAATCGTATTCAATCGCAGCGATGGTGAACTGACAGGCGAAGACGACGCGGCGATCAGTAAGTTCGCCCGGCGTGTCACCAAACCGTCGGAAGAACTGCTCGGTCCGGAAGATCTCGACGGCGTCAGTTTCCGAAGCCCCGACAGCATGCCGGTCCCGCGCCAGAGCAATCCGTACATCGCTGCGCCAAATGGAACCGGGCAGGCTGCGCTAGTCAAAATAAACATACCAGCTAACTTTATCACATCGCGATCGGCGCGAATCGTCAAACACGTGCGGGCCATTCTGGACGAAGAAGAACTCGATTTCCCTGAAGGCCTGTCGGCTTCGGTTACCGGTTCCAGTGCGTTCGGACTGGATTACGCGCGAGCTGCCGAACAGAGTCATGTAAACACGTTCGCGGTGACAATTTCGGCGATAGTCCTGATCCTGCTGATTATTTACCGGGCTCCGCTGGCGGCGATTGTTCCGTTGGGCGCGATTAGCGCCGCTGCGATAATCGCGCTTACCCTGCTGAAGCTTGGCAATATTTACCTTGGTATGAGCACGGGGCTGGCTGAAACGATATTCACCATCGTGCTCCTGTACGGAGCCGGAACAGACTACACCCTGCTCCTGATGAGCAGGCAACGCGAGTTTCTGCGTTCGGGCCTGTCGCACCGCCAAGCCACAAGTGAGGCGTTAAATCACACGCTCTCGGCGCTGCTTGCCTCTGCGGGAACCGATACCGCCGGGCTCATGATGCTGACATTCGCTGACTACGACCTGTTCTCCAGTGCAGGTCCCGCCATCGCGGTGGCGCTTGTCGTCGCCCTGGCGGCCGTGATAACGCTCGTGCCCGCAGTGGTGGTGATAGTTGGCCCAAAAATTTACTGGCCCGCGCATCCCGGACGAGCCGACCAAAAACTCGCCACCGCCAAATCGGTAGTCTGGCAGAAAGTTGCATCCGTAGTCACCGCTCGCCCGGGCACGGTTCTTGCCGCCGGCCTGGTGCTGTTGGCGATTCCGGCTTGGCAGGGCGCGAAGCTGAACTGGGTGTACGACACGCTTGCCGATCTGGATGCGGACTATGAAGCCGCTAAAGGCGCATGCCTGGTGCAGGAGCACTGGCCTATAGGCGAGATCGCGCCGGTGAACGTGTTGATCGAAGCGCCAGGCCCGATCGAAGAAAAGCGATGGATGCAGTTGTCAGCAGACATGACGGCGACGGTAAGTAATATCAACGCCAGCAGCACCAAAGCTGTTCACGATATTCGCAGCCTGAGCAAACCGCTGGGCAGGAATATCGACACAGCCACTGAAGCGTTCCTGAAGATGGCGCTGGCTGGTAACCCGCCCGATGAACCGCGGAGTCAACCTAAACCCTTCGGTCTGTTCAATGTATTCCAAAACGGAGCAAAATCGCTCGTATCCGGAGTAATGCAGGGCAAGCTGGCGGATATCAAAAAAAGAACGTTCGCCGAATACGTCAGCAAAGACCGCACCGCCATGCGAATCGAGATCATCCTGGACAAGCCCGCAATGACGCTGCAGGCGATGAGTATCGTAAAGAATATCAGAGAGGAACTGACCAAAACGCTGGCGCAAGCGAAGTTCCCCGGAAAGGTTCATATCGCTGGCGCGACCGCACAAACCATGGACATTCGCAGCGTTACGGGCGCTGACTTCTATCGCATCGCCACTTTGGCGCTTGGAGTGATATTCCTGATCGTCTGGCTGCTGCTGAAAGACGTGATACTTTCGGGCTTCATGGTCCTTTCCACGCTGATAAGCTACTGGACCACGCTGGGGGTTACATATTGGGTGTTCGTATACATATTCGGCGCCTCGGGGCTTGACTGGAAAGTCGAGATATTCCTGTTCGTTATCATGATGGCCGTCGGGCAGGACTACAATATATTCCTGGCTGCAAGAGTTTCACAGGAAGCAAGACGCATGAAACCCAGGCGGGCATGCCGACACGCAATTATCCACACCGGACCGGTGATATCGTCGTGCGGATTGATAATGGCAGCCACGCTCGGAAGCCTCATGGTGGGCGACATGGCGCTTCTGAAACAGCTTGGCTTCGCTATGGCGTTGGGAATGCTGATCGACTCGTTCGTGATCCGACCGCTGATACTTCCGGCGTTCATATCCCTGACCGGTCGCACCGGTCAGGAAGGCTCGCTGCACAGTTAACGCATTGACGCAACAGGCCCAAATCGGTAGTCTGGTCTAACAGGAAACACAAACATGCGAACACTCCACACGATTATAATATTATCGATACTGACAACCGGTTTGGGTTGCGACATGTTCACACCGTCGCCGACTCCGCGGCCTGCGCCTCCGGTCGCTGCGACTACGCAACCCGCCCCTGCGCCAGTAACGCCCGTAACGAAAGTCGCGCCTCCAGTTAAGCCTCCCGAGGTTGAACCGACGATCGCCAAGAAAACCGATAATGTAATGGCGATCATCAACGGCAAGACGATAACAATGGACCAACTGCACCACATACTCGTTGACGGGTACGGGCTGGCGATCGCACAAAACATACTCCGCACCGAGTTGGTGAGCCAGGCTGCAAAATCAAAAGGCATAACCATCACCGAAAAGGAAGTCGACCAAGAGCACGAGCGGGCCCTTAAACTAACCTTCGCAATGGCCAACAGCGACGCTGAGCGTCAGCAGATGCTCAATCAACTGCTCACATCCAAGAATGTAACCTACTCGACGTGGCGCCTGATTATGCGTCGCAATGCGATCCTCCGCAAAATGATTGGAACAGATTTCGAAGTCCCCGACGACGTCGTCCGAGCCAAATTCGATAAACAATACGGGCGAATGGTCGTCGTCAGACACATTGAAACTAAAAATCATGCACGCGCGAAGCTCGTCAAAGAGTACGCAGCCACAAAAGATTTCGCCTCCCTTGCCAAAGAATTCTCATCGAGCCCGACCGGGCAGACCGGCGGACTGCTTCCGGCGATCGGACCGGACACCACACAAGTCTCGCCGGCGATTAAGCAAGTGGCGCTGGCGATGACGAAAATCGGTGAAATATCCGATCCCGTACAGGTGTCAAGCCGGTTCCACATACTGAAACTTGAAAAGATCATCGCCCCCAAAAAGGTCAAATACGCTGACAAAAAGGGCGAAATAGCCGCCGCACTCAAAGAACAGATGATCCGCGGCGCCGGCGCCAGGCTGCTTGACAAGCTATCTGCAGCAGCCGACGTGGAATTTATAAACCCCTCGCTGAAAAAACAGGCTGAGCAGCGAGCCAACGAAAAACCATAATTAAATTGCATACGTCGGTTCAGATCGCATCGCACCACGTCTGGACCCGGGCGATTACTTTCGTTACCATTCATTAATGCGCGGACCAAAGATTCGACGATTCGGAACATTCTCAGGTGGGATCGACCTCCCTGACGACAAGGGACTTACGCTCACCAGGCCGATCGCCGAATGGGACGATATCGAAAACATTTCACTTCCCCTCGGACGCAACATGAGAAGTGCGACAAGCCCGCTGGTCATAAATGATCAGAAGGTGTCGACCGGTCGGATCATCGCAACCGCCGATAACGAATCACCGGATATTTTTGCGCCGACAGACGCGACGGTAACCGGTTTTTCAAACGTGGAAATCGCCGGTCGATACACTATGCGAAGGGCGCCGGCGATAGATTTAAAAATTGCATCACCCATAAAACTGCCGCCGGCCGAACCAATCGCACCACACTGGCTTGATATGGACGAAGCGGCGTTGTGGGATCGAATCACCGAAGGCCAACTAACCGTTCATCGCCGCGGCTCTACGCCTCTGGCGCATTGGGTCCTGAAGGCCAGATCGAAATCCTGCGGGCTGCTGGTCGCAAATGCGATGGAGCAACAACCCCTGGTCACCTCCAGCCATCGCATGCTGGTTGACCATGGCCCCGAGGTGATTGAGGGCCTTGCGATTCTCGCCCGAGCGATCGGCATATCGAACGCCGCTCTGGTGGTCCCGCGTCGCCGGACCGATTCATATCGCAACATCGCCCCCCCCGCCGACAAATACAACATCGCACAGATCGCCCTGTCGCACAAGTACCCCACCGAGTCCGACACGATTCTCACCAAGGTGCTCACCAGACTCAGCGTACCGCCCGGCATGACGCCGATGGACGTGCGTGTTGCAATGATCGATCCGGCGACCTGCCTGGCGGTATACCGCTGGGTCGCCTGCGGACAAAGGCTCGCCGGACGCATCGTCACAATTTGCGGACACGAAACGCGACCCGACGGAAACTACTTCCTGCCCTTTGGCGCACGCTGCCTGGATATAATAAAACCGCGAGACCGTTCGGTAATTCATGGTGGACCCATGATCGGCGCCAAGTGCAACACCAACACCGTTGTAACACCCGCCACCGATGCGATACTCGCGATATCGCCAAGCCCCTACGCCCCGTCCAGCCCTTGTATACGCTGCGGATGGTGCACCGACCACTGCCCGACGCGGTTGAACGTGGCGTCGCTGAACGACGACTTCGAGTTGTCCCTGATCGAACACGCCAGGCGATCCCACGTTACGGCCTGCGTCGGATGCGGTGTGTGCAGTTATATTTGTCCCGCACGTCTTCCGCTTATGCAGCGCGTCAAAGAACTGAAACTCGCGGTAATACACGCCGTGGCCAGAGACGGGAGGACGGAATAATATGTCCGCCTCCGCCCCGAACAACGTTCCGACGACCACCCCTTCAATGGAATTGGCCGCAGTTTCCAAAGCTCCGTTCTACCGGGCTCCGGAAGCTGTGCAAACGATTTTTGCGGTAACTTTCGCCGCGGCCTGCGGACCGCTGCTCGCTGGCATCGTGCTGTTTGGATGGCGAGCGATTGTTGTCACCATAATTTCCGTGTGTTCTTGTGCGGTTATCGAACGCGGTTACTACACGGTAACCAGAACCCCCGCGCTCATGGGTCGCTCGCACGCATACCTCACCGGACTGCTGCTTGCCCTCACCCTCCCGCCTTTTGCGCCATGGTACGTACCGCTGATCGCCGCGGCATTCGCGATAATCGTCGGGAAGGTGATATTCGGAGGCGTTGGGCATTTCCTATGGCAACCTGCGCTGGTTGGCTGGTTGGCGGTAATGGTAGTCTTCCCGGGCGTCATGAAGCAACAGCACTGGGCGATTCTGGACCAGGACCACATGGTCACGGGTGATATTACTCTGACCGATCCGGCGCAAAAACTGCACGACTGGCCCAGATCACAAACTTCCGATAACGCGCACGCATTCAAAGTAAGACCTCCGTCAGCAATACTCCTGGAACTGGGCAATTCCGAAGAGCCCGCATTCAGCGCGATAGCGTCCAGGGAGCACCATCGCCCAGAAGCATACGGCGACGACCCGCCGCCCGATGAGAGCACCCTGGACCTGAAACGCCTCAAACCGTTGGTCATCATGGAAATGCCCCGAATACACGAACTGCTTTACGGAGCACGCGCCGGAGCGATCGGAGAAACCTGCGTGATCGCCATTATCGTGTTTGGGATTTATCTCATATACCGCCATTACGTAAAGTGGCAGCTACCGATAACCTTCATACTTGCAGCAGCGATCGTCGTATCCATTGCGCCAATTCATCTGGCACGAAGCGATGGGCAGGCGTTTACAGTCTGGTTCCCTTTATTCGCCGAAGGACCGGACGTGGGCTTCGCCTACGTGTCCTACCAGTTGCTGTGTGGGGAATTGATGCTGGCGGCGTTCTTCCTGGCCACTGAAATGACATGCAGGCCCAGCACAACAGGCGGACAGGTAATATTCGGCGTGTCCTGCGGGGTGCTGGCGATGTGCCTTAGAATATTCCTGCAAGTGCCATACGCCTGTTTCATGGCGATACTGGCGATAAATACGTTCACACCGACAATCGACGCGCTTTGGCGACCAAGGGTGCTCGGACAAAGACACTGGCTGATCCGACTGGTCGCGAGAAAACAACGCTAAACAAGAGAACGCAGATTGAAAAACGCTAAACTAACTGTCAACGAGATAATACTAAGCATACAGGGCGAAGGAACCCGCGCGGGACAGCCCTGCGTTTTGGTGCGCCTTACCGGATGCAACCTCGACTGCTCATGGTGCGATACGCACCACGCGCGAACCGAAGGCGACGAAATGTCCATCGACGACATACTCACGCGCGTCAGCCAACTTTCATGCCCCCTAGTCGAACTGACAGGCGGAGAACCGCTCGGCCAGGAAAACGCCACCGAACTCCTGAAGGCGTTCTGCGACGCGGGGTTCCAAACGCTCCTGGAAACCAACGGTTCGATGGATATCTCCAAAATCGACCAGAGAGTCGTGCGAATAGTCGACTTCAAATGCCCCGACAGCGGAGAATCGGACAAAATACGCTGGCAAAATGTCGAGCACCTGCGACAGAGCGACGAAGTAAAGTTCGTGATCGCATCGCAACAGGACTACGATTTCGCCAGGCAGACAACCCAGCAGCACTCGCTGTGTGACAAATGCACGGTTATTTTCTCTCCGGTCGGTGGGCGAGTAAACCCCGCCGATTTAGCAAAATGGATACTTAGAGACCATTTAACCGTTCGGATGGGCCTACAATTACATAAGATCATCTGGCCGGACCAGGATCGCGGAGTCTAAAAAACATGAACGCAGAACTCGTTAAGACATTCAAATTCGAAGCCGCACACTCGCTGCCAAACGTCCCGGAGGGACACAAGTGCAGCCGCCTGCACGGACACAGCTATCGCGTTGACATACACGTCAGCGGAACGCCCGATCCGCAGTCCGGATGGGTTATCGATTTTGGCGATATCAAACGCGTTGTAGAACCTATCCTGGATACACTCGACCACCGCAAATTGAACGACATACCCGGGCTGGCCAACTCGACCAGCGAAAATATTGGCCAGTTCCTCTGGGGTAAAATAGCGCCGGAACTGCCCGGGCTATCGGCGATTACAATATGGGAGTCCGACACCTCCCGATGCACTGTAACCGATGAATAGGGGTATCATAAACATGCCGAACAATCCGAACGCAACCCTGACCCGCCCAGCGGTGTTAATGCTCGTCGTATTGACCGGTATCGTCGGTTGCGGGTCGAAAAACGCCCAGGACACTCAACACAAGCCTCAACTGTTCGTCAGCGTGGCGCCGCTGGCGTTTTTCGCCAAGCGAATCGCCAGAGAACATTTAACGGTGAACATCCTGATAGATCAGGGCGCCAACCCGCACACCTATACGCCAACGCCCAGGCAAATTGTGAGCATGGCCCGCGGCGGATTGCTCTTTTCCAGCGGGGCGAGTTTCGAACGGACCATCACCTCACGCATGACCTGGGACAAGACGAAACTGAAAATCGTTGACCTTGCCGCTTATCTGCACGGAAACGAACCACATGCAGGGCACGAAGGGCACGATCACGCCGACGATAATCATATCTGGATGTCGCCGCGATCAGCAAAACTGATCTCCAAGGTGATCTGCGGCGAGCTATGCGCCTTCGACCCGCCCCACGCCGAAGAATATCGCAGCAACCTGACAAAACTGCAAGCCGATCTCGACGCCCTTGACGCGCGGCTGACCACAACGCTCAAACCGCTGAGCGGGAAAAATTTCTTCATATTCCACCCGTCGCTGGGATATTTCGCGCGTGACTACGGCTTGGTGCAACATGCGGTGGAACATGAGGGCAAGTCGCCCGGTCCGCGTCACAGGAGCAAGCTGGTCGCGCTGGCCCGGGCGTCCGGGGTGAAAACCATCTTCGTCGAACCGCAATTTTCACAGCGGGCCGCGAACGTGATCGCCGAAGAAATTGGCGGTAAAACGGTAATGCTAGATCCGCTAAGCGAAGATTACATCAACAACATGGAACAGATCGCCGAAGAGTTCCAAAAGGCCCTCAAACCGTAGGAAGGCGAATGTCACAGACGCACTCACAATCAGATCGGCTCGCCGTTGATATCCGCGACCTCTGGTTCTCCTACGATACGACGCCCGTGCTGCGGGATGTGAATCTGGCGATTTCGCCCGGTGAGAAAGTCTGCATGGTCGGTCCCAACGGCGGTGGGAAGACAACTCTGGTGAAATTGATTCTCGGCCTGCTGCGCCCGACCCAGGGGCAAGTGCGTATCCTGGGCGGCCCGCCGGCGACTAAACGCAAACGCATCGGATACGCGCCACAACACGCGGTATTCGACCCGAAGTTCCCCGTCAGCGTGACCGACGTCGTGCGCATGGGCCGACTCGGACACACCGGTGTGATCGGCCCGTATCGTCGCGATGATAAAATAGAAGCCGCCGCGGCGCTCGAGGCGGTCGGGCTGAGTGACTTGTCCAAACGCCCCTTCTCAGACCTTTCAGGCGGGCAGCGACAACGCGTGCTGATCGCGCGTGCGATAGCGTCGAACCCTGAACTGCTGCTGATGGATGAGCCCACCGCAAATCTCGACATTGGCGTCGAAACCGAATTCCACCATCTGCTTGAACGATTGAGCGAGAAGCTCACCCTCGTCATGGTCTCACACGACGTGGGATTCGTCTCGCAACTGGTCGACAAGGTCGTCTGCGTGCATGGCTCGGTGGCGGTGCATCCGACGGCGGAACTTACCGGCGAGTTGATGAACGATCTGTACGGACACGACATAATGCTCGTCCGCCACGATCATAACTGCCAGGATCATTCACACCCAACGGAGCGGCATGATGGGTGATTTTCTCCAGGCATTGAACGCTGAACTCAGCGGCGCGGCGCCGGTGCTGCTGTGCGCTCTTACTGTCGGGATACTGGCGAGTATCGCCTGCGGAGTGGTCGGAACATTCGTAGTCAATCGACGGATCACATATCTCGCCGGCGGAATCGCACACTGCGTACTAGGCGGAATAGGCGCCGCTATTTACGCTCGCAACGCACTGGGCTGGTCGCTGGTCGATCCAATCTGGGGTGTCCAGTGGATCAGTCCTCTGTCGGGGGCGATGACGGCGGCGTTGCTGGCGGCGGGAATAATCGGCGTGGTGTCGCTTCGATTCAAGCAACGTGAAGACACCGTGATAAGCGCCTTGTGGGCGTCGGGAATGGCCCTCGGAGTGCTCTTCATCGCCGCCACGCCCGGATATCAGCAAGACCTGATGATCTACATGTTCGGCGATATCATTCTGGTCTCGCCCGATCAACTTCTTCCGATCGCCATTCTCGACGTGGTGGTGCTGCTGGTGTCACTGCTGTTCTACAAGCAATTCGTGGCGATATGCTTCGACGAAGAATTCGCACGCGCGCGAGGGCTTCACGTCGAGTTCCATTACTTCATGCTCCTAGCACTGACCGCGATGACGGTTGTACTGCTGGTTTTCGTGGTGGGTATCGTTATGCTCATCGCGCTGCTGACGATACCAGTTGCGATCGCAAGCCTGTTCGCCAGGCGGATATGGCAGGTGATGGTGCTCGCAGTTTTGCTTTCGATGTCGCTGACAACTGCGGGGATCGCGATAAGCTACGGTCCGGACCTGCCGTCAGGTCCGATGATAATCGTGCTGGCTGCGGGTCTTTACCTTGCGGTGCTGGTTGTTAAAATGCTCGCAAAGCGGATGCGGCGTGCGAATATCACTTCTTTACCTGGGGAATCTGCGGAATCTTGAGCTCGAACATCTCAATGATCCGCCCCACCGTTTTCCTGTGCTCTGTCGGCGTTTGGCGATACCAGTTTGACAGGTAATCCTGAAAGCTGTCCGATGCGGGCTTCCCGGAATTCAGATATCCTATCGCAGCCCAATCGCCTGGAGACGCCTCGAACAAGTCCAAAAGACTGTTGGCGACAATTCGATTCTTACCGCGAAGCCACGGAACAGCTCGCAACGCCGCCGAATTTGCCTTATACCAACCAGCCAGCGTTTTACCCTTGGGCAAATGGTCCTCGGGCTTCTGCAAGTCGTCGACATACGCCTGGATATCTTCTGCGTAACTTTTCCAATGCGGGTGCGGAGGCGCGGTTTTCCACGTAACCGCCATCTGCTTCATCGCGTAAATAGAGGCCATCTCGCACAGCGACTCCTCAAACCACTTGTTCGCACGAGGTGTTTTGTGGGAGTAATTTGCCAAAACGTGCCCGAACTCGTGGGTGAATTGATAGGCGAACTGGCACCAGTATCGCCCTTTGGGGGTCAGCTTGATCAGGTACTCGCCCTTGGGGCCTCTGCGATACAGCGTTATCGGAGCACGACGACTTCGCTGAATGACTATCGGGCTGATGCGGCGTTTCGGGAAATTCTTCCACAGTTCACCGCCCGCCGACTCCAGAACCTTGCGAATCTCAGAAATGGTCGCATCGCCCCAGTCGTCGCTCATCACGCGAACTGAAAGCTTCTTCGACCCTGCCGGTTGGGAAGTCGCCGCCGGACGACTTGTCGCCTTGTCATCCTCGCCGACAACGCGTATCACCGCCGCGGCGCAGGGAAACGCTACAGCGGCCAGCAACCATAAAGACAGAACTCTAACACGCTTCATACCCAAGTATCCTCAGTTCGCCTGTTCCATCATAACAAGCCCGGAGATTCTGTCAATTATACTGGACGAGAAGGCTTGCATACTTAAAATATGTAGACTTGAGCGTCACAATGACGCCTGAAAAATATTCCATAATCACACGAGATGAGAAAAGGGACAATCATGAGCAATACCGGAACCGCCGCACTGAAACCCGCTAAACTCGGCACGCTGTTGGCGCTGCTGACTATTCTTTATTCGTTCGCGATGGGAGCCGGCTTCGGACTCTACGAAGAGAAAATTAAGGGACACCTCAAAGACGAAGCCGCCGCCGTTAAAGACAAAGTCTACCAGGGCGACGAAGTCAAAATGAAAAAGATTACCGACAAGTCGTGGGTCTACCTCAAAAGAGCACACATGCACGCCTCGGGGCTGGGTATCATCGCCTTGGGTATTTCGCTGCTGCTGGGCATTCTGAACACCTGCTCGTTCTGCAAATTCATTGGCTCGACCTGCCTGGGGCTTGGCGCGTTGGGATATTCGGTGTTCTGGATGCTGGCGGGCCTTACCGCACCTGGGCTGGGAAGCACCGGAGCAGCCAAGGAAGCATTGAAAATGGTCGCCATGCCGTCTGCGGGACTCTGCCTGCTAGCGATGCTGTTTGTCTTCATGGCGTTCTTGAAAAGCTCCTGCTCAGGCGGTTGTTGCCGCCAGGACGACTAACTCAACGACCGAAACGCCAAATTCTATCCGCCGGTATAGACGGTATAGAGTAATAAGAAGCGGCCGACGACATTGTTACAACAGTGTCGCCGGCCGCTTAATTTTTCCTCAGCTCGAAAGAGCTGAGCACTTACAATCGCTATTTCGCAGCCAGAGCTTTCGCGGCGATGTCGCCTACGTGGCTTTCGCCAACGGTGTTTCGCGTCTGTTTCAGGTGCGTGTAGATTTTATTGGCTTCGGTCTTCTTGCCCGCAGCGGTGAGTTTTTCCGCCAGTTCGAGGCACGCATCACCGGCCTGGATGCGTTCCCAGGCGTCTTTGGCGTCCGAAGCTTTTATCATCACGTCCACAGCCCCCGCGTCGGCGATGTTCGCCAGGCCGCAAATTGCAGCAAGTCGAACTTCTCGGTCTGGGTCGCCAGCAGCTTTTTTCAGGCCTTCAACCGATTGGGCGTCGCTCATCACGCTCAATGCCTGAACAACGTCCAGGCGGCAGGAGCCCTTGGCCTTTGGCAGGGCTGCACGCAACTGCGGCAAGGCGTCCTTGCCAATCGCCGTCAGAGCATACGCCGCCGCCGTCGAGAGGTCTTTTGTGCAGAGGAACTTGCCCAGTTCCGTCGCGGTTTTCGCATCGGCGCAGAGTTGCAATTCCCGCATGAGGAACGCCTGGTTATCCTTCGACTGTCCGGCCAGTTGCGAAGCGATGGCGCCGGCGACACATGCGCGCTGCTTATCCTTACCGGGCGTGCACGCGTAAGTCAGAACCGCGTGCAGCGTGTAGCGGGCCTTGATATCCTTGCCCTCGTCGGTAGGCGCCAGCATGCTGACCAGACCAACGATACTATCACTTCCGCCCTTGAGTATTTCATCAAATACGGGCGCCGCTTCGGCCCAAGACGGGCCTGTCAACGTACCCTTGGATCTCCTCCGCTTTTTACCTTTATCGTTTGCACCATCGGCGTCGGGCATTTTATCTACGAGTTTTTTCAATTTATCTGAAGCAGCCATTTATATATTCCTTTCGCAATTCGCGTTTTGTTTTCGATTTACAGATGCCACGGGGCTCGCATCGGCTGATAGGCGAGGCGATTTGCCTCTTCGTCGCCGACAATCTGCTCGGTGACCGGGTCGAAATTGAGCTTCCGCCCAACGCGAATAGAAATATTTGTCAGGTGCATAATGCACACGGTGCGGTGTGCGGCTTCGGCGTGTCCGCCAGGCTGCTGACGGGTTTTGACGGCCTCGCCAAATCCGATCAACGGTTTCTGGTCGGGCATTGCTTTAAGTTTTTCCTGGTCGGCAGGGCTGAGTTCTTCGATGGTCGGGTGACATCTTTTCATCCCGCTGGGCTCGCCCCACTCACCGCTCTCGATTACCAGTTGGAACCCGTCAGCGTAGGTCAGCTTCGACCAGCCCCACATGCCCGCAACTTCAGCGTGGGCCGGCGGCGCGTGAGTTTCCACCGATATCGGACCAGTGTTGTCCTTACCATGCAGGAAGTTGATCGGGTCGAACTTGTGCTGGCCCATATCGCCCAGACCGCCGCTATCGTAGTCCCAATATCCGCGGTGCGTACCACCGACACGACGGCTCTGGTAAGGTTTCAGCGGGCTCGGTCCGCAGTACATATCCCAGTCAAGATTGGCGGGAATTTCAGCGTAAGCCTGGTCGACCGAACCGGACCACTGCTTAACTTTCAAGCCTCCGCGATGCACGTAAACCGCTTTGGTCTTCTTCAATAGCCCGCTGGACATAATCTTGCGGGTCATCGCGTTGGTCCCGCGACTGGTGGCCATTCCGAATCGTCCGTACGTGCCAACCTGGAAGATGCGCCCGTAGCGCTTGGCGGCATTAACAACAGCACGCCCCTCGCCAATGAATTTCGTCATCGGTTTCTCGCAGACAACGTCCTTGCCCGACGCCATCGCAGCGATGCTGATCAAAGCATGCCAGTGAGGCGGGGTCGCGATCGCAACAATGTCGATATCCTTACGCTCCAGCACGCGACGGAAGTCGGTGTAGAACATCTTGTTATCGCATTTATCCTTGTACTTCACGTCACACATCGCCAGCTTCTTGATGTTCAGACCATGCTTGCCGCTCAGATCCCTGAACGTCCCGCCGCCGCGACCACCGCAGCCAATCAACGCAGCGCCAAACGTATCGCTGGGCGCCGCGGGCTTACCCGGTCCGCCGAGAACGTGGCTGGGGACAATCGAGACCGACGCCACCGCTGCGGCCGCCGCTGCGCCTTTCATCAGACCACGACGCGTCATTTCAGTTGTGCTTTTCTTCATTAGCCCAAACTCCTGTCGTTATCAAAATTTTATCGACTTTGCGTTACACGCATAACACCGCGGATTCTAACCCGCAAACGCATTGCGTGTCTATTTCTTCTTTCGCTTCGGTTTGCGTGATTTAGTTGAAGCGGGCCGCTTCTCGCCAAGCTCCTCCAGCGCCCAGACGAGCGTACGCTGGGTGTAACCGTCGCATTTGGCTGTTTTCATCGCATCGACGGCGCCGCGAGCCTTCTGGCCAAGATAATCCAAAGCGTTGGCTGCATGCAGTGTCACTCGCGGGCTGGGATCCCCCAACGCCTCGATCAGCACGCCAAGGGCCTTATCACCCTTGCCCATAGAGCAAAGCGATTCGGCGGCCGCTATGCGAACATTCGGGCACGAATCCTCCATCGCCCCGCCCAACGCCTCGCTGGCGCCGGCTGCTTGGTCGCCCAGAGCAAGGCACCCTATCGCCCCCCAATACCGCACGCCGGAATCCTTATCGCCCAGCATCTTGATCAGGCGTGGAAGATTCTTCACGTCACGAGCGCCCGCCAGATCGGCAGCGGCCATCACCGTCGCCTGATCGTACTTTTTCGGATCTCGAACCATCTCAAACGGCGTGGTGCCTTGTGATCGGGCGATGAATTCGGCTTCGGGGAGGAAGCCCGTATCGTGAATCTCGACCGCCCAGTCGACTTGCGCCTTCCGCATTCGCTTCAGGATATCAGCAAACTTCGGATCGCACGCCAGATTCTTCACTTCATGCGGATCGGTCTTGGTGTCGTAAAGTTCTTCGACAGCCTTTGGTTGAAAGAACAGTTTTTGGGCGCCTTTGAGTCGTCCGGCCTTGTATTCGGCCCAGAGCGACTGCGTCGCTTTCGACTTCCAGAGATACTCAAGATGCTGGCCCCAGGGCAGATGGGGCATGTAGTTGCGGATGTATTTGTATCGTTTATCGCGGACGGCGCGGGCGAAGTCGTATCGCTCGTCCATTCGCCCTCGGAACAAGTACACGTAGTCGCGTGGTTTCGCGGCTTGGGGGCCGAGGAACGCCTCTCCCTGTATATAATCCGGTATCTTTATCCCCGCCAACGACAGCATCGACGGCGCCAGATCTACGAAACTCACAAGACGGTCGGTCCGCTGACCAGGCTTGCCCGGCGCCAGATGCGCATACTTCTTGGGAAACCTGACGATCATGGGCACGTGCGTGCCAGAGTCGAACAGGAACCGCTTGGACCGCGGAAGCACCCCACCGTGGTCGGCGTAGTAGATCACGATAGTATCTTCATCCAGGCCGTCTTTCTTCAACTCGGCCAGTATGTCGCCCATTTGCGAGTCCATCTTCGTGATGCATTCGTAATAATACGCCCAGTCGTTGCGGATCTCCGGCGTGTCGGGATGGTAAGGGGGCAACTCAACCTTCGCAGGGTCCTGCGTTGAAGCCTTCCTACCGCGATGCAGGCAACTTTCGTGCGACGTCCCAATATTGAAGATACTGAAGAACGGCTGCCCGGGCTTGCGATCTTTCCAATGGCCCTTGCTCGAGGAAACATCCCACGTCCCCTGAGGTAGTTTAGCGATGTTGTAATCTTGCTTAGAGCGGTTAGTCGTGTAGTAACCGGCTTGGCGGAGATACTGCGGGAAGAACTTGATCGACGCCGGTATCGGATTTTTGCTCCGCATATGCTGTGTGCCCATGGACGGAGGATACATACCCGTAATAATCGTCGAACGGGCCGGAGCGCAAACTGGGGCGTTGGCGAAAGCGTTTTCATACAGAACGCCTTCGGAGGCGAGCTTGTCCAAATGCGGCGTTACCGCGTTCTTGTACCCGTAGCAACCAAAGAATGGGCCATTGTCTTCGCTGACAAGCCACAGAATATTAGGACGGTCGGAAGATTTGGCCCGGGCCGATATGGCTCCGGGAATCGCCAATGCTGCAGCGCCAAGTCCGACACTCTGGAGAAATGCACGCCGGGAACCAGTCATTAAAGCCATGTTAATCCTTTCGCACATGGCGCCCCTGAACGGGCGCTTTATACTCGGACTAACGCAACTAATAATGGTTTGTAACGGACAATCCGCAATTTCAGATCGCTAGAATCCAAAAAATCGCTTCGCGTTTGCAGTGGTTTGATCAGCGAACAAATCAGCCGAAACACCGCGAACCTCCGCCAGACATCTCGCCACGTGAGCTACATACGCCGGTTGATTCGTCCTGACGTTGCGAACCGGGACAGGTGAAAGGTACGGCGAATCTGTCTCAACAAAAATGCGATCATCAGGCACGATCGCTACGCCCTGGCGGATGTCGTCTGCGGTCTTGAATGTCGCAATGCCCGAATAACTCACCATCGCGCCAATATCGAGAAGCTCGCGAACCTGCTCGATCCCGCCAGTGAACGAATGGAACACAAACTTCGACCCATCAACTCCGGAGTTCCGGATAATCGACATCGTGTCGTCAAACGCCTCACGCGTGTGGATTACGATAACCTTGCCCAAACGATCGGCCAGCGCAAGTTGCTCGGCGAACGACTCCTGCTGACGAGGACGGGGCGAATAATCGTAATGATAGTCCAAGCCGATCTCGCCGATCGCGACGTTGCGCGGGCAGGAAGCGAGTTGCTCGATCTCAGCGAGATAGGTTTCGGTCTGCTCGGCAGCGTGGTGCGGATGAACGCCCGCGGTGCAAAACACCTCCGGATGCGTCTCAGCCAGCTTGGCGGCTATCCGAGCGTCGGGCAAGTTCGCAGCCGCCGAGATCATCTGCCTGACCCCCGCCGAAACTGCGTCAGAAATTACCTGCTCAATATTCCTGGCAAGTCGTTTATCTGCGAGATGACAATGGGTGTCTATCAGATTCATTTCAAAGGCTGTCCCGTTCAGGAGCGGAGGAAAACGCCGCCTTAATGTGCTTGATTTGCGGTTTGGCGTCGCGGGGCGCCACAATGGCGACTATATCGTAGCGAACGGCGTACTGATCGCTTGAATGACGTGAGAGGTAGTACCGGGCGGTTTTGCGGATTCGACGCTTCTTGCGGGCATCTACAGCCGACTCAGGCGTATTGTACACATCGTCGGTGCGGGTCTTGACCTCGACGAAAACAATTGTCTCGCGTCCGCAATCGCGGCGTGTACCGCGATCCAGGGCGATTATGTCTATTTCACCCGAGGGGCAGCGATAATTGGAAGCCAGTATCTTCAGACCATTCCGCTTGAGCATTCGTGCGGCGAGCGCTTCACCACGTTGACCAAGCGTTTTTTTAGCCCGAAAAGGCCACATGAAGCTTACGCCTCAGTTTGGGCCGACTTCTTCTGGCGTGCGACCTGCTTGAGGCGTGTGGCTTTACCAACGCGATCGCGGAGGAAGTACAGCTTCGCACGACGGGTTTTACCGCCTCGCAGGACCTTAACGGCGGCTACTTTGGGGCTGTGGATCGGGAATGTACGTTCAACGCCCAGCTTGTTGACGATTCGACGAACGGTAAATGTCTCGCTGACACCGTGCCCGCTGATGCGGATTACCACGCCACCGAAGATCTGTGTGCGTTCTTTGTCGCCTTCGACGATTCTTACCGAAACTTCCACGGTATCACCGACTTCAAACTCCGGCACGTCGGTCTTGATGCTTGTTGCGGCGGCTTTTTTAAGTAGTTCCTGGCTCACGATGACACTCCCGTCAATGGATTCTTACCGGCTGGTCCGGTGTTCGATCCTGAATTATATAGTTACTCGTCCTTGTTTTTCAACTCTTTACAGTATGCTTCCCAGAGGTCCGGTCTGCGTTCTTTCGTACGCTGCCTGGACTGCTCAAGGCGCCATTCCACAATCTTGGCGTGATGCCCTGAGAGCAACACTTCGGGCACTTCCATGCCTTCGTAGCTCTGCGGTCTGGTGTACTGAGGATATTCCAGCAGACCATCGCTGAACGACTCTTCAACCGTCGAAGCGTCCTTACCCAGAGCGCCGGGCAGCAGGCGGATAACACTATCGCAAACCGCCATCGCCGCAATCTCACCGCCTGAGAGAACAAAATCGCCCAGGCTTATTTCCATATCAACCAGCCCGGTGCGAATCCGCTCGTCAAAGCCTTCGTAACGCCCGGCCAGCAAGATCAAATGATCCTGGCTGGACAATTCGCGAGCTATCGACTGACTCAGCGGTTGTCCCTGGGGCGTGAGCATTATCACTTTACCAGGCGACTGTGACTGCTTGCGTACGTCGGCGACCGCGTCAAACACGGTCTGGCAGGTCATTACCATCCCAGGTCCACCACCGTACGGTGAATCATCGACCGTCTTATACGAGTCCGTAGCGTAATCTCGAATATTCGTACAGTGAATCCCAGCCAAGCCTCGTTCGCAGGCGCGACCTATGACGCTCGTCGAGCAAAATGCTTCGAACATCTCGGGAAACAGCGTAAGAATATCAATACGCAAAGACATCGCAATCAGGCAAGTTCGCGCCAACGACGCGAAGAGGCCTTTATTGACCGATACCGTTACGCTTCAGCAGATCACCAACGGTCTCGCTGGGCTGGGCGCCTACGCTCAACCAGTACTCGATCCGTTCGCGATTCAGCGAAATCTGCTTCTCGATGGTCTTGGCGTTGGGATCGTACCAACCCAGTTCCTCGATAGCCTTACCGTTACGAGGCGAACGTGAGTCCATCGCGTTCAAGCGAAAGAAACTTCTGTGTCGCCGACCCATTCTTTTTAATCTTAATCGAACCGCCACGTATAATTCTCCAATGCGTCTCGCTACCGCTTTGGTAGCATGGACTAAACAGTTAATGTATGGGAATCGAGTATTCTAGCAAAATAGCGCCAACCTGCAAGTCTTTTTTCTACAGATTCTAAAAACGATCTGATGAATGTAATTTGTCAATCGGCATCCAGAGGCTCCGAAGACCAGAAAAAACCGATAAAACAGGACAAAAAGGCATATACATATAGTCCTTCAGTACACCTGAAGCCAGGCACACAATAAAGACAGGCGGGCACGTTTTACCGCGCCCGCCTGAGAATTGATAATCTGCGTGGTCGTAAAGTCGAGTTTTAACGCCCGACTCACCGGGTATAT
>JABGPF010000314.1 GCA_018645065.1 Phycisphaerales bacterium
GCTACACTTTTACGGCGCCCGCCACACGCTACATTTTTCCGGCGCCATTTACATACGGAGCTCCCGCAGTTCTTCCAGACTTTCAAGTGTTCTAATATCCGCATCGGTTAGACCGCGATGTGCATTAACATTGATGCTTCGCAATGACGTCATCGACTTCAAAGCCGCAAACACCGCCTGGTGATTATCTTCAGGGAGATAAAGACGCTGTATGCTAATAATCGGCGAGCCCGGTTTCGACTTGTCGCGAACAAATCTGGAATTGGGCCCACGCAATACTTCAGGGGCCTGTTCCTCGACGGATGGAACATTTTCCTGAGTATCGCTATTCCGCTCCGTTGGCAGGCAGAGGAACACGATGGCCGCGACTGCTGCGATGAAGATTATTGTGCAAACTGCTGTTTTCATCCGAATCCCTTTCAAGCAGAGTTACTTATATAACGGGCAACTGAGCTATTGGACCAATACTTTTCAGCGAATATTCATATTAATTGCTCCAGACATCGCCGCAAACCGGACAATTGGACTTCCTTGCAACGGCTAGGTTCTGAGAGGTATAATGCTTATTCGCCTGATTCCCGCTTGATTGGAGACTCTCATGAAAAAGATAATTGTTACCGTGCTGCTTTCACTTACCGCCGGCGCCCAGGCCGCTGATCCGCTGATGAACTTTGACAAACTTCTGTTCGTCAAACGGCAGACTTATCATTCATCGCACTTTTACACCGACTTCATCGACGGGTGCGGGCGATACGGCGGGAACTTGTGCGTGCTCGATATGAAAACCAAAAAGGTCCACGATCTGATTCCCGAAATGAAAGACGGTATCTTCGGGCGATTCGATCTGCACTTCGACGCAAAGAAAGTAGTGTTCGACTGGAAAAAATCGGCGAAGGAAGGCTTCCGCATCTACGAGATCGGGATCGATCCGGTGAAAGGCGTTCGCACGAGCAAGCCGGTGCAGCTTACCTTCCCGCCGGCAGACGAGCAGGCGCGCATCAAAAAATATGATAACTCGTTCCTTGGCGGAACGGCCCGGATGTACTATCACCAGACCGACGATATGCACCCGTGCTATCTGCCCGACGGCGGGATAATGCTGGTCTCGACGCGGTGCGAATACGGTACGCTTTGCGATTCGCCCGACGTTTTGTCGACTACGGTTATGTACCGCATGGACGGCGACGGGAAGAATCTCACGAAACTCACTAACAGTCCGGTAAGCGAATTCTCGCCGTCGATGATGTCCGACGGGCGCGTGCTCTACACGCGATGGGAGTACGTTGACAAGGGGCAGATCGGCGTGAAATGCTTGTGGGCGATGTACCCCGACGGCAGCGGAAGCGTCGAGATTTACGGTAATAATATCTCACTGCCGCCGACGTTCCTGCACGGCAGGCAAATCCCAGGCGAGACTAATCAGTTTGTAATGCTCGGCACGCCGCACTGGCCCCAGAGCGGGATCGGAACGGTGATCCGCGTCGATACGAAAAAGAAGATCCGCACCCGCGAGCCGATGACGTACATCACGCCAACGGTCGACGTGAAGCAAGAGCCCGGTTGGAACCACCTGGTGAACGGTAAGTGGGTAAAACACGGTAACGGGCCGCTCTACATGGACCCATACCCGCTCTCGATGGACACGTTTTTAGTGGCGTACAATCCCGATAAGAAATGGAGCGATCCGAAAGCGTACGGCTTGTATAAGCTCACTGAAGCCGGCGTGCACGAGAAGATTCACACCGAGGCCGACACGTCGTGCTGGCAGCCGTATCCACTGCGGACCCGCAAAACCCCACCGGTGTTGCGAGCGGTGATCGACGAAAAATTGGCTGCCAAGAAGCTGGCGCTCTGCACCGTGCAGGATATTTATCACGGTATGGAGGGTATCAAACGCGGCGAGGTGAAGTACATTCGGATCATGGAGCAGTTACCGCGGCCTTGGGATTGCAGGCGGTTCTGGGACCCCAGGGGCAAGCTTACGCGTCACACGCGCCTGGCGAGTTTGGGCACGGCGCTGGCGGGCAAGGCGATGTGGGGCGTTGTGCCCGTTGAGAAGGACGGTTCGGCTCATTTTACCGTACCGGCGGATCGTAACATTTACTTCCAGGCGCTGGACAAGAATTATCTCGAGTTGCAGCGTGAGCGAACGTATGTGAACTATCGCCCCGGTGAGAAGCGTTCGTGCGTGGGTTGCCATGAAACGCCCAACGATTCACCGCCCCATACGGGCAAGTTGCCGCTGGCGATGAAACGTCCGCCCAGCAGCCCGGGTCCCCAGCCCGGCGACAAGACCGGCCAGCAGGTAATGCACTACCCAACGTACGTTCAGCCGGTGCTCGACAAGCATTGCGTGAAATGTCACCAGGGCGATAAGCCGGCAGCCAAGCTTGATCTCACAGGCGAGCTGACCACGCAGTTCTCGCGTTCGTACGAGAACCTGATCCGGGGCAAGATGGTTCCGACGTATCGTGAGTTCTCCGACTGGGAGGGAACACCCTATTCACCGCCCAAGTCGATCGGCTCGCACAAGAGCAAGTTGATCGCACAGGTGATGAAGGGCTGCCCGGGCAATAAGGAGAAGCTGCCGATTTCGGCGCTGGCGAAACTGGCGACCTGGGTTGACGCGAGCGGGATTTACTTTGGCTCGTACTGGGGGCGGCGTCACATACAATTTAAAGATCATCCGAATTTCCGCCCGGTTCCTACGTTTAAAGAAGCGACAAGCAACACATGCCCTACGCCCGTTAAAGACCGCTAACCGAAAAGGATACAGGACAGGACAATGACTATGAAAAAGACACGCAGAAGTTTTCTGAAGCAAATTGGCGCCGGTGTGGCGGCGATTACTCTGGGCGGTCCGACGTTGGCGAAAATCGCCGGCGCCGCCGACAAAGTCAAGAAACCCAACTTTGTCCTGATCTTTATTGACGACATGGGCTATGGCGATATCGGTTGCTTCGGCTCGAAGGCCAACCGCACGCCGAAGCTCGACAAGATGGCCAAAGAGGGCATGAAGTTCACCAGCTTCTACGTTACCAGCAGTGTTTGCACGCCGTCGCGGTCGAGCCTTATGACCGGCTGCTATCCGCGACGCGTTAATATGCACGTTAACCAGCGTAACCTCTGCGTTCTGTTCCCCGGCGACCCCAAGGGCCTGAACCCTAACGAACTTACTATCGCTGAAGTCCTGAAGCCCAAGGGCTATGCGACCAAGTGCATTGGTAAGTGGCATCTGGGCGATCAGCCGGAATTCCTGCCAACCAGCCAGGGCTTCGACAGCTACTTCGGTATCCCGTACTCCAACGATATGGGCGGCCGGAGCAAGACCAAAGGACGCCCGCCGCTGCCGCTGATGAAGGACACCAAGGTCATCGAAGCGCCCGTCAATCAGGATACGCTTACAAAACGTTACACCGAACAGGCCGTCGAGTTTATCACAGCCAACAAGGACAAACCATTCTTCCTGTACCTGCCTCACGCGATGGTGCACTTGCCTCTGCATGCCTCGGATGACTTCCGCGGTAAGTCGAAAAACGGGCGGTACGGCGACGCGGTCGAAGAGCTGGACTGGTCGACCGGGCAAATTCTCAAAACGCTCAAGGATCTGGGACTAGACGACAACACGCTGGTGATATTCACGTCGGACAACGGTTCCAACGGACGCGACGGCGGGTCGAACGCACCACTTCGCGGCAGGAAGGGCCAAACCCTCGAAGGCGGGCAGCGAGTCCCATGCGTAATGCGCTGGCCGGGCAAAATACCAGCGGGCAAAACGTGCGATGAGCTAACCTCAACGATAGACGTCCTGCCGACATTCGCCAAGCTCGCAGGCACAGCCGCGCCAACCGACCGCATAATCGACGGGCGAGACATCATGCCTCTGATGGCTGGAGCCAAAGACGCAAAGAGCCCCCACGAAGCGTTCTACTTCTACCAGATGGACCAGCTGCAAGCCGTGCGATCAGGCGACTGGAAACTCGAAATCGGCTTGGAATCGCGCAAGCGAAACTGGGGCAAGCCCGAAGGTAAGAGCACAAGAAAACTCTTCAACCTGAAGAAGGACATCCACGAAGACAAAGACGTATCCGCAGCGAACCCAGACGTGGTGAAACGCCTGGAAGCCCTCGCTGACAAAGCCCGAGCAGACTTAGGCGACGTAAACAAACCCGGAAAAGGTCAGCGCCCCGCAGGCTCGGTCAAAAATCCGATCAAGCAATACCTGAAAGACTAACGCGATTCCCACCGCTTGCGGTGTCGCGCGCCGTTAAGTCGCTTGCAAATGATCCCGCCAGGGCGTTACTATTACGCCTTGGCGGGATTTTTAACCGCAATTGACCACATGATGAAAGGGATATGACAATGGTGCGAAGTGCAACTAACGCGATTTTGTTTGTGCTGTTCTGTACGCTGTCGATCACGGCTGGGACATCCCGGGGACAGACCGAAGCCAGGAAAGTTACTCTGAATATATCGCTGCCCAAGGCGATGTTCAAAGGCACGCCCGTGCCGATGAACGAACCGAACATTGCCAAGGGACGCCCCAAGGGTCAGGGCAGGCCGGTGGTCAAGGTTCCAGTTGGCACGAAGAATCTGGCGTTGAAGAAAGCGGTGACAAGCAATGAGTCCCTTCCGGTGGTCGGTGATTTGTCGATGGTTACCGACGGCGACAAGAGCGGTGAGGACGGGCACAACGTGGATATCGGATTCGGGAAGAAGTGGGTTCAGATTGACTTGGGCGCCAAGTCGACGTTGTCTGTGATTGCGGTGTGGCATTACCACGGCCAGGCCCGGGCGTATCGCGACAGTATCGTGGAGGTCGCCGACGACGCGGACTTCACTAAGAACGCCAGAATCATTTACAACAACGATCACGACAATTCATACGGTAAGGGCATCGGCAAGGATCTGGGCTGGGTCGAAACATCTGAAGGCAAGATTATCCACTGCCCGAAAAATACAGTCGCCCGATACGTTCGCCTGCACAGCCAGGGCAACACCTCCAACGATCAGAACCATTACGTTGAGGTCGAGGTCTACGGGATTGTCGGCGGCGCCGCGGCGTCGGGGGCGACAACGCTGTCGCCGTCAGGCAAGAGTGTGCTTAAAATCAAATATCCCATGCCGATGTTCCGCAATACGGCGGTCCCGAAAAACGAACCGAATCTTGAACCAACCAGCAAGTTCATAGCCAATCGCAGCCAGACGATTGTCGTCCCGAACGGTACAATGAACATGGCGCGCGGGAAACCGGTGACGAGCAATAAGCTCCGCCCTGCGACCGGTAAGCTGGCGATGGTTACCGACGGGGACGCCAGCGGGGAGAACGGGCATAACGTTGATCTCGGTGATGGGGTGAAGTGGGTCCAGATTGATCTCCAGGCCGTTGCGAGCATATCGGCGATTTCGCTGTGGCATTACCACACCAGCTCGCGGGTTTATCGCGACGTGATCGTGCGAGTGTCCAACGATCCGGACTTCGTTAAATACGCGACGGTTTACAATAACGATCATGA
Source organism: Phycisphaerales bacterium (assembly GCA_018645065.1). Lineage (GTDB taxonomy): Bacteria > Planctomycetota > Phycisphaerae > SM23-33 > SM23-33 > BS750m-G57. The sequence continues at coordinate 5,517 of JABGPF010000314.1, forward strand.
TGATTCCTCCGGCCTGGGCGCCGGCAAGGACAAGGGTTACGTGGAGTCCCACTACGGCCGACTGATCGAGTGTGCAGGTACGGTTGGCAGGTACGTTCGCCTCTACAGCAAGGGCAGCAACGCCGACACGAACAACCATTATGTTGAGGTGGAGGTCTACGGGCGGAAACTCAGCGGAATGTCCGTGAAAACCAAGCCCGTTAAGGTTAATACTAAGGCCCGGAAGAAGAAAAAACCGGTATTCGAAATGGAGAGGACGTAATCATGAAAACAACGAGACGAAGTTTTCTGGGGTTCTGCGGCGCCGCTGGTGTCGGACTGGCCGGACGGTTAGCTTTGGCGGCGCCAGCCAGCGGGAAGTCAAATAAACGCCCGAACATTCTGTTCATAATGGCCGATGATCACACCTCCCAGGGTATCGGCGCCTATGGCGGGCGGTTGGCGAAACTTAACCCCACGCCAACCATCGACACGCTGGCGAAAGAAGGAATGCTCCTGGAAAACGTGTTCTGCACGAATTCGATCTGCACTCCAAGCCGCGCGAATATCATCACGGGCCAACACTGCCAAACCAACGGTGTGCTGGACCTCTACAGCACGCTGCCGGCGAGCAAGCACTACTTGCCCCGCGAAATGAAACAAGCCGGATACACAACCGCGGTGATCGGGAAGTGGCACCTCAAGGTTGATCCGTCGAGCTTCGATTATTACTGCGTCCTGCCCGGACAGGGGCGATACCATAATCCGATTCTCTACACCAGCGACGGTGGGAAGCCCCAGAAAGTTCGGATCGACAGCACGATGA
>JABGPF010000315.1 GCA_018645065.1 Phycisphaerales bacterium
AGTTAGCCGTGACTTCCTGTGGGATTCCTCAACGCACAGACATATTAGGCCTGCTTGCTTGGTAGTCCCTGACAGCAGTTTACACCCCGAAGGGCTTCCTCCTGCACGCGGCGTCGCTCCATCAGACTTTCGTCCATTGTGGAATATTCGTTACTGCAGCCTCCCGTAGGAGTCCGGGCAGTGTCTCAGTCCCGATGCGCCGGATCGACCTCTCAGTCCCGGTAGCCGTCGTAGCCTTGGTGAGCCATTACCTCACCAACTAGCTGATAGCACAGGGGCCGCTCCCTGGCCGACAGGTCTCCGAAGAGATCCCCGTCCTTTGATCACCGCACCATATGATGCTGTGGTCTCATCAAGTATTACCTGCAGTTTCCCACAGCTATCCTTGTGCCAAGGGTACGTTACCCGTGTATTCCTCGCCCTTTCGCCACTCTAATAGTTCTCCGAAGAGAACGTTCGCGTCCGACTTGCATGTTTTAGCCACGCCGCCAGCGTTCATTCTGAGCCAGGATCAAACTCTTCACTTGATTATCATTAAGACTCAATTATCAAACAACAATAACTGAGGTCTAATTACGAAAAGATTTTAACTCTGGTTGGTCAGGCCTTTTAAGGGGTGGCCTGACCGTTGGTCTCTGCTCAACCGTAAAGATTGCACAGAAGCCAAAACTCAATATCCTTATCATTCTTATGTATGGCAGTCACGAGGATATTAAGTCGGTATGCCAAAGGAGTTGCATACCAGGATTATTGTCCCGGATCAATCAGAGCGTGACGCTCCCGTTGACCGGGCCACATCCTCGTGACAAATTCACACTGTTCACTTTTAAAATAGCGGTGCGTCTTTTCCTTCGCCCTTAATCGGCGTCGGCGGTGCGTCGTGTCCGTTGCTGTCTCAGCGACGGGATGTGGAATTCTAGTGATTTACAACACTGTGTCAATCGAATTCCTTTTTTTATTCAAAGTTTTTTTTGCTCGGCCTTTTCTTGGCCGCCCAGCAACCGTCTTCAACACGCTGGGTTAACTTTGCAACTCATCACAGTCAAGTAAATATACCGACCGCGGATATCGGCGTCAACATCCATCTTGCTTTTTTGTGATATTTTTTGTGAGTTTTTCGTGAAAGCTATTTCCGGGGCTTCTCTTGAGCCTTTGAAATCGCCGCAGGTTTCGCCTCCAGCAACTGCTTGACGCCGGGGTAAACGCGGTGCTGAACCTGCTTGATCGCGGTGAGCATTTTCACGTAGTCGGAGTCTTTTGTGTCGGTGAAAATAGGCTTTTCGTCCTTGCTCTTGCACAGGCCCCATCCGCCTGCGGACTTGGCCAGCGGAGCTTGCAACGCGCCGCTGTGTTCTGCATTGGACAAGTTTAAATGACGCACGCGCATACCGCTGGCCGCCACGCCCCATTGACCAGGTTCACCGCCTGCATGCACTGCTGCATGTGCGGAGCTCAAGCCTGATGCGGTGTCGGGGCTGTCTTGTTTGTGGCAACTGGCGCATCGTTTTTTGTGTACGCCGGCCAGCACGCCTCTTGCTTTGTTGTCCAAAATGGTGGGGGATTTTTGTTTGCAGTGTCCGTAGAACGGTACGTTTGAATCGATCCACAGGAACACCGCGAGCTGATCTTCAAACGGAATCGTCTTCTTCGAGTGCTTGGGGTCTTGTATATATTTTGTGATTTTGCTTAGGAGCGTGCCTCGGCTGAGCGGGGCCTGTTCGTCGCAGTCGTTGGTTGGTTGTGCGTGTGTGCGTCCGGTTCCGGGCTGGTAGTGGACCAGCGATCGGTCGGTAAGCTCCATGTACGACATGCTGTAAACGGTTGTGCGGTCGCCTGTGAGGTTCAGGTTGCCTTTGGGTTTGGGGCCTTTGTGGCATTTGATGCAGTACTTGTCGAGAACCGGTTGTACGGTGGCTTCGTATTCGATGATGCCGTTTGTGCCCCATTTGGGCATGGCCGGTCTTACAGGGGCCTTCCGGGCTGCTGTCGCCAGCTTGTGCAGTGTCGGAGGGGCGCCGGAGCCCTTTCGCTGTTCGTGACATCCGATGCAACTTCGCGACTCGCCGGGCATGGCGTGGAAGTCTGAGCCCTGGGTCATCAGCATCCTGCCTTCCTTATCCAGTACGTGGAAGTAGAGGCTTCGCAGGGCGGGCACTTCAAAGTGCGCCGAGCCGTCCGGATCGATCGGGACCAGGCCGACGCATCGATTCGCGTACCAGATAGTGCCTACGCCCATCGCGCCGCCTCGCGGAGTGGATTGGATCACCTGTTCCATAACCGCCAGATATTTCGCCTGTCCGCGTTTTACTTCCGGTTCAATTCCCTGGTAAACGTCGTGCATCATCAGGGTTGCCTTTTGCGTCCAGTCGGGGTCTTTCAGCATTTGTGCGAACAGATCGACTCTGGGCGTCCAGTTGGGGTTTTGGCAGCGTGTGGGAATGATCGGCGGTTTGGGGCGAGCCCCGAACACCTGCGACGAATGGATGCCTGCTGTTCCAGGGGCTTCCAGGATAAGTTTCTTGTTGCCCGCTCGGTCCAGCAGGTACAGGCCTACTTTGCGTTCGTTTCGTCCGGGCATGACCGTACCGCCGTAAGACACTAAGAAGAGCTGTTCGTTAAGCGGCTGGACGTCTTGGTAGGCCCATCCCGGCGGGCGGTCGCCTACCGAGGCGGTGTCGGTTGTTACTCTGCGGAACCCGATTCCGTCGGCGGCTTCTTTTCCTTGCCCGTTCCAGACCATGCCCACCAGCCCGGTAAGGTTCGCGTGGTGGGGTCCGAAGATCGTCAGCACTTCGGGTCGCCCGGGTATTTGTTTGGCCCGGCCCATTGAACGCGGATCGATAACCGTGTTGCCGAAGAACAGGTCCATGCCCGTACCGTCTGGGTTCTGGAACCATAGTGCGTGTCTGTTGAACACGTTTTTATTTACGCCGTAGTCCCATCGGGTGAAGAGAATTCGCCCGTCGTTCATAACGCTGGGTGATGTGTCTATTGTCAGGTTGACTGATACTGCTTTTCGGTTCTGCCCGTCGGGGTCGCACGTGTAGAGCAGTTGTCTCGGTCCGCCGCCTTTGCATGGCGAGATGCCCATTTCGTTGTCGAAGAATACGAATTGTCCGTTGGGCATTTCCACCGGCGACTGCCCGCTGGCGATGCGTTTGAGATTTTCCCCGTCGACGCCGATTGTGTGGACCTGTCCGCCGCCGCCGATGACAATGCTTTTGGCGTCCCACGACAAACTAATTTCGTGCATGGGGCACGGAGCCTCGAAGAGTGTGCGCAGGCGTTTTGACTTCGGTTCGAACACGCGAACTGATCCGGCCTTCTGGCCGACGCGGGTGAACATCATCGAATCGTAACGGTAGGTCGGTCTCTGGAGGAACAGGATGTCGGGCAGTTCGCCGATCGTCTGGTCCCAGAGTTTGTCGAGTGCGGCGGTTTCGGCGAGCACTTCTCGCGCCATGGGCTCGCCGGTCGTTGCGATTTGAGTCAGTAGCGATTTGACTCGTTTTTCCAGGCTCGCCAGGCGCGCCTTGTGACGATCGCCCGCTGGTGATGTCGGGTATTTTTCCAGCGCCTTTTCGATGGCTGGGACGACGCGGCCTTGAGAGTCTGTTGCTGCGTGTTCGACGCCGGCCATGGCGTGGGGATAGGCCTTCATGTCCATCAGGCGTTGCAGCGATTCGCAGTAGTAGACGCGCTGGGTTGCCTGTTCGATTATTTGCTGTGGGGTCATGCCGTTTGTTTTTGGATGGCCCGTGCCGGAGATTTGTGCGGCGTGCTGGGCGAACTTCGCGGCGACTATCGACTCGATCGTCTGATCCTTCTTTTTCGTGGTGAGGGTGCGGGTGTCGGGTCCGAAGGCTCGTCGGGCGATCGCTATTTCGCGGCGATCTTTTGGGCTTTTAAACGCGGTGTAAAGTGCTTCCCACACAGCCGAGTCCCGCTTTTTGTCGGCTTCGATCTGTGCTCTTGTCCGTTTGTTTGGTTTGCCCTTTATCGGCTTGTCGGGAGTCGCCTTTTGGCGTTTGTTGATCGATGCGGCCAGGGATTTCAACCAGGTGCTTTCCTTTACGAACCATGCGGGTGTGACGCTGGTTTCGGTGTGGTAGGGCATGTCGGTTGACTTGTTGATCTGCAAAGGCCGCCAGAGCCCTTCAAATCCTTTCTCGTGCCGCAAGTTGGGATGCATTCCGTAAATCGAAAACGCGAACCCGTAGTGGTGCCGATTGTTAGTGAGCTTTACCAGGAAGTGGTTGACTCCCTGCTTAAGTTCGACTTTGGCCTTTTGGGGCATGTCGCCGCGCGACTCTTTTCCGCCCCATTTCTGGATGAGCTTACCGTTGACCCACCAGGTGTATCGCCCGGTTCTCCGCCAGTGTTCCATACCGTAGGCGCCCATTCGGCGGTCGGCTTCGGGTGCTCGGATGATGCAGTCGATCTCGATGGTGACTGGTTTCGCCGCGGTGATTGTGCGGTAAACATATTGCGTTTCACCCGCCGCCGGCGCCGGTCCGCGCGGGAGTTGCTGGTAGTACCCGTCGATCCATTCGGGGTGCGGGGTCCATGCGCGCACTGCTTTGGGAGTGGCTGGGAAGTTCGGGGCGGGGTACTTGCTGCTGAGTTTCGCAAGCCCTCCGTTCGCCAGTGCGTCCTTCTCTACATCATATATGTACTTGGCGCCGGACTCGACGTTAGTCATCCAGTTCAGCAGCGGGCCCTGGTCGCGGAACGGTCCGATTCGCATCCACGGGCCAGTTTTTACTTCCGCCTCTTTGAGGATAACCCCGGCGGCTCGGTGTGCGTTGCGTTCAGCCATCGCTCTGGTGCTGATTCGTTTCAGCGATTCGTCGAGCGTTTCGCCGCGGACGGTTGACGCTGCTGCCAGCAGGCATAGGCTCAGAGAAAGAAACTTCGTTGCTGATATGCGGATACTCATTATTTGTGCTGCTCCTGTAGAGGGTTTACGCGTTATGAGGTCTTGTATTGTATAAGTTGTGCGGATTGCAAGCAATCGAATCTGCAACACTATAAACGTTGCAGCCGCGGGGCGATTGCATTGGAAAACCAAGCTGCAAGCGGTAACACACCGCGGCGCCTGTTCTTGCGGGACACGCGGTTAGAGGTTATAAGGTGTGCTCGCAGAACAGGACCTTATCGGAGCATTTATAATGATTATCGCTGACCTGAACAAAATAGAAGGGCGAACCTATCCCGCGCGTCGTCGTACGCAGAATCTCGTTGGCGGACCGTCGCCGATTCAGACGCAAAGCTTTTGTATGGGGTATGTTACGCTCGATCCGAACGGTGGTCAGGTGCCCTGGCACGATCAGGAGTCCGAGGAGGTTTACTTCGTAATCTCTGGTCTGGGCGAGATGTGCATCGGCGATGAACGCCAGGAAATCACCGGCGGGCAGGCGGTGAATATCCCACCGGGCAGCTTCCACCAGATAACAAATATCGGCGACGATCCGCTGACGATGCTCTATTGTTACGGACCGGCGGGCGATGTGGCTCACTGGCGCCAGGAACTCGACGGAACCTTGCCCAAGGCCGGCGTGGACGTCCCGCCCTTACCCGACGGCGCACAACCCCAATGCACCCGGAGAGCAGAACAATGAAAACTCATACAGTTGGCGTTATATTGAACGGTGTTACCGGGCGAATGGGTACTAACCAGCACCTTATGCGTTCGATCGTCGAAATCATTAAACAGGGCGGAGTTAAGCTCGATGACGGTTCGGTGATAATGCCCGATGCGGTTCTCGTCGGGCGGAATCCCGAGAAGCTGACCAAACTGGCTGAGATGTCGGGTATCGATAACTGGACGACTGATCTGGACTCGGTGCTCGGCGATGATCGCTACGGGATTTATTTCGACGCTCAGACCACAACTCGCCGAGTGGCCGCCGTCAAGCAGGCGATCGCCGCCGGTAAAGATATCTACTGCGAGAAGCCCACCGCAGAGACGCTCGAAGAGGCCGTAGAACTCCACCGGTTGGCCGAACAGGCCGGCGTGAAGCACGGTGTGGTGCAGGACAAACTCTGGCTGCCCGGGCTCCGGAAATTGCGGCAACTCCGCGACGAGGGATTTTTCGGGCGGATTCTTTCAGTGCGCGGTGAGTTTGGTTACTGGGTGTTCGAGGGCGACGACGGTAAGTTGCAACGCCCGAGTTGGAACTATCGCAAGGAAGACGGTGGGGGGATTATCCTCGACATGCTCTGCCACTGGCGATATGTGCTGGATAACGTTGTCGCTCCGGTGAAGTCGGTATCGTGCCTGGGCGCTACGCATATTCCTCAGCGTTGGGACGAGTCGC
>JABGPF010000316.1 GCA_018645065.1 Phycisphaerales bacterium
GGCTGTTGAGGGTTTGTTCCTGCCCCCTCCGACCTGCCCAGCCAGACAGGAGGGTGAATAATGCCCCAGGGCGCCGAAGAATTTGAACCTAAAATCGTAGCGTTCTGCTGCCATTACTGCGCCTATACCGCCGCAGACACCGCAGGCGCATCGCGAATGCAATACCCGCCCAACGTGCGAATAGTTCGCATCCCGTGCAGCGGGCGAATCGATATCCCAATGCTGCTAAAGGCGTTCACCTCCGGGGCCGACGGCGTGTACGTTGTCGGATGCCTCGACGGCGACTGCCACTTTATACTCGGAAACGAACACGCAAAAAGACGCGTGCCCGAGGCGAAAAAACTCTTGGCGGAAGTTGGTATAGAGCCCGAGCGTCTGGAGATGTTCCAACTCTCTGCCGCCATGGGCGCGCGATTCGCCGAAGTCGCCACGGAAATGACTGCTCGCATAAAAAAACTCGGGCCAACGCCCGTAAAGCACGGATAAATACCGGAGATGCTTCCATGATAATTGCCGAACGAAAACCTATCGATGAAATTTACGCGATGATCAAACCGTTCAATAAGATCCTCGTCGTCGGGTGCGGGGGGTGCGTTACTGTCTGCCTGACCGGTGGTGAACGGTCGGTGTCGGTGCTGGCTGAGCAGCTTCGCCTGAAGGATAACCTCGAAGGCGGATCGCGAACTTTCACCGAAGTGACCATTACGCGCCAGTGCGACGCCGAATACGTCGAAACCATTCGCACCCAAGCCGCCGACGCCGACGCTATCCTCTCCATGGCCTGCGGTGTGGGCGTTAACTACATGACCGAAATTCTCGACGATGCGATCACTCTTCCAGCGATGGACACCAAAGCCCTGGCTGCGAACATTCGCTCGGGCGAATGGGCCGAACGATGCGCCGCGTGCGGAAGCTGCATGTTGGAGGAGACAGGCGGAATATGCCCGATCGCACGATGCTCCAAATCGCTGATGAACGGCCCGTGCGGAGGCACTCAAGACGGTAAGTGCGAAGTAAACGCCGACCTGGACTGCGCCTGGGCGAAGATTGTGGTACGCATGGAAAAACTAGGCCGACTTGACGAACTGACCGAACTGTCGCCCCCTCGCGACTGGTCAACAGGGCGCCACGGCGGACCAAGAGGTATGATCGTAGAAGAAGCACTAATGGACGACGACGCCGAAGAATAACCATCGCGTTGGTTCGACGCGGTGGTCAGGCTGTTGTGGCGGTGTGGGCTTCTTCGACTTCGACTTTAAGGGCTCCGGCGCGGCTGGGGACTATCGTTATGGGGCACTCGGCGTGCTTTATCACGTACTGGCAGACACTGCCCGCCAGCAAATGATACAGCGCACCATGTCCGTGCGAGCCCAGGACGATCATCATGGGCCTGACTCGCCTGGCCTCTTCCATGATTCCTCGGGCGGGATGACCATCCAGCAGTGCGGTGGTGACTACCGGCAGGTCCGCTCGGCAGGCCTCGGCGGTCGCGGCCAGGTGACTGGCGGCGGTTCGCATTATCTCGGGCTTGTCCTCGCGGAGATAGGCTGTGCCCATCCCAACTTCGTAGGGCGAATAGAACGCTGGTTCCGCTAATGCGGCATGGACCAGATGCAGCGTCGCATCGAAAGCCAGCGCCAACCGCCTTGCCTCTTCGAGGAGTGCGTCGGTGACATCGGAATAGTCGATCGGAACTAGAATGGTTTTGTTCATGGCGATTCTCCTGCTTCTGGTGTTTCCATGCAGGTGGTCTGACCACAGCGGGTCGCCACAGGCGTGAATCGAAGCTTACCGCTCCAGCCGGATCGCCTGTCGGTTGTTCCTATACCTAATTATACGCATCCCCTGTTTGGAATTCCGTAGCGCCCTTACCGTTTACGTTTCCTGCTCGCCGCCCGCTTGACGGTGTTCAGGTACAGTGCTTCGACTTTCTCCCGAGCCCAGGGCGTTTTGCGCAAGAATGTGAGGCAGGACTTTATGGTGGGGTCGGTGGTGAAACATTTGATCTTGATGTACCTGCCAAGCTTCTCCCATTTATATTCATCGACCAGGTAAATGAGTATTTTCTCCAGGGTCATGCCCTGCATCGGATTGTTCGGGTGAGATCGCTGGTCAGTCATGGGCTTGTCTAAACCTCTTTCTTTCGCTTAATAAACTGATTATACACATAATCGCGCGGCTTGCGCTTTACTTCTGATCAAGCTGCTTGTAATGGGGACATTGTCTTGGACGTGAATTGACCTTTGGGTATACTTACTTTGACTTACATTTACGAGGTAATGCATGAGCATTTTGAAATGGAACGCAGCGGTCTTGAGTTTGCTTTTGAGCCTTCTGGCCCCCGGTAGTGTTGCGGAGGGCGGCGATATTACGGCAGGTGAGCTCAAGTGCGAGTATGCGGTTAATCCGCTTGGGGTCGATACGACCGCCCCTCGGTTCAGTTGGACTCTGGAGTCGACCAAACGCGGACAGATGCAGTTGGCCTATCGCCTGCTGGTTGCCTCCAGCGCCAAGAAGCTGGCAGCCGACATTGGCGACAAATGGGATAGCGGTAAGATCGCCTCGTCGCAGTCGGTGAACGTTGCCTACAAGGGCAAGGCGCTGGCCAGCAGGGAAAGCTGCTGGTGGAAGGTTTGCGTGTGGCCTGCCCTGAGCGAGGCCGAAGGGGATAACTCCGGCGTCCGGTCGTCCTGGTCCAAGCCCGCGAAGTTCGAGATGGGGCTGCTGAAGGAATCCGACTGGAAGGGCCAGTGGATTGGCGTTAGGCCCCCGAGCCCGCCGGCTGAGCATATGGACGCTGAGAAGCCCGGGCGGGTCAATGTCGCCCGGTTTGCCAAGGCCTCGACGTCCTACGTCTCGGGGCACGAGTCGCTGGATGCGGTCAATGACGGGTTCAAGCTGAAGAACTCCAATGACAAACGCTACGGCGCCTACGGTAACTGGCCCAAGAAGGGGACCCACTGGATTCAATACGAATGGACCAAGCCGGTTCATGTTGACGGTATCGATGTCTACTGGTTCGACGATAAAGGCGGAGTGCGGTTGCCCAAGGCGGTGCGAGTTTTGTACTGGGACGGTAAGGCGTTCACGCCGGTCAAGAATCCGGTCGGCTTGGGGCTTGAAGTCAACAAGTACAACACGACGGCTTTCAAAGCGGTCACCACGTCAAAACTCAAGCTGGAATTCGACTCAAGCGGGCAATCTACGGGCATCCTGGAATTCAAGGTTTACGATGCGGGTAAGTCCCCGAAGTTTCCGCCCTCGGGCAAAATCAATCGCTTCATGGCGATCGCGGCGTCGAAGGTTGCTCCCTCTCCGCTGCTGCGGAAGGAGTTTTCGGTGACCGGGGGCGTCCGGCGGGCGCGGGTGCGTCTGTCGGGTCTGGGCTGGAGCGAGTTGTACATTAACGGTAAGAAGGTTTCCGACGATGTGCTTTCGCCCACACTGACCGACTACTCCCAGGAGGTGATGTATCGCACCTACGACGTGACGAGTTTCCTCAAGCCCGGCGCCAACGCGATCGGCATAATGCTGGGCAACGGGTGGTACAGCGCGGCCAGCGTCCTGCCGTGGGAAAGGGGCGGGCCCTGGGGATATCCGCCGCGAGCCCTCATGCAGATGACGATCACCCACAATGACCGAACCGAGACCCAACTGCTGAGCGACAAGACCTGGAAAACCGCCCGCGGACCGGTAGGAGCCAATCAACTCGTCGCTGGCGAAACCTATGACGCCAGATGCGAAAAACCGGGCTGGAGCAAGACCGGCTTCGACCACAGCAAGTGGAGCAATGTCTCGGTTCTCGCCGCCCCCACAGGCCGACTGAAAAGTCAAACCGCACCGCCGATGAAGGTTCAGGACACTTTCAAGCCGATCAAGATAACCAAACACAAGTCCGGCGGATGGATGTTCGAGTTCGACCGGTACTTCAGCGGTTGGATGCTCGTCAAAGCCAAGGGCAAATCCGGCGAGAAGGTCACGATCCACTATGAACTCGGCGAGAAGGACACCTACATCCTCAAGGGCGACCCGGCCGGCGAAACATATGAAGCTCGCTTTACGATTCACCCTGTGCGCTACGTTCGCGTCGAAGGGCTCAAAGGGAAACCGACGCCCGAGACCGTGATGGGACGCGAAGTCTACAGTGACATCGACATGCACGGACGGTTCGCCTGCTCCAACAAGCTGTTCAACCAAATTCACGGGAACATCCAGCGTACTATGAGGGTGGCGCTGAAGGGGTTCGTTTTGGACTGCCTGCACCGCGAGCCGATTTTCTACAACGAGCCGGCGAGCTATTTCGGGAGCCTGTCGTCCCGCAAGCACATGCCCAGCCTATGGACCGATGTGGCTCGCAGTATCCCGCTGGCAGGGTCGGAAAACGGAGACCTGTCGGATATCGTGCCCCGCCTGCCGGGAATGAATCGCCAGAGCGACGTCTCCCAGAACGCCGCCTACCCGATGCTCATATGGAATCTGTATCAATGTCACAGCGACAAGCGCCTGCTGGAGCATCATTACCCCAGCGTCAAGACCTGGGTGGACTTCATCGCCAGCCAGTTGGCCGGCGAGAATCACATTGTCACCAAGGGCTGGTTGGGCGAGCACATGCTGCCCGGCCGGAAAATCGGGCACTGGGAGTTCATCAGCAAAGAGACTCCCAAGGATTACATATGGACCTGTTTCTACTACCACAACACGCGGACGCTGGCGAATATCTGCGGCGTGATCGGAAAGAAAGATGACCAGGTGCGTTACGCAACGCTCGCCAAAGATATCCGGGCCGTGATCAACAAGAAGTGGCTCGATTCCAAGACCGGTCACTACGCCACAAAATCGCAAACGTCTGAGATCATCGCCCTTGCGTTGGATATTGTGCCCGAGGCCAACAAGAAGCAGTTGATCGCGAATATCGCCAAGACGATCACCGGACCTGACGCCGGCAAGCTGCGGGTGGGGCACGTTGGCCTGCCCGGTTTCATGGAGTCGCTGGTCGAAAACGGTCTTGGCGAGATCGTGTACGATGCGGTCAACCACACCGAATTTCCCGGTTGGGGCTATATGATCGACCAGGGCGCGACGACGGTGTGGGAGTCATGGGGCATGCTCAAGGGCGGTTATCACGCAGAAGAGAGCATGACGATGCTCGCCGGGGTGGGCAGGCTCTTTTATGAGTCCGTTGCGGGTATTCAAGAGCCCTCGTACTACGGGACCCGCAAGTTCGGGCCCGGGTACGCCAATTTCCAAATCAAGCCCTATGCGCTTGGAGACCTGACCCGCGCCGAGGCCTCGATCAAGACCGTCAGGGGCGTGATCTCGTCGAGCTGGAAGCGAACAAAGGATTCGTTCGTGCTGACCGTCGAGATCCCCGTCAACTCGAAGGCCAAAGTGAGCGTCCCTGTGCTCGGTATGAAGGGGGTTGCGATTACCGAGGGCGGTAAGACCGTTTGGAAAAACGATTCATATATTGGCGGCGTAGCGGGTATCACCGCCGCCGCCCGAAACGCCGACTGGGTCACCTTTAACGTGGGCTCAGGAAGCTACCGTTTTGAACTCAAGGGGAAATGATGGATTTGTTCATAATGTAGTGGACGGCGTCCTGAAACGTTGCGATCCGTTCTGCGTCGGCGTCGGGGATTCTGATATCGAATTCGTCCTCGATGATTATGATCATTTCTACAGAATCAAGGCTATCGTCCTCCATATCCTGAAGGAAACGAGAATCGCTGTGGATACTGTCGGGCGGGACGCCCGAATGCTCGACGATAATCGACCGTAATCTGTCTTCAATGTTCGCTTCGTCGTGCATATGGTTAAGGTTTTACTCTCGCCAGGTCGCATAGCAGGTTGGTTATTACTGGAAATGCGCTTTGGGGTTTGTAGCCTTGTAGAGAGAAGCCTTCGTAGCCAGCCAGTCCGGTTGTTAGATCGTAGCGGCTGTAGATTACTACGGGGATGCGGTCGCGTAATATTCCCGAGATGCGCGGTTGTGTTTTGTTGCTCCCCAATTTGTTCGATAGTGATCTGCGATAGTAGACGCGTTTGATTTTCGCTGGTCCGTTGAGTGCAATGTGCGGGGCGATAGTTCTTCGTCGTCCTGACTCAACCAGCGGTCCGATCACTCGTTCTATGGCTCGCGTAAATGTTTGGTCACCACCGCAGGAGTCGGCGATTAGTTTCCCCCCGGACTTGAAGTATCGCCTCAGTGCGGCTTGTTCGTCGGTCGACAGTTCCAATGCTCCGATTCCCGTTATCGCTGCGATGGGCCATTTCTTTGCGTCCAGATCGGTTATGTTCATCG
>JABGPF010000010.1 GCA_018645065.1 Phycisphaerales bacterium
CGCCTCCGCCGAGCTGCCCTTGCAAGGCCCCACGTACCGCTTGGTCAGAGCGGTGACGTCACCCTTCTTCCAGTCGGCGACCCAGATATTATCGCCCTGCTCCCAAGCCATCTGTTTGCGAGCTTCGGCGCTGTCAAAGTCCCTCGCAGCCAGCGCCCAAAGCCCTTCCTGCATCGCGGTGCGGACATCCTTCTTACCACCGCTCTTTTCAGACGTCGAGAAATACCAACCGCTCCCGCCGCTCTTGTTCCATATCTTGATCAGGAGGTGATTTACGCCCTGTTTAAGCACCAGCTTGGCTTTGTCCTGGTTGGGCGCCGGTCCGCGCGGGACATCCTTCGAAATGACATTTTTCCCATTGAGCCATACCGCCAGCCCATCGTCGCTGCCGTAATATGACATCAACGTGGTCGGCCCGGCTGCGGTGATCGTGCGGTAGAAATATCCCGCCGCGTTTCCGGGCAGTCTCATTTGGTGAACCACGCCGTCTGTCGCGTTGATCCGTTTCCATTTGTGTTTACCGTCGCCCTTGGACAGGTCGACAGATTTCTCGGGCGCGAAAACCGTTTTGAAGGTCCCGCCGCTGTAAGGCCCCATCTCGTACCATGGGCCCAGTTGCGGTTTGACCGGTGTTTTCGGCTTGCCCGGTTTGTTCAGATGCTCAACCAGAGCTTCGCGCGAGGCCTGCATCGTTTCCTGCCAGGAGCCCTTCTTAACGTAGTACTCCGGATCGGCGGCCTGGGCGGCGGTGAGTGTCGTAGCGATGAGGGAAATCGATAGAATCAAATTGCGTGAGGTTCTATTGAACATTTGGTGATCCTTCCTGTGTTGAACCATGATTTTCGCGGACCTTTTACTGCCGAATTATTGTATCAACCCCGCAAGAAACAACAAGCCGTTCCAAAAATTCGTGTGTGACTGGTTTTCCTATCAATAAAAAATCGGGCGCCGAACAGTTCGAATTTCGACACAGAAGCTCGAAGGCTTCGTGTCAAAATCCAGACCGTTCAGCGCCCGACAAATAAACGCATCTCAAACTGGAAAAACGCTCGGTTTAGTTACCGACCGGCGGGGTTTTCTGCTCTTCCATCCACACCGTTAAGTGCCCTCGCGGGACACCCGGTTTGCTGCGACGGTGGTTGTATTGAAGGAAACTCATAACCGCGATAGTCACCTTACCGCCCTTGAAATCGTCACGGAAATCGGCAGAGATGTATCCGCCGCGCGGCTGACCGCCCTGGCGATTCGGGACACCCGTATTCGACCAGGCCAACCGCTTACCGTTAACGTAAATCGCATAGCCCTCACCGGTCTTAACGTGGTTGCTTCCGCCGACAACGATTCGATAACGATGCCCATCTTTGAGCGCCGGGATGTCGAACGTACCGCGGGTCAGCAGAACTTCATTTGCCCAAAGCGTCTTGGGTTTCACACCGCAGCCGCATTGGCTGTCTCCCATGCATCCGCCAAGCGGTTCGAGCTTCCCGCCGACTTGACCGAACGGAGGCAGTCCGCTCTTCCATCCCGCCTTGGCGGCATCGAAGTCAGAGGCGCACCAGTTTTCCGGACAGGTCACTGTTCGGAATCGGTTGGCCTTGGCCTTGTCCTTCACCTCTTTCGGCTCGAAACTGTAGTAATCCCACTTGACCTTCCTGAGGTCCGGTCCGAACGGGCGCCAGTCGTAATCGCTGATCCCCGCCGCACGGTAGCAGTTGCCCAAGCCGTACATCGCGCCCCGCAGGAACTGGTTGGCCCGCTTGTTTGTTTCACCTTTGGCCTCGGCCAACAGGGCCTTGTTGTATCGTGGGTTGGCGATATACGACGCGGCGATGCCGTCCATAATAATCGGGGCCAATGCTGCTTTAGCGGCGAGCTTTTCCTTTTCCGTCGGTTCGGTATCGTCCTGCTTGGCGGCGGGTTTGGGTCTTTTCGCCAAGACGGGCGATTCAGCTTTCCCACCGACAAGTCTGACCATCGCGCGTCCGAGCGCGTCGCCCACGAGTACGTAGGTTTCGGCGTTGCGATTGTAGTGGTAGTCTTCGCCCTTGGGCGATTCGTCGATCTCCCGCCAGAAATCGCGGATGTCCACCGACGCCACAGTCCCTGCAAATTCCGGATGCTTCTTCGGGTCGCCGACAGCCATCTGGGCCTTAAGAATCTTCTGGTACTTCTCAGCCATTCTGTATCCGCCAAAACCAACGGTGGCTACGACGGCGGGCATCTTGGGAGTTTTGAATTCCTTGCGTATATCGTTAATCAGATTGACTAGGTTCTGTTCGTATTCGGCGATGAATTTCGGCTCGAAACCGTCCTTGTGCCCCTGCCACCAGACGAAGCCTGCAATCTCATAACCCTGTCCCTTGTATCCGGGCACGACCTTGTCGATATTTTTCAATGTCTTGTGGACGCCTTCGATCAGCAGGTTGTATTCCTTGCCTTCCCACTCCTCGACAGGGGTCTTCCGTCCGCTTGACGGGGGACGGTATTCATAGCCCAACGCACGGTTGCCCATAGCCGCTTTGATCAGCAGCACCTGCTCACCGTGATAAGTTCCCATTACGTGACCGAAGCCCAGTTCCGGGCCAACAGTTTTCCCACCGTTGGAGGTCGCGCTTAGCGGGCTTCCACCTTCTTTTTTCTCTACGCGGGCTTCCTGAAAATACACATCGTTACGCGCGGTCCACTTGCCTTCGGCGTCGACCAGGTAGGGGAACTTCTTGTCGCGTTTAGTCACGATCTCGAGGTCGCCATGACCCAGGAGATCCATCTTCTGCATCCAGAATCGCGGCGCGGCGCCCTTGAATCCGGATATTTTGAAGGCGTATTGCTTGCCTGGCTCGAGGGCGACTTCCTGCATGACAGGTTTGGCTCCGGCGGTTCGGCTGTAGATCTGTTTTCCGTCCAGTTCCATCACGCTGTAAGAGCTCGCGCCGAAACCGCAATGTATTTGATAGACGCCTTTTAAGGGCACTTCGAACTTACCCTGGGCGATCGGCTTGGTTGTTTTCGCACCATCGGGCAGATAAAGGGCGTGTCGGACGACCCTGTAGTTTCCAACCTTATAGATCGTCAACGGCCCCTCGGGCGCCGCGGGATCTGCGGTAAGATATACGCCCGCATAGCGGTTTTGGGCTCCGGTGAGATTTCCCATACCGCACATATTCGACTGCCCAGACAGGATGTAAACCTTTACCGGTTTGGTCGCATCACCGGGCTTACCGTCCGGGTTGGGCAATTGGGCGGGGACATCCCCCCCCGCTGCAGTCAGGGCGAATCCCGCCAGCACGATCGCTGCCAGGGCCAATACGTTTCTTGTTCTGTTTTTCATTACTGTTCCTTTTGTCTATTTGGTGCTATTTGCTATTCTTCTTCGACCGCCCGATCTTTTTCGCCTCTTCCAAACTGATCATTTTGGGCGTATTTTTTGCCGACTCGATCGCCTTAATCATCGCCAACCATGGCCCTTTGAACCTGCCGTCGGCCATATTCTTCAGCCTCGGATCGGCTTTGAGTTTAGCTAGAGCCGATTTCGCATTGGCGCCGTATTTCGGCAGGACACTCATCATCATACGGATCTTGAAGCCCCACTTGCCAGCCTCGGCGTTCAGGATTTTGAACGCGGCTTCTATACCGCCCTCGACATTTAGATTCGCCAGGACGACCAGACCCTTGCCCATGGCGCTCATCGGGTTGTGGTAAGAGTGATAGTTCAGGTCCGTGTCATTGATTATATACATGACCTTATCGGCTACGATGTAAAAATCCTCAAGCGGCATGTCCAGGATCATCGACATGCCTGAACCGCGTGCGCTCTGGCGTTTGTGGTCCAGGAGTTTGAGGACGGCGGCGTAGAACAGTTTCTTGTCGGTCACGAGCTCTGCTTTGTAGGGTTCGGGGCAGAGAATGCCCAGGCTTCGCCCCACCGTCTCGTCAAGAGCTGCGAAGGGGTCGTCCGATTCGTCGTCGACGATCACCTTCAGCATATCGTTGTAATACTTGTGCGCATCCTTACCGAACCAGCACAACGCCCATGCCGCGGTCGCGCGGAGACGCGAAGACTTGCTTTTGTCGCGCAAAACCGCCGCCAGATCTTCCATTGAAGGCGCCGCGGTTTCCGGCGGGCATTTATACCCGAAGTATCCGCACGCGCTGAGCTTTTGCTCGAAGCTGCCCTTGCGGACCATATCCCTGATCGAGGCGGTCAGCTTGTGGTCTCTGGAGCGAAGCGTCCAGATGGCTTGGACGCGTACCGGGGGCATGGGGTGGGCGAACAGCGCCAGCAGCTCGGCGTCGCTCTTGGACTTGAAATCCATATCCGGAAGCGCGATCGTATCGCTGATATCCTTACCCTTCAACCAGATCGACTTATCAGCCCCCCTGCCGGTGATGTAAAGCTTGCGCCTCGCCAGGCAGTAGTTCAGCAAATGCGACCCAGCCGAACTCATCCCACCGCCATAGCTGAAAGTGCCTCTCGGGTACCCGCAACCGTCATAGGTGAAGCTCCCGTCCCACATGCGGTTCAGCGTGTGAAGCCAGCGAGTCTTCTTGAAAAACGCCGATGAGGTTTCAGGGCCTGCGAGGTTAGCTCCCAGCCCGGTCCACATCTGGTTGAAGAAGTGACCGGCATGCCCGGTTTCCATGATGTTGTGCGACGCTGTAGACATTCGCGAGAAAAACCCCGCGCCACGCTTGTTCCCGTGAAGAGACATCGCCACCGCCGCCGAACCGCTCATGCCGTTGTTGTTATACGTTTTCGAGTAAGGATCGTGCACGCCGTACGGAAGCGTTCCGCGCCCGACAAAACTGTTGTAGAAGGCGTGAGTCTGCTTAATGCCCGCCTGAATTTCAACGTGCTTAATTCCGCACTTGTCGGCCAGTTCCAGCGAGACAAACAGCGGAAGGCTCGACTGATTCATAACGCCGTAACCGTGAAGCCGACCGTGCAGTTGACCGCGGTTGATTCCCGGATCGGCCATGCGGTGCCCCCAGAGACCAGCGGCGTCGCGCCCAGTGGCAATCGCCACCGAATACGCCCTGATCGCGGGCAACACGTACTTATCGCCCGTCAGCAGATAATACTCGCACAGCAGAATATTGGTGTAGCCCCAGAACCAGGCCTTACTCGTGCCCTGCAATGAAAGTTTGAGATCCGGCTTGGCCCAGCTTGCCGCATGGAGCTCACGTTTGACCACGTCGATATACTTCTGCTCACCGGTGGCCAGCAGCCCGAGCAGGCCGATGTTCATATTCCCACGACCGAATTTCTTCGCCTTGACCATATAGTCGGCGGTCAGGGTGATAATCGCGTCGGTCTTGGGACAGTTGCTCGGAGCGGTGGCGCTGTAAGAGCCCAGCACCTTGAGCTGCAAGTTGACTTTCTTTCCGCCTTTGAGCGTCAACGTCAGGAGGCCTTTTGCTTTTTTGGTCTCAGCCTGGTCGATCGCGTCTGCGAGTTGCTTACGGGTGCTGTCTTTGAACGCAACCCCGCCAGCGGCGACGATCACATCGCCAACCTTGATCTTCCCATCGCCCGGTGAACCGGGCAGCACTTTGGTGATCTTAATATCTTTCGGCGAGGTAATCCCGAACAGACCGGTTGGCCCGAGGTGATGTTCCTTGTGCTCAATATGGCGCGCATAAACCGCAGTGCTGGTCAATCCGAACACCGCCAACACGCACACCACCAGCCAAAACTTTTTCCCGTTCATAACTTTCTCTTTCGTTGAATTATCCAGCCATCGGTCAACAAACCTGACTATTTGCAGGACTCAGCCACAACCTTTTCGACTAGCTTTGAAACCTCTGACCAATCAGCAATCTCAACGCCTGTGCTCTTGCCCTTGATCGACTTGGGACCAGTTACCTTCGGCGCCAGCGTCTTGCCCGGGATAGTGTAGAAGAAATGCGTATCTTCTCGGCCTTGTCCCGAGCCTAGTCGAGGGGCGAACTTCGCTTTCCAACAGTTAGCCAGTGCGGATATCTCCGGGCCGTAGTTGGAGCCCTGGTCGTCTGCGACCATAGACTCACTCGACAGGAACACAATCCCGCTCAGTGACGTCGGCGTGAAGCTGTGCACAAACACGTTGTATGTCCAGGTCGCCTTGGAATCGCCAACTTGCGGTTTCGGTGAGGGAATATTACCCCACGAGCTGCCATCGGGTACGGTTTTGGTCTTGATCATCGTGGGGATATGCTCGGCCCAGTACTTCTTCCATTCGTCCATGTAGCGTCGCACATTGGCGAGGTAATAGGGATTGTCGCGATACTGGCTACCGACGGTTTTGTAGTCATCCATCAGGCTCGGAGCATCCTTGAGGAAACTCGGGGCGATCCAATTTTTGATCGGCGCGGCCTTCTTGCTCTGCATGAAGATGATGCCGATCGGGCGGCCTGTTTTGGCTGAAATGCTGTTGCCAATCGCGGCAGCCAGCCCGGAGGCGTCCTTCCAGTAAGAGGCGTAGCGGTTGTCGGCTTTACCGCTGGCCCTCATTCCTCTTGGGGTCCTGGAAACACAGACGCTGAAGCGGCTTGGACCGCTCTTGCCATCTGTCTTCGACTGGTTGACCATCATGCGTACGATCTGGCCGGACGGTTTGACCTTCGGCACATTGCACTTGCCAGCCGGGGCTCCGACATACCAAACATCGCCAAACACGATACCGGTGGCGACACGCTGGTGCACAAATTCGCCGTCGATGGTGAATTTAACTTTCAGCGTGTACGGCTTGGGACCAGCCTTCATCGCGGGCAGTGTAACTTTCCACTCGGCCATCTCAGGCGTCACGTCGATGGTCTTCTTAATGTCGCCAAACTCGAAGTACACCTTGCATTCGCCTTCTTCGGGTCCGGGCTGCCATTCGCCATACCTGCGGGTCGAGCCCCAGATGGTGACAGGCTTGCCTGCCAGCAATACCGCATTGTCGCGGAACTGGGTGCTCAGCAGCGGCATCTTGCGGTATTCGTAGACCTTCCCGGCTTTAACGGGAGCTTTATCTGCGGCGGGGTCGGCGTCTTTGTCGACGATTTTCAACTTATCATCCGGACAGTTTTTGGTGGTGAGCATCTTCTTGTCGAAGTAAATAAACGGGGTCATCGGCAGCATCGCCTTGTTGTACAGGCAGGGCTGAAAGCCAATTCCGCCCGATCCGTATGACACGCCGATCGGCTTCTTGACCGCATCGGACTGGACAATAACCTCGTTGCCTTTGATCTTAAAGGTCGCCCGATGCCAGACCCGATCAGCCCCCGCCAGCCAGAACAGTTTAACCTTGCCTTCACCGTTTTCGATGGCTTTGGGATCGGCGAAACCGGTGGCGGTCTTCTCTCTCGATCGGTTAAATTCGGTGTCAGCAACGACCAGGCCGCCGGCGGTGCAATCAAACGAAACGACCACCTTGTCGCCCTTGATCTCGCAGGCCTTGAACATCGGGCCATCGACAACAACCTTCTTACCGTACTGATTTTTCAACGCATGCAACGCCAGACGCCAACCGGGCACGGTCTTGCTTCTGTAATGGATCGCGCCGCCGATATCGATCTGGCTGGCCATTGCGGCGTTGGGAATGTCGCGCGCCATCCAGGTGGCAAGACGCATCTCGGAGGTGCTGTTGATAGCGGGCTTATTTGTCTTGTCCGGGCAGTAGAACTGATGGAAATATACGGGCAGTTTCGGCATGTCCCAGACGATTCGCCATCCGCGGATCATGCTGTGCAGATTCTCGTAGTACGAAAGCCCGCCGCCCCTGTTGTGCCAACCCTGGTTCCAGATCGCACCACGTATGGCGTACGGCACCACCGGGTTCATGCGGGCATTGAACAGCCAGCTTGCATCGCGATTGTGTTTAATGTTGCCGGGAACTTCGGCGCTGATCGCTGTGGCCTTTTTGCCCTTCTTGATGAGAATATCACTGGCGGCGATCTGGTCTTCCAGCGATTTGTAGAATGCGGCCCAGGCTTTCTTGTGCTCTGGTCTCGCAGGGTCAGTGATCAGGCACTGCTGGTGAATCGCCTTGCTGTAGTCGTCTGTGGCGGTGGCCCAGCCTTCGCGGGGCACCCAGGCTTCAATCTGCGTGGAACTCCACGAACAGTTGAGAATACCGATCGGTACATTCAGCTCCTTGTAGAGCTTGTGGGCGAAGGCAAAAGCGATGGCACTGTAGTCACCGTAGGAACCATTCTGCCACGAGCCGGTCGCCTTCTCGATCGGAAACAACTGGGCCGTAACCGACGCAACCTCAAACTCCCTTATTGGGGCAACCTTGCCCTCGGTCTCGGCTGACAACTGCTTCGCCAGCGCCGCGACATTGCACTTGGCGACCTTCCATTGCATGTTCGACTGGCCCGACGCCATCCACACCTCACCGACGAGGATGTTCTTCAGCGTGACTTTCTTACCGCCGCAATCGCTGATGACCATCTCAGCGGGTTTGAAGCTGGCTTGGAGCTTATCAAGCTTGAGCGTCCACTTGCCATCCTTACCGGTGGTGGCGGTTTTCTTCTGGCCGGCGAACTGGACGGTAATTTCCGTGCCCGGTTTGCTCCAACCCCAGACAGGAACCTTCATCTGACGCTGCAACACAGCGTTATCGCCAAACGGGGCGCCCAGCTCGATAGCGAGTTTAGGTGCGGGCTTCTCAACTGGCCCGTCGGCAGCGGCGGCGCTCAGCGTAACACAGGCGATCACGCCGGCGAAAATCGCCAGCGCCATTCGAGTTTGCATATTCTTCATAGTTTCACTTTCGTTTAGTTTGTGTTTCCTGGTTGAAGGAAGGTTACTTTTTCAGTTCGTCGTGTATGAGCGGTTTTCCGCCGGAAATCATGTTCGCCAGGCTCCGAGCCATGGCGTCGCCGGCCAGCAGGAAGAACTTTGCGCTCCCGTGATAGTGGAAGCCCTTATTGCTGATGTACAGTTTCGTTACGCGGGCGGCCTCGATGTACTCAGGGGAGTCCTTCTTGGTGGTTTGTTGCACCTGCTTGCAGAGGTCCAGCTCAAGCGGGTAGAACCGTGCGGTGTTCACTACGTCAACCGTGCCGCGAAGATCGGACATATTTGAGGCCTGTAGCATACCTTTATTGGCGGCTTCAGAGAAGGCTGCGTTTTTGAACCCGCTCATCCCCAGCGACCCGCAAACCACGGGCAGCTTCGGAGTTTTGACTTTCTTGCGGAAGTCTTTGATCATCTGGGCCAACAGCTCGCCGTAAGCGGGGTTGTCCTTGTCGCTGTATCCCTGGAACCAAACCATACCGGCGACTTCGTAGCCAACCTTGGGGTCGTAGTC
This sequence comes from Phycisphaerales bacterium, assembly GCA_018645065.1. Classification (GTDB taxonomy): domain Bacteria; phylum Planctomycetota; class Phycisphaerae; order SM23-33; family SM23-33; genus BS750m-G57. The sequence continues at coordinate 9,279 of JABGPF010000010.1, forward strand.
GGGGTGATACTTGCCCGGGCTGGCGAGAACCTTATCGACCTGGGGCATTACCTGGTTCCACGCCCAAGCCAGTTTACCCTTCTTCGCAGGAGCCGAGCGGGGTGTGAATTCGCGTCCGGCCTTCTTGGCTGCGGCGGCCTGGATTTTGTCCCATGCCACGCGGCCTGCTTTTTCTGTGGGAGTTTCTACGCCGTCAAGCGACGGAGCCCGCCAGGCGTCGGCGATGGAGGTGTTTCCCCACGAGCATTTCACCAGCAGGATCGGTGCATCGACCAGACGCTCCAGGGTGATCCCCACTCCGTACTCGACGCCGATCGTGGTAATCCCGCCGCCGTAACCCACGCTGAGCGGGCCGAAGGTGGTGGATTCAATGCCTTGGCCTTCCGACCCGGCGATAGCTCCGTGGCCGAAGATGCGAGTGCGTTTGGCGATGGGCAGGTTCAGGTGCTTGCGGGCCAACTCAGCGTAAACTGCGCGATGCTTTTCAGCATCGGGGTTTGCGCCCTTGGAGTTTCCCCTGCTAAACTTTTTCGCTTTCGTCGCAGCCTCAACAGCAGCGTTAAAGGCATCAAAATCTGCGGTCTTCGTACCGTTCAAGTAGATATCGCGTACGCGTTTGAGTTCTTCAGTGATGGGCTTGTCGCGGTCAATCACCTCGGCATAGGCCTGGTTCACAGTGAACTGGTTCTCTTTAGAATCGAGAATGTCGGCGATGCGTTTGTAGATACCCTCCTCCTCGGCTTTCTGGTCGAGAATGGCGTACATTTCGGCGCGTCCGTTGGGCTGTTTGTCCTTCGGCCAGGTTCCGCGAATGTGGCGGCGCCACTTACCGCGAGAGTCTCTGCGCGCCTGGACAAGGTCGATCAGTTCCTGCTTTTTCGGGCCCTGATAGTATCGCACTCCGCCCCAGTAGAAGTTCCAATTGAAGTAGCGTGCCTTCTGGACAGCGACTTCCTTGGGCGGGATATACTGCGGTACGGTAAGGTACCGGGCAGTGGGAACCGCCGCCAAACCGACCATATTGGACTGCCCCAGAAGAAAGACGATCTGGAGCTTCTCTTTTTTGATTTTCTTCTCAGCGGCTTCAGCACCGGTCACCAGGCTCACAGCCAGGCAGAGAGCTATAAATAGCGTTCGTATCTTCATTAGTCTTTTCCTTATTTGTACACTGCATTAACCGCGGATTCGAGGAACTTAACAACATCCTCGCCGACGGCAGTTTTTCGGGTTTTCGGATCGTAAGTAGTCAACCACTGGTTCATTTCGTATGCAGTTGCCTTACCTTTGATCCCGGTGGGCGTAGTAATCTTCGGCGCCAGGGTCTTGCTGGGGACGGTGTAGAAAAAGTGCGGGTCCAACACCTGCTTACCGTAGGCGAAGGTGTCCTTCCAGGAATTGGCCATTATCGAGAATCGTGTTCCGAAACCGGCACCCTTATCTTCGCCCAGGAAGCTCTTTGGCGTCAGGCAGATAACGCCCTTAAAGTTGCCCGGCCCGAAGGCGCAGATCAGCATGTTGTAGGTCATGGTCGCGGGTGTTTTGACGGATTTTGAGCCTGGGAAGCGAGGCATGGCGCCGGCTTCGAATGTCGGATCGGTCGCAACTTTCTTCCAGTATGCCTTCCAGTCGGAGATGTAGGTTTCGGCGTTGGAGGCGTAAACCTTGGGGTCCGGGGCGTAGCGGGAGTAGAGTTCATCGGCATCGCCCTTCCATGCCGGACACTGCTTGAGCGAGTCATAACCGACCCACGCCTTGATAGGCAAATCGCCCAGTGAGTTCATAATAATGATACCGACCGGCTTGCCGGTTTTGGCGTGAATCCGATCGCCAAGGACCTTTGCCACTCCCTCACCAGCGGCCCATGTGGAAAAGAAACGACTGTTCTGTGTGCCGGAAGAACTCAGCTTGAAACGGTCGGGAAGCCCATGGGTTCGCTTCATCGCGAACGCCATCAACATACGCACATTTCCCGTAGCCACTGGTGACTTAGGCCAGCCCTTTGCCCTGGGCATCGCCGGGTCCTGAAGCGACACATACCAAAGATCGCCCATCGCCAGGCCGCTGATCTTCCGCTGGTGCACCAGCACGCCGTCAAGCTTGCAGGTAACGTGCAGCGTTTTGGGTTTGATGCTGGCGGGCAAGGCGGGGAACGTCGCTTCCCAGTCCGACTTGTTCGGCCCAACGGTGACGCTCTGCGTCGAACCGTTGAAGGTGACCTTAACCACCGAACCGGGCAGCGCCCCACCGTAGAACCGCGTGGGCGCACCGGCTTGCAGCACCCCACCGTTGCGGAACTGCGGGCTGAGCAGCGTAAGCTTGCGGTAGACTTCCTGGGCGCCGTAGGTTGTGGGGTCGATGACCTTACCGGCGATCTTGATGTGATCCATAGGCCAGTTGGTCGAGGTGACCAGTTTGTTTTGGTAGTAGATAAAGGGCGTCAGCGGGAGCATGGCTTTGTTGTAGATGCTCAGTTGCGGGCCTACGCCGTTGCAACCGTACGACACGCCGCACGGGGCCTTCAGGCCAGGAGCGGTCAGGACGATTGTCTCACCGACGATTTTGACGCTGGCTGGATGCCAGACGCGATCCTTGTCGGCGATGTGGAAGAGCTTGACCTGCGGGGCGCCGTTCTTGATGACAACGGGATCGGCAAATCCGCCCTTGTCCGTCATGGACTGACCGGCGACCAGGCCGGCAGCGTAGTTAAGTTCGAGGATCAACTTATCGCCCTTGACGGTGTAGCCCTTGTACGTCGGTCCGTTGGCGATGATCTTCTTACCATACTGATTCTTGAGAGCGTGGCGGGCGAGGCGCTGGCCGGGTACGGCTTTGTTGTAGTAGTGAACCCCGCCGGTGATGTCGATCTGGCTGGCCATTGCGACGTTGGGGATCTCTTTTGACGCCAACCACGTGCCGAGGCGCATCTCTGCGGTATCGTTGAGTGTCACCCCGTCGTCGAACTTCTTGCCCGGGCAGTAGAACTGGTGGAAGTAAACCGGCAAGTCAGGCTTGCCCCACACCTTACGCCAGCCGCGAACCAGCGAGTGCAGATTGTTGCGGTAGAAAATGCCATCGTTCTGATTAGCGTAACCCTGGTTCCATATCCCACCGCGAATGGCGTAGGGAACCATGGGGTGAATCTTACCGTTGTACATCCAACTGATATCGCGATTGCCGCGCAGTTTTCCCGGCGCCGACGGCGGTCTGGTTACGGGCAGCTTCTTCTCAACTCGCTGGGCGCATTCCCTGGCCCAGTCGCGCAAAGACTGGTAGTAAGCCGACCATGCCTTCTTATGTTCCGGGGCCTTGAGATCGCTTTCGAGAATCCTCTTGTAGATCGCCTTGGTGTATCCATCCTCACCGCCGGCGAAACCTTCACGCGGGGCCCAGGCCTGAATCTGCGTGGTGCTGAACGCACAGTTCACAATACCGACCGGAACCTTCAGTTCCTTTGCAATGTCGTAGGCGAAGGCAAACGAAATGGCACTGAAGTCCTGCCATTTATCGCTCCATGCGCCCTGGGCATGCTCGGTCGGATAGAGCGAAGAAAATACGTCGGTAACTTTCCCCTCGCGGATGATCGGCATCGGTTCCTTGCCCTCTTTCACGCGGGCGAGAATGTCAGGGATGAGCTTCCTGCCGACGACGCATTTATTGGCCGGCCACTGCATATTGGACTGGCCCGACGCCAACCACACCTCGCCGACGAGGATGTTCTTGAGGACGACCTTCTTGCCCGCGTTATCGCTGATAATCATCTCAGCCGGTTTGGCGTTGGCTTTGAGTTCGTCGAGTTTGAGCATCCACTTGCCGTTTTCCCCAGCGACAGCCGACTTGCTCTGCCCGGCGAACTGGACCCCAATCTTCACGCCCGGTTTGCTCCAGCCCCATACAGGGACCTTCATCTGACGCTGCAAAATCGCGTTATCGACAAAGGGCGTGCCCAATTTGATCGCAGGTTTGGGGCTCGGGGCTTGCGTAGCTCCGCTGGCTGCGAAAACGTTAAGCAGCATGGCCGCCGCGAAGGCGAATATCGCCCCTGTTCTGATTGTTCTATTGTTCATGACTGTAAATCCTGTATTCTTTTGCGAGGTTTTAATACCCGCATGTGCTAAACGGTGAAGCCGGCAGGCCGTCTTTGTTGTAGAGGTTGCAACCGGCGGGGTACTGCGTGTATGCGTAGCGTACGGCGAGGGGCTCTTTGACGTTTTTGTTGAAAACGATCAAATCGGAACCGTCCAGTTTCCCTTCCGCCCAGTGCCATTCCCCCCCCTTGTCCTGAATCGACAACCAGGGCATCTTCGCGCCGGGGGTTGGCTTGACCGGGACGTAGTCGGCTTTGCTGGCGAGCATTAAACCGTTTTTCGCGTAGTCAAAACTGACTCGAATGGTGGAGCCTTCAATTTTGCAGCTTTTGTAGATCGGTCCGCTGGGGACCAGTTTTTTCCGGCCATAGTCCTTGTGCAGCGCCCATCGCGACAGGCGAATTCCAACGTCATATTTATTGAGCGGATGTTCACGCACCGCCCCCACATCGATCGCCACCACCATACCGGTGTTCTTGATGGTCATCGCCTCTAATTGAGCGTTTCGGATCCTCGCCCGCCCATCACCGCCGGCGGGCTTGTCTTTGGACGAACTGCCTATGCTGGCGATCTGGACAAAGTAAAAGGAGAAATCGCCCTGCGACCAGGATTTGCGCCAATCGCCAATCATCGACTGCATTTTCAAAAAGTATTCGCGTCCATCATTCGCATTGCCCTCGCCCTGATACCACAGCGCGCCGCGTATCGCGTATCCGACCAGCGGCGCGATCTTGGATTCGTAATTGGTTATGCGTCGAGGTTTACCCGGGGCCCTTTTGTGCTTCGGATTTTGAAGATTCTCAGGGACCATCCGCATCCATGATTCGATCGGCGATCCGCCGGTGGCGGCGATCATCACGCCTACGGGGATCATCAACTCACGCTGCACCCTGCGGGCAAAGCAGAAACCGACGCGCGAGAACCGCCCCGTCGTTTTAGGCGTGCAAATTATCCAGGCTCCGTCCTCGAGCCTGCGCAGGGCGGGGAAGTCAGCCTTGGCCAGCGAGCCCCTGGGATACACATCCCTTCCGAATCTACCAGCCATGTTCGACTGACCCGAGCAAAGCCAAACCTCACCGATAAGTATATTTTTAAGCGTTACAGTCGCCTTCTTACCACCATGCTCGGCGACGATAGTTAAGCTCCGGCCTTTGGGCGCCTTGTTGAGCGAGTTCAACTTATCTGCGGGCATCGGGGCAAGCGTAACTTTCCATTTACCGTCATCTTTCGCAACGGTGGTCTTTGTCTGACCACCGAAAGTTACCGTGACTTTCGCCCCAGGTTTGGAGGCGCCCCAGACCGGGACCTTCATCTGCTGCTGCAGAATCGCGTTGTCGGTAAATGGCGCGCCCAGTTCGATGTCTGATTCGAGCTTCGCTGGTGCGGTTTTTTCCGCGGCGTCCAGCGTAAAAGCAGAAAGCAGCACCGCTGCGGTCATGACGGAAACCGCCGCTGTTTTAGATAGTCTCTGATTCATTGTCACAGCATCTCCAACTCGTTCTTTCGCAAGCTCCTGCTGGGGGGTTTTTCTCGCGAGGGTCCGCAAACTCAAGGGCGCCGTTGCATCACTTCTTCACCGGCGTCAGCGTAAACTCCTTGATAGTCAATCCCTTGAGCCTCTCGTGGTCGCGTGAGAAGCTCAGTACATTCTTCCCTTTGACCAGCGAGACCGTGACCGGTTGGATCTTGTCCCACATGCCTACGGTGTGAGGCAGCTCGATGTCGATCGGCGCCGCGGCGCCGTTAACCGTAACCATCAGATGCTGCTTCCAACTCGGCGTCACCACTAGTGCGCCCAAGGCGTACTTCCCGGCTGACGGTGCGTTGAAGGTGTATTCGAACGTTTCAGGGCCGCCTGTGCGGTTATAGTGCAACTGCATCCCGCCGAGGTTACTCGGCATGAAGATGATCTTTCGCGTGCTGTTGGTCGGTTTGCTGCATGCCGCGGCGGGAATGGTGATAACTCCATCCTTACCGACGACGATCTTCCGGTCTTTCTTGGCGATGTTCACCGCTTTGATAGCTTCTTTGACCTTGGATTCATTTGCTTCGCCAAGGTCCGTACCGACTGCGGCAAGGGCGACTGCTTTGGCCTCTTGAATAATCGCACGCTGACGGTAAAGCGCCACGCCATTCCAGAATTCCGGATCGCCACCGAGCAATCCGAAGATCCGCGTCTCGCCCATAACGTCACCAACCCACTGGGCTCGCTTGACCTTCATGTACGGCTTGCCCGTATTCCGAGCCTGCGTAACGGCCAGGAAGTCCAGGTCCTTGTTGCGTCCCTGCACCCAGCCGGCTCCCCAACCACCACCCAGGCAGATCACCCAGCCGTCGGGTGTCCAGTGGGCCAGAGCGGCATGGCCTCGTTGAGGACGCGCCAGAGTGGGGATCCCGAAGGCCCGCAGAATGAATCGCCCGAAGAAGGCACGCCGCCCGCAAACACCACCGTTCATCAGGATATTCTGGAAGAACTGCAAGTCGGGCTTGTCGTATTTATTGTCCTGCGAACCGTACTTTACGTCAGTCGCTACGGCTTTGACATAACGCCAGCGATAGTCCGAAGTGGAGATATGATCGGGCCGATAGTTACTGAGCATATCGCGGCCCCAGGCGCTAATTTCATCCGGTTCTTCGCCGTTGACCACCATGCAGTAGTCCCATACGCTCATACCCTTAAAGCCCGCATCCAGTTCGCCATTGAGGAATGCTTTTTCGTAGCTCAGGTATCGTTTGACCGGGTCCACAGTCGCCGGCGCCTCAGTCAGGGCTACGGCGCTTCGCTGCTTAATTGGTGTCGCATGCGCCAGGCTCACCGCCAGCGCCACTCGCTGCAAAACACCGCTTGACGCCTTCTTGCTTGCCGCCTGGATATCGGTGTAGATCTTCATCGCCGGGCCGTACTGGCTAGTTCCGCCTCGGGTAGTTTGAGGTCCGCCGGCGACAGCCATCTGTATCATCAGAGCGTTATCGCCCAGCATCTTTTCGATCAGCTTTGCCTGCCCCTTGCCCTTCTCTGCGAACTGGGCCAATCCGTGCGGCGTGGCCGTTGCCAGGACAACGTATTTCGCCAGTTTTGCGTCCAGCTTATTGCTCGACAGGAACGATTCGATATTGAGATTTTTGACCGCCTGGATCGTCCCGGCCTGTGCCCCGCTAAGAGCTGCTTTTGCTGCGTCAAGTTCCTGAACCAATCTCGGCTTGTCACGCAACGCCTTGTCGAGGATCCCCTGGCGTTCCTTGAGTGCCGCGTATCCATCTTCCCGATTCTTCTGCCATTTTGCGAGTTCCGCCTGTAGCGTTTCGCGTTCGGCATCGGTAGTTGCATTCTTGAGTTTCTCCGTTGTCGCGGCGATTCCCTTGTCGGCTCCGCCGATCCACTTACCCTTTGCATGCCCCACCAGAGCTTGTCCCTTGGAGATCATACCGAAGTTTTTCTGGGCGGTTGTAACCGCAGCTTCGGCGGTCTTTTCAGCATTGCGGGCGTTCAGGTAGGCAGTCTTTTTCTGCTCTGACACTGCCGGCAGGGATTTGGAAAGATCCGCCTTCAGCGCGGTGAGCATACCGGTATAACGCGCCTGGAGTTTCTGCCCGGCAGCGGTTAGCGGTGTTGGCTCAGCTGCTTTTTTCCTTGCCGCCGATACGCTTGATATACCAGTAGCCATAACTGCCAGCACCAGTGATGAAAAGGCCAATACGGTTTTGATTTTGATCTTCATTCTTGCATTCCTTTGAGTTTTCACATTGTCTGGTTCGTTCGTTCCGGGAACACCATCACGAACCATCTTATTACTATGATTTTGGTGGGTTAATGATCGGCGATTTAGGTGCTACCGGTTCCAACCGGGGCGTGCCGGGGCGCTCCCAATAGGCTTGGCCCACTCTTTCCAGGAGATCCTTGGGCGTAGTCGTCGAACCGGTCCAGAGACGTTCTGCCATGATCTGTGCTCGCGGACCGGGCCGTCCGTAATTCTCGAACCCGGGGCCCGTGCCGAAGATGAGCCCGGCTTCGACTTTTTCCTCATTGGCCCAGGAACACATTTGAGCCCCGATTATCTGCCCTGGCTTGAAGGAACCGGGGCGGAACTTTTTCCAGTACGCGTAAGGCTGAGGGCTTCGCCCGGCGCCGAACATATTAGGCGACCATCTTGCGAGTATCTCGGGGGTTGTCATGTAGAGGCGATCTGCGATGTACAGCGGGGTCCATGAGGTGTTCAGCACGGTGTAACCGGCTTGGAAGTAATCGCGTGGCATGATCCCGGCGTGCTTGATATCGAAGGGGCACACGATAACATCTTTGTCAATTTTCGGGCTCTGGGTGGGTCTGAAACCTTCCCACACGAGCATCTTGCGTCCCTTAGGCTTGATCACGCCGTGCATGCGATTGATGAAGTAGTTGAAAAGTTGGTCGCCGTCGGCCAATTTTTCATCCTTAATTCTCTTCAAGCAGGCAACGCACTTTGTTCCTTTGTAATGGATCTCGTCGGCGCCGAGGTGCCAGTACTCACCGGGGATCATTTCCATGATCTCGGCGAACAGTTTTTCAAGCGTCTGGTAAGTCTTCTCGTTACCGATGCACAACTTGTTTTTGTCGGTACATTTGAGAGACGCAATACCCCTGAGCATCGCCCGGGCGTGTCCGGGCACGTCGATTTCCGGAACGATCATCACGTGATATTCTTTCGCGGCGGCAACGAGCTGCTTCACCTGTTGCTTGGTGTAGCAGCGGTCCTTGGTGGGCAGCTTGGGGAACGCCTCACTCGGCAGGGTATAGCTTTGGTCGTCGCTGAAATGTATTTGGTAGCGATTCAGTTTGAACGACGCCATCTGCTTGATCGTTTTGATGTGGAACTCCAGCGAGTGGAATTTCCGTGCATTATCGACCATGAGTCCGCGGTAGGGAAAACTGGGCTTGTCGGTGATCGCCAATTGGGGCACTGGTTTGCCCGGGCCTTTTTGGAGCAACTGGAGCACGGTGCGAGTGCCCCAGAAGAGCCCTTTGGCGGTGGCGGCTGACACGGATATTTTCGAGTCAATTGTGAGACGATACCCTTCTGCGCCCAGAAGTTTGTCATTCCGTATGGAAAGCTCAATAACACCGACTTTTTCTCGATCAACCGCCTTGTCGCATGACGCCGAGAATTTCAGGGCGCCAAGATCCTTGACGCAGGTGGCGGCGATCGATTTGATTTTCGTGTCGCCATCGGCAAATTTCAGGACGAGATTTTTCGGAGGGACAAAGTCGCTTTTCCGCAAGGTGACCGTTTGGGGATAAGGGACAAGAGGCAAGCGTCTATTATCCGCCGCCAAAAGCGGCGCCGCAAACAGGATCGCAAACAGAACCGCAAAAGCCAATTCCGTTAAATGGTTCTTCCTGGAGGTATTCATTACATAACTCATTCTTCGCTCTTGCAGGCCGAACGCCTACTTACGCTTCATCACGCACAACTGCGGTTTCCAGTCCGGTTTGTTACGAGTGCTGAATCCACCCGTTTCGATGAACAAGTAGTCGGCGCCGCCGATCTTCCTGACCTGCATTTTCAGCGCCTGATACTTGCTGAGATCCATCAGCGTGTCACCCGACCAAATCCAGAGTCCGTCGCTGGTCATTCCCTTGTCCTTGAAGGTCACTGTCGTAAACGGGGTCCGCCCGGGGCTGGTCTTCTTGGCGGGATCAAACTCGCCTATCGTCTTGACCTGAGCGACAGATTTCCACGTGCCCATGAGCTGCGCATTGGCGACGGGTTTTCCGTCATAGAGGTACTTGTCGCCATCTTCCTTCGTCTCCTGCCACTTGCTCGAGAGCATCGGAATCACAGCCGCCGATTTGCGAATCGCCGCATCATCAACGGTCGGGAACTTCATCTCTTCAAGCCAAATACGGAAGATTCCCTGTGCAATCGGGGGCATCTTGACGATCGCCTTATTGCCATATCTCAGGAAAGTTATCGCAGCGATCGTAACTTCGCCCTTGTTGAACTCTTCGACGAAGTCTTTGGTGACGTACGCACCGCGAGGCCGGCCGCCGGTGCGTCTTCCGTTACCCTCTTTGGCTTCGCTCATCTGCTTGCCATTAATGTAAATACTGAAACCGGCGCCGCTTCCAACGTGCTGACCGGCTCCGACACGAATACGATAAAGGTGTCCGGGCTTCAGAGCAGGACACTTAAACGTCTTGCGTAGCAGCAGAACTTCCTTGTCCCAGAACGTGCGCATCGGATCGCTGTGCCCGCAGTCCAGGTTTGAGCAACTTCGCGGCGTGGTTACCAGCTTGCCATTGTACTGACCGAAGGGAGCCAGGCCTTTTTTCCACCCGGCTTTGGCGGGGTCGAAATCGGTCGCAAACCAGTTTTCCATTCCCGCCGGATACGTCACCTTGCGATAACGCCAGGGCGAGATATCGTACTTCTTCTTCTCTTGCGGTTCGAACGTATGGTAGTCCCACTTGGCGTTCTTCAGGTCCGGCCCGAAACTGTGCCAGTTGTAATCCTGCACCCCGACTTTTCGGTAGAGGTCTGCGAGTTCATCGACACGGCCTTTGAGGTGTACTCTCGATTTCGTCGGAGCCGCTTCAGCCAGCAATGTCCTGCGGTTCTTTCCGATGAATTCATAGATCACTTTTTCCTGAATGATCGGCATGATCGCCTTCTTCAGTTCGGGCCCGAATTTCTCGGGATCGGCGGCGAGGAATATCTTGGCGTACGGAAGGGCCTTGTTGGGGAACTTCTCTTTTGCGATTTTGTAGAGCACATCATACCCGCCTGGCACGCCGGCTAGCGACTGGGCGAGGAACTCCATATGGGAATCGAAATTGGAGATGACGTTTTGACCGCCCGGCGCCGTCTTTACGCCCGTATACCCGATGTAAGCACTCTTGAACTCCTGGGCGGCGAGTTTCCGCACTGCGGGGCTTCCGGTGTTGAGCTTAGCGTTAATCCGGCTGATCGTACCTGCCGTTGCGTTCCAGATTTGGCAGGTCCTGAGCAGTTCGCCGACTGCGGGCACAACCTTGCGGTAGCAGCGTTCATCGCCCGCCACCGGAGCCAGCGCCGTAAGCGCCGAATTCTGCAACCACCACTCTTCGTGCTTCAGAAATCCGACCAGAAGATCAACGTGAGGAGCGATCATGTCCGCCGATGCGCGTCCGATCAGGTTCAAAGCGGCGTCCTTGACCCACCAGGATTCAGCCGGGTCGCCCGCCATCTTGATCAGCAGACCAAACACTTCAGGCGTGAGAATCTTGTCGCCCGGATAATCTTTGTTAATCGCGTATAGCACAGCCTGACGCACTCGCGGGTCCTTCGATTTGATCAGTTCTACAGCGAGTTCAAGCCTTGGCTTACCGCCCGGGAGGCGCCAACCGACCTGGTTGGTGTTGATGCCCATCGCCTTGCGCGCCGCTGCGATGCGGACGGCATGGTCCTGGTGGTGAGCGTACTTGCTGATCACCGCGTCGCTCAGTTCGTCCGACGCAGCCATCCGCTCCAGAATCTGCTTGGCCGAGTCGCTTGCCAGCTTTTCTTTGGAAAGGTCCTGGCGGTTTCCGTTCTTATCGGCTGGGGCCTGGAGAGAGACGAACAGATCATCAGCCTCGGTTCCCCAGGGGCGTTTGGGCAGCTTGTATTTCTTCGAGAACTTGGAAGGCGGCGCACCGGTGATGCGCAGAGTCTTACGAGGAATAGTGTAGGCAAGCGGGTAACCTGCGCCCCATGAAACCTTGTCGTAGCCCGCTCCGCCGAGGATACCAAACGAACCGTCCCAGCGGCGAGACAGTTCGTAATGCCACTGTCGATTGTCCATAAACTCGCGGTATTGCGTCGGCTTCTTGTCGCGAAGAAGACCCATCGCAGCGCTGCGCCAGATTTCACCAATACCACCACCGGTGTGTCCGTGCAGCATAAAAGTAGTGGTGTAGAATCCGGTCATCGCACAAGCGTCGCGAGCGGCGGCGTAGATCGACTTCTCACCGTCCGGCGTGAGCGAAGCCGCCGCAGCCATCGCAAAAGCGAGATTACCGTTCTTACCATTATCGACGAAGGCGACTTCCGTTCTGCCGTTTCCGTACGGGTTGTTTCCGCGTCCGGCATAGCGGTAGAAGTGTCTCAGCACTCGGTGAAGCGTATCGTCGTTAACTTTGACTCCGCACTCTTTGGCCAGCAGCAGGAAGGTCACAACCGCTGTACCACCAGCGTTCAGGTGCCCGCCGCCGCCACCGTAGTTTACTCCCGCCACCCCGCCTCTTCCGGCCCAGCCGCCGAAGAACTCGCCCTTCGTCGCCGAATCGGCCCACCTCTGGATTACCGGGAGCACCGACTGATCGCCCGTGCGAAGATAGTACTCACACAGCGGAATACCGCCATAACCGAGATGCCACGCATAGGTCGCCGTCCCCAATCCCCTGGCCCATTTACGCACAGTAACAAGATCCTTGTCGTCACCGGTGGACACGAGGAACAGCATTCCAATCCCGCCGAACCCGGGGTCGGTGCCTGGCTTGGCCATATAATCGGCGAAGTTGCGCACGATCTTGTCGGACTTGGCGCACTTCAGCGGCCAGGTCGGGCTGTACTTGCCTAGCACGGGGATATTAACGATCACCTGTTGCGCCTTGTCGCCAGGTGTGTCTTTGACCATGAACTTGACCTTACCGTCGCTGGCTTCGGCGGCGGTGATGATCCGTCCCAACTGAATGCGAGGGTCGATGTCGGCGAGTTTCCGGCCGTTAATGGTCTCGATGATTTGCCCGGCCTTCAGCTTACCTGCGGTAGCTGCGGGCGAACCTTCTTCGATTTTCCCAACCTTCATCACAAAAGCAGGCTGATGCAATTCGATCGCCATGCCCACAGGCCCGAAACGCGCAATGGTCTGCTGCGATTTGGTCTCACTCGGTCGAGTGGAAAACACAGCAGGACCCTTGTAAAAGCTTTTCACCTCACCGGCAGCGCCCGCAACGCCCGCGCATATGAAAACCGCCAATACAGATACCGCACCTATTCGTTTATGCATAATGGTTCCTTTTGATCCTTATCCTTTATTGCATCTGCATTAACAACCGCAGGCACAGTCGTTTATTTACGCTTCATCACGTACAGCTGCGATTTCCAGCCCGGTTTGTTACGAGTGCTGAATCCACCCGTTTCAATGAACAGATACTCGGCGCCGTCGATCTTCTTGATCTGCATCTTCAGCGCCTGATACTTGCTGATATCCATCAGGGTGTCGCCTGACCACATCCACAGGGGGCTGGAGGTCAGGGCGTTATCCTTGAACGTCATCGTCGAGAACCCAGGGCGGTTAACGCGCCTCGGTTTTTTCGTGGGATCGAATTCATCGATAGTCTTCACCTGTGCGATGAGGTTCCAACTTCCCATCAGTTTCGGATTCGCAACGAACTTACCGTCCCAGCGGAAACTCTGATCGCCGGCGGGCTTATTGCGATCCTCCAACCACTGGGCCGCCTGCCACGCCGACGAGATCATCGGAACAACCGCCGCCGACTTGCTCACCAGATCGTCGCCCATCGGAGGGATCTTCTGGGCCTCGATGTGCAAACTCATCCTGCCTTGCGGGACTCGCTTGCTCGGCTTGACCTTGTACTTATCGCTGAAGCGAAGGAAGCTCTTAACCGCGATAGTCACCTCACCGCCGTCGATATCCGAAAGGAACTCTTTAGTGATAAACGCTCCCTTGGGCTTCCCGCCGCCGCCACGACCGACACAGCGGTCCTGCTCGATCAACAGCTTGCCATTGATGTAGACACCGTAACCACCGCCATTACCAACGTGGCCTCTATGATTAATACGCAAGCGATAGCGATACCCCTCCTTCACCGCGGGGATCTTGAATGTCCCGCGCATCAGCAGGACCTCTTTGTCCCACAATGTGTTCACTTTAGTTGCTCCGTAACAGATAGGACCAACACACGCCGCTGAACATTTGGATACGGGCGACTGGGAAATCTTGCCCATGTATTGACCGAACGGGCTCTTGCCTTTTTTCCAGGCGGCCTGGGCGGGATTGAAGTCAGTGGCGAACCAGTTTTCCATGCCCTTGGGCAAGGTTACCTCGCGGTATCGCGTGATGAGCACGTCCCATGGGACTTGCTCGGCGGTGATCGGGTCAAAGGTATGGTAAGACCACTCGGCGTCGCGAAGGTCAGCGAACATGCGCCATTCGTATTGGTCGTGTCCGGCCCGTTTATGCAGAGCAACCAAACCATCGACATTATCGCCGCCGGGATATGCGTTCTGCGTTTCAGCGGCAACGAGCTTCTGCAATCTCACCCGGTTCCTTCCAACGTACTCGGGGATCAATTCGTTCAGGATGATCGGAGTGATCGCCTTCTTCAGCTTGGGACCGAACTGGCTGGGATCGGCGGCGAGGAAGAACTCTTTGTAGGGAAGAATCTGTTGGGGGAAACGCGCCCGCCCGGCATCGTATAGCACGTCCAAACCGCCCGGTACATCGGCCAGCGAACTGGCGACGAATGTCAGGTGAGAGTTGTAGACTGATGTAATGTTCTGACCGCCGCGAGCGGTTTTCACGCCAGCGTAACCGGTGTAGCTCTCCTTCAGCGTCTTCAACGCCAACTTATGCACCGCGGGACCAGCCGCCTTGATCTTGGCGCGAATGCCCGGCAGGAGGCCGCTGGTGAGTGCTGATCGCTGGTTCGTCCTGACCAGTTCGCCAATCAGCGGGAGCACTTTTTTGTAACAACGCTGGTCGGCAACCACGGGTGTCAGGGCGGTTAGGGCTGCGTTTTGCAGCCACCACTCGCTGTGATTAAGGTATCCCAGCAGGAGATCGACGTGCGGGACGACCCAGTCGGCTGGGGCGTGACCGATAATCTGCATCGCGGGATCTTTTACCGACCACGCTTCGGCGGGGTTTTTTACAGCTTTAACCGCAAGGTCGAAGATGTCGCGGGTGAGCACTTCGGTGCGTTTTTCACGCCACAGGATTTCGTAGATCGCCATGAACATAGCGCGTCGCACGCATGGGGATTTCGAGCCCAGGAACTCCATAACAAGCTCTTTGCGCATCTTACCGCCGGGCTTGCGCCAACCGATATAAGCGCTGTTGACGCCCAGGGCCTTGTTGGCTGCGACGAAGCGGATGTTGTGACTCTGATGGTGCATATACTTGCGGATCACATCGTCGCTGGGTTGCTCGGCGGCGTGGAAACGGCGGAAAAATTGCAGGCTTGAATCTTTCGCCAGCGTCTCGCCAGAGAGGTCCTGGACCTTGTCGTTCTTATCAGGCACAGCCCTTAACGACACGAAGGCGTTATCGGCATCTGTTCCCCAGGGCAATTTCGGAAGCTGGTATTTTTTTGAATATTTGGACGGCGGAGCGCCGGTGATTCGCAGTGTTTTGCGCGGGATGGTGTAAGCCATCGGGTAAGCCATGCCCCACTTTACATTATCGTAACCGCCCCCGCCGAGGATACCAAACGAGCCGTCAAAGCGACGCGACAAGTCGTAGTGCCACTGGCGGTTGTCCATAAACTCGCGATACTGTTTCTGTTTCTTATCGTACAGCAAACCCATTGCCGAACTGCGCCATATCTCGCCAATCCCACCGCCGGTATGCCCGTGGAGCATGAAAGTAGTGGTGTAGAAACTGGTCATCGCACACACGTCGCGAGCCTTGGCGTAGACAGAATTTTCACCGTCAGGCGTTAGCGAAGCAGCAGCAGCCATCGCAAACGCGAGGTTACCGTTCTTACCGTTATCAACGAATCCGACTTCGGTTCGTCCGTCGCCGTAAGGGTTGCCCCCGCGTCCGGCGTATCGGTAGAAGTGAACCAGCGCGCCCTTCAGGGCATGTTCGGGAACATCTGCGCCGCATTCCTTAGCCAGCAGCAGGAACGTCACCACTGCTGTACCGCCTGCATTGAGGTGCCCGTTACCGTAAGTGACTGAGCAAACTCCGCCCCGCCCGGCCCAGCCGTCGAGATACTGACCCTTCACCGCGTTATCGACCCACTTCTGGATGCCCGGGAGCACCTCTTTATCACCGGTGCGGAGGTAGTATTCACACAGCGGAACACCAGCGAAACCGATATACCATGCGTAGGTGTGCGGGCTATTGGCGGCGCTACGGGCCCATTTGCGAACTACGGCCAGATCCTTTTCATCACCGGTCGACAGGAGGAAGATCATACTGATGTCGGCGATACCTTTGTTCGAATCGGGCTTGGAGAGGTAGTCGGCAACCTGACGCACGATCTTGTCTGACTTCTTGCATTTCAGCGGCCAGGTCGGGCTGTAGGCGCCGAGTATTGGAATATTGACGGTGACCGGTTCAGACTGCCCCTTGATGGCGAATTTGACGACTCCGTCGGTGGCTTCAGCCTTTGCGAGTATCTGGGCCAACTGCATGCGCGGGTCGATATCGGCGAGTTTCTGACCGTTGATGGTCTCGATGGTCTGGCCTTTCTCGAGCTTACCGGTCGCAGCAGCGGGCGAGCCTTCTTCGATGTTCTTGATCTTCATCACGAAGGCGGGCTGATGCAGCTCGATGCCCATACCGACCGGACCGAAACGGGCAATGGTCTGCAGCGATTTTGTCTCACTCGGACGAGTGGAGAACAGGCCCGGGGCCTTGTAAAAGCTTTTTGTCTTATCTGCAGCGTCGAGGCTTACACAGATAAAAAGTAGAGATACGAATACCAGTCCGATTTTCTGTTTCTGTTTCATGGTGTTATTTCTTTGTATGGGCTTTTGAATTAGGGCGGGGTTTGGCTGCTGGTTTGGCCTGCGGTCGCAGGCGAAGTATGATTTTGGTTCCGACTTTCGGCAGATCAGTAGCATTAACCTGCCACATCAGCGCTTGATTGCCCTTGGCGTGGACGCCCGGAAGGCAGAGAAGTTCGTCGCCGAAAGTTGATATTGAAATTACATTCCCACTCACTCCGCTCATGTAGGTCATCGGGCCTGAACCGTTTCTGCGCAGGAGCGATCCGGCGAAGAGGAATGTGTTGGGGAACTTGGCTCGCACTGGGTTTGGGTCTTCTTCCACGCCATCGATATCGTCGAAATCATTACCGGCAGGTTCCACGAAATCGCTGATGGGGCGATCGATCAGCTTACCCTTTTTATTCTTGAACACCAGCGAAACGTCCACCGGCTCGCCCGACGGAGGCAGGTGCATCCAGCGGGTCATTTCTTTGTTGACCGGCTTCTGCATCGCCGGATTCCCCGGATTGGCTCCCAGCAACAGCAGCGCCGCGTGAATATGAGCAGGCTTGGCCTGGATCGCGATGATCGACTCGTGCTCCTTGCTGCCCTTGGTGCAGGCGATAAGTTCAAGCGACCCATGATCGAGACACACCAGAGATTCGATATCAACATACCGCTTTGGAACGTTTATCTCTATACCCGGAAGCTTGATCTTCTTAGACGCCTTACCCGCCGGTCGAGAAGCTGGTTGAGAAGCTGGTTGAGAAGCCGGCTGCGACGCCGGTTGAGATGTCGGCGCAGACTCACCGCAAAAACTCACATCTGCAAACACCACCAAAACCACAAGCCACACCGATACAACAGCCGTAGCAAGGGCAAATGCAGTTCCGATTAGGTTTCGTTTCGCCATGACGTCCTTCCAGTTCCCCACCCATCACAGACCGTACTATATTTTAACGCTGAAACAACACTCCGCCGCAAAACACCAATAACGGATCGTCAATCAAGATCGTATTATACCATTTCACCACACGCATTTTCCATCATATTAATTTTCTTTGCGGCAACCTGCATGTTTTTTATGCCAAACTATTCACTATATAGCGCAGACAAGCTCTATTTTTCATGCTATCATTGTGTGGACATCGGAGATTACGAATGCACGAGAAAAGACGAGTAGCAATAGCGATCGAGCTTGACTGGCCCTACAAACGCCATCACGAGGTGTTCGCCGGAGCCCATCGCTACGCACAAGAACACGGTGGTTGGAAGTTCATTTTGGACGAATACCCCGAGTTAACACTCGAAACCAAACCTTCTAAAGCGGTATATGACGGGATTATCGGGCGAGCAACGCCCCGCCTGGTCGCAGCGGCCCGAACCGCAGGCGTGCCTTTGGTAAATGTCTGGCATAATTCTCCAGAGACCGGCGTGCCGATGGTCACACCGGATTTTAAAGAAGCCGGTCGCGTGGCCGCCAAGCATTTGATGGCCCGCGGATTCGAGCGATTCGCTTTTCTCGGACGCAAGCGAGAACGAAGCGTCAAGGAGAGGCTTACCGGTTTCAAGGAGGTGTTGCATACCGCGGGATTTTCGTGCTCTGTGCTGATGGTCCCCGACAACATTACGCTCACCGCTGCGAACTGGCGGAAGTTCGTCACTCGGTTGGGGAAGTGGATCGACGAATGGTCCTGCCCTATAGGTGTCAGCACATCGTACGACTTGCTAGCCAGGCATGTCGCCTGCGAGTGCGATCGCAAAGGCCTGCACGTCCCGCAGGATGTGGCGCTGGTCGGAATGCATAACGAAACGGTGATCTGCACTCATCCCGACCCGTCTCTTACCAGTATCGACTTGGGATACGAGCTCGTGGGCCACCGTGCAGCCGAGCTGCTGGACGATATAATGAACGGCCAGCAGGCCCCGGAGGAGCCTATCCTACTACCGATAGGCGGACTTATACCGCGACGCTCGACCGACGCACTGGCGGTGGAAGACGACCTGGTCGCCGGAGCACTGAGATTCATCTCCGAACACTCGCACAAGCCAATTCGCGTGGGAGACGTAGCCACACACCTGCATGTGGCGCGCCGCACGCTCGAACGACGGTTCAGCAACAGCCTGGGACGCTCAATCGCCGCAGAAATCGCCCGCCTGAGAGTTGAACGAGCAAAACGTAAACTAGTAGAAACAAAGGCGTCGATCAAATCGATAGCACATGAATTCGGGTTCGCAGACTCACTACAGATGGCCGTCGTCTTCAATCGAATCGAAGGAATATCACCCAGCGTTTATCGACGCACGCACCGAAAACAGTAAAAAACGGATCAATATCCAACCGAACAATCCCGAAGTACATCGGGATCCAATGTCCAAGTTAACGTCAACGACAACGACAACGTCAAAAGCGAACGGCGCGAAACCGCAAGCGGTTTTAGTGCGCGTCTCGCGCACGGTAGCGAATCAGAACCGCTTGCGGTGTCGCGCGCCGTTGTCGTAGTGACGTTGCTGTTGACGTTGCTGTTGACGTTGCTGTTGACGTTGCTGTTGACGTTAACTTGAACATTGGATATTTCTTGTTGTTCGGTTGGATATTGATCCGTCCCCCCCCTCGGTAATCCGTCATTAACCCAAAAAACGCCCGCCCGGCGCCGCAAATGGAAGCAATATACGCGCCCAATTTTGGTGTTTGTATTGACAGAATCAAGATACCGGTTAAGATCGTATACTTATCAGACGTGCGATCCGGACGCATTCGAGGATCGGAGGCAAGCGAAGGAACCCGTAACACAGATAGAATTATGACCGAGAGACTATTCAGTACGTATCAGATCGCAAAACTGCTTGGAACTACGCTGGGAGCTGTCACCAAGTGGATGGACGACGGTTCCTTAAACTTCTGCCGCATGCCCGACGGAGCAGCACAGATCACAGAATCGGACCTGATAAACTTCCTGACCCAGCAGGGTATAGACCTGGGACAGGTGCTCGTAAAAGCCGGATACACCGAAGTCGTAACGACCGAGCAAACCGACAAGGCGCCGCAGGAACCCGCACCCAGCGAACCGGACCAAACAGACGATCACAAGCCCGAAATGCCTGACACTACGCCCGTAGAGACCAGCGACACCGAAGTGGCGTCTACCGAGCAGATCGACAAGGCGCCGCAGGAACCGGCACCCATCGAACCGGACCAGGCAGACGACCAAGAGCCCGAAACGCCAGAAACACCGGAAATTACGCCCATAGAGACCAGCGACACCGAAGCCGAACCTATCGCGCAGATCGACAAGGCGCCGCAGGAGTCTGCACCCATCGAACCGGACCAGGCGGACGACCAGGAGCCTGAAACGCCCGACATACCAAAAACACCCGAAACACCCGAACCTGAACGCAACGATAGGTTGCTCCCCACCGCTCAACAAATTAACAAAACCCCGCCCCCACAGGACGATGCCCCCGAGCCGCAACCACTCCAGGCCACCCAGATATGCGATGCGATTCTCGCAGACGCAGCCGAACAAAACGCCCAAACGATCCACCTGACCCCACGCGAAGACCAACTCATACTGCAATTGAGGATAGACGGTCGATTGCGTGAAAAACCCAACTTTGATCGCAACTTGTCCCAGGACGTAAAGCAAGAAATCATTGCATGCCTGCTGGGTCGCACAGAGAGCGATATCGATTCTGCGAATATATCGGTTCCGCTGAGTGCGGAGTTCACTCATCGACTCGACGGGCGGGATCTTATGCTGGGCGTTTCGGCGATACCGACGCTGCACGGCGTAAGACTCGTGATCCACATGCCCCCGCGGCCTGCGAATATCGCACAACTGAACCTGGACAGCGCCGCACAGACACGCCTGGAGCAACTGCTTCAGGGCGACGGGCTTATCATAGTGGCTTCAAAACGCAGGACCGGGCGGGATACCGCGCTGCGAGCGATGCTGAACAGCGCAGATACAGACCACCGCAGCGTGATCGCCATCGAGCAGAACGCAGCGCCGAACCTCGATAACGCCGCTCAAATACAGATCGATCCGAGCGGTAGGCTAACCTACGCGGCTGCAATGTCGCAGATCGATAACCAGGACGCCGACACGATCCTACTTACCGAACTGCGGGACCCGACGACAGGTTTAAAAGCCTTCCAAGCCGCTCATGACGGCTCGCTGGTCATCGCGGGCATTAACGCTGACTCAGCGGCCGAAGCGGTAAGCGAACTGCTGGCGATGGGTATCGAGCCCTGGCCTCTGGGCGGTACGCTGAAAGCGGTAATCGAGCAGAACTTCACGCAGGCGCCAAACGGGCAAGACGATCAGGGCGACATTGACACCGACATCAAAAAGACCCTGTCCACCAACGTTATCTTTGCCGCTGACGACCTGAAAGCGACCATTCGAAACGGTATAGCGTAGGCGTTACACACCTGCATCACCCGCACCGCCAGGCTCCGCCGACGCGCCCAGACCCGCTTTGCCTGTGGAATTTAACCCCTTCCACACAAAAGAGTTTCATGGGAATATCACCGAATAAAATTAATTATCTTGTATTTACACAGATAACATAATAGTGTTTGTTCGTTAGTTGTAGACAGTCTCCGACCCGAAAGACCTACGGTTCTTTGCTAAGGCTTGAGGGCATTGGGCATGAATGGAAACGTTCATACCTCCCGCGTTTGAAAAGGAGACACCTGATAGACGGCGATCCCTGTGTAATGCGGGGAAGGTTTGTTCTGTCATCGTGTCATTTCCCAATCATCCGCCTGGCGGGCCTATCTGCAAATTACTCGATTGCTTGATAACGCTTTTGCTCGATTAACTTATGGAGAACGCGGATGTTATGTTTAACGGGAAATGCCCGACCGCCGGTTCCATCAATCCAAAAGGAGAATGTATTATGTCTAAACTACTCGCAACGTCTCTGGTGATGATCGCTGTAACACTGTCGGCGTCGGTCAGTTCGGTCCAAGGCGCCTACACACCCTGGGACACCCTGACCAACGACTCGTGGATGGACGATAACAACGCCTCAACACCGAGCCTGAGAATGTACGCAGCCAACAATACCGTTGAATACCGAGTATCGTTTGGCGGAGCCAAGAACTCAAAGGCAAGCGGGATGAAGGCCATACGGTTCGACGAAACAGATTCGCACCACCAAACGACTAACCAAACCGGAACCTTCACCCTGAAAAAAACAGGCGCCGCCGAATACACCACAATACTCGTACTGGTGGCTGTTGATGCAAACACACTGCCCGCCAATTTCGCATGCACCTTGAATGGATACGCCTTCGATCGCGTCAACGATTTCGCATACTACGACCCGGCGGCGTTGGGATACGATACAGGCAGGCCTGCGGGTTACTACTCAGCCACGAACCCAACCAGCGAACCGATCGCACACACGTTCGACAGCGGTATGGTCTCGCTCATGGCGATCGAGAATATATTATTCACACAGAACAATCCGATCACAGTCAGCTATGCGTTTGAAAACTTGCCCGGTGCGGCGGCGTTCAACATTTACGGCATGCAAAGCGACCTGCAAGGCCAACCCACCGACATCTACCACACCAACACCGGCGTGCAGGATCTGAACAACCCGACCCAGGGAGTCACATCCTTTACAGTACTGCCCGAACCGACGTCAATTACGCTCCTGGGCTGCATGGCGATAGCGCTGCTCCGAAAGCGAAGAAAGGCCTGAGCGAACATTTGGCCAGACCAAAACACAACACGCATGCCGGGCGAAAATCGCGACGCGGCGGATTCACATTAGTGGAGATGCTGGTGGTTATGGGCGTAATAGCGGCGCTGTCGTCGCTGTCATACGTATATTTCGACCATTCAGCAGGCCGGGCCAGACTGACGCTCTGCAAGTCGAGATTACACCATCTCGGCTTGGGGCTCATAATGTACTCCAGCGACCACCGCCTGTTTTATCCGGTCGGGCAGGAGACATCCAGCATGGTCGGCGGGAAGCTCTTCAACGCACAACCGGAATTGCTAAACGCCCTGTATCCCGAGTACATAGAGTCCAGGGAGACGTTTTACTGCCCCAGCGACAGCAGGCCCGAGTTCACCTACAGCCCCGAACAGGCCGACCAAGGCCACATCGGATACTACTACTTTGGATGCCAGTCACCACCCAGCAGCCCGCATACCTCGCAGTTTCTAAGGCGAGGCGTCACCGTTACCTGGCCGCGAAAATTGCACCGGACCATGGACCCAGCCACATGGGTAATGAGCGATTGCTGGCTCCGCGGTGAGGAAACCCCACACTGGACCTACAAGCGAGGCGTAGTCTATTTGCAGCTCGACGGGACAGTTGGAATGGTCAGCCATCAACCCCGAGCAGCCTTTAAGTAAAACAAGCATATGAAAATATTACTAATCGGTTTGGACGATACGGATAACGAGACGAGCCCGGGCACAGGGTGGTTGGCAAGGCAACTTGCCAGGGAGTGCAAGGCCCGCGGTCTTGAACCTGTGGGCATTACGCGTCACCAGTTCCCACAAGACCCGCGAATCCCCTATACGTCCCACAATAGCGGAGCATGCCTCGCAGTTGCGTCCGACAATGGAGCAGAAGAGCAAGCGGATTTCGCATACAACTTCGTGGGCGATCTGTCGGCGCCGGGCTCAGACCCGGGCGTATGCGTAGTTGCCCAAGATACAGTTTCACAGACGGTGATTGACTTCGGGCTGCTCACAACTCAGGAAGTTGTGCAAATGTCCGACGCGATGGACCTCGCCAAAGCCCAGGGGATCGACCTGCGACCCCTTGGCGGTGAGGGAATCGGAGTAATAGGCGCACTAGCGTCGGTAGGTCTGCGGGCAGGCGGAATGGAAGGCAGATTCATCGCATTACCGGGCCTGAGAGATATCGCAGACCGCGTCAGGTCCGAAGATATCACAAAGCTGGGAATAGACCTCGAACACGCCGAAGGCCGCAAACCGAACCAGGAAGATGAGTACGAAACTTTTCAGTGGGTCCGCCCGAATCTGATCGGCGGAAAACCCGTATGGCGAATTGAATGGAGCAACGAACACAATGCATGGATCCCAATCGATAGAAAACGTAGCCGACCGCTGGAATAACCTCGCGCAAACCATATGCCTGCGAGCACTGCTGTTCAATATTGGCGTCGGGATGATCGTCGGGGTGTTCACAGCGCACGTTCGCCTGCACCTGGGCCTGTCGGGGCACAAAATCGTCTTGTGGCTCGTACCCGTGCTGGCGGCGAGATTCATCTGGCGTGCGCCCCTGGGAGCTACTATGGGAACAACCGGAGCAATGCTTGCATCGTTCGCCATGGGCGGGAACCTGGCTGGCGGGATACCGTATATGGCGCTGCTGGTGCTGGCTGGAGGCGTTATGGACGCCCTGGTTACATTCGCGCAGAACCGAGGCTTACACCCCGTGATGACCATTGCACTGCTTAGCGGGGGAGGAATGTGCGCCAACCTGCTTTGCGTAATAAAACGACTGCTAACACCGGTATACAACCATTCGGTTATTCTGGGGCTCTCAGGCCCGATAGCGACGATTATCTCCTACGCGATCTTCGGTCTGCTGGCCGGTCTGATCGGAGCTACAGTCGGCCTGGGGGCAGTCAAACTGGCCGGTAAGCAAAGCGATAAGAAAAACAAAACCCCGAACACCTGTGTGTAACTAGTTTTTCGACACAGAGACTCAGAGACTCAGAGAACGGCAAAGGCAAAGGCTTTCTTTGTTACGGCAAGAAACGGCGACAGAGGCGGCAGAGAAACAGAGGACGGCGAGAGTTTTCGTCGTCTCCTCTGAATCTCTGTTTTCTCTGTCGTCGTTACAAAAAACACTTTGTCGTTGCTGTTCTCTGAGCCTCTGAGTCTCTGTGTCGAAATCAAAACCGCCGGATACCGGAACAATACTAAGAATCTTCCTTGCCAGAAAAACAAAACCCCGAACACCTGAAACCGGGCGTTTCTTCGTGTTTCGGGCGTATGTTTTTTGTATCATCGCCTCTGACGTTAAATCAGAGGTGATCCATGGAGCCGAAAAGTAAAATTCTCATCGAGGTCTGTGTCAATTCGGTGCAGTCGGCGATTGAAGCCCAGCGAGGCGGCGCCATGCGCGTGGAGCTGTGCGATAACCTTTACCACGGGGGCACAACGCCCAGTTCCGGCGCGATCGAAGAGGCGAGAAAACATCTGGACATCGCCTTGCACGTTATCATCAGGCCAAGGGGCGCTGACTTCCTCTACTCGGACATCGAGTTTGAAATAATAAAGGCCGACATCATCCGCGCCCGCGAACTTGGCGCTGACGGCGTGGTTTTCGGATGCCTGAACGCTGGCGGCAGCATAAACAAGGAACGTACCCAGGAGATGGTGGAACTGGCTGGGCCAATGAGCACCACCTGCCACCGAGCCTTCGATATGACGGATGACCCGTTTGAAGCACTGGAGGATCTTGCGGGTCTGGGGGTCGACCGGATATTGACTTCCGGCCTCAGGCCGTCGGCGGTTGCGGGAATAGAGTTGCTCGCCCAACTCGTTGAAAAAGCGGGCGACCGGATTGTCATCATGCCCGGAGTGGGCGTCAACGCGACAAACATCGCACAACTCGTCAAAGCAACCAAAGCCCGGGAGTTTCACGTATCGAGTAAAAGACCGGTCGCAAGCCTGATGCAGTATAAAAACGAGAAAGTCTTCATGGGCGCCACACCCGACCCATCGGAATACGAGATAATCCAAGCCGACCACAACGACATAAAAGCGATCTGCGCCGCCGCCCACGCCGCCGCTTCAGGAGCCAGGTAGCCCAATGCGTATTGGAATATGCGGTTTCAGTTCCGAATGCTGCACATTCTCGCCCATCAGCTCGGGCAAGGACGACTTCACCGCTTTGAAAGCGGAACAACTTCTGGCGAGCTATGACTTTCTCGGTGATTTCCCAGACGTGACATTCGTTCCGCTGTTAAGGGCCCGTGCTCTGCCCGGCGGTAAAATTGACGGGGGTTTTTATTGTGACACCAAGGCTGAACTAATCGGTCTAATCAAACAGGCCGGGCCTCTGGACGGAATTTTTCTGCACATGCACGGCGCTGCATACGTGCAGGGGGCAGAAGACCTGGAAGGTGATTTCACCTCTGCGGTAAGGCAAGCCAGCGGCGCCGAATGCCTCCTCAGCGCCAGTTACGATCTTCACGGGAATCTGTCCCGCAGCGCCTTTGAAAATCTGGACATCCTCACCGCGTACCGAACGGCGCCCCATATCGACGAGCACGAAACGGTTAAAAGGGCCTTCGGACTGCTCATCGACGCGTTGCGGACAGGGACGCGCCCGTCGAAGGCTTTTGTGCGAGTTCCGATATTACTGCCCGGAGAAAAAACCAGCACCGACTGGGAACCCGGAATGGGTTTGTACCGAGAGATCGAAAAAGTGATCGAGAGACATGATCTCGACGACGCTTCGATTCTGATCGGGTATGCATGGGCGGACGAACCGCGGGTCTCAGCGTCGGTTGTCGCCTACGGCCAGGACGCTGAAAACACCAAAAGCGCCGCAGAACTGTTGGCCCGTCGGTTATGGGACGTGCGGGCGGAATTCGATTTCGGGACATTTGCAGGCTCCACCGACCAGTGCATCAGGCAAGCGACGACCGCGGGCGACGGCCTGTCGATCATCAGCGATTCGGGCGACAACCCCACTGCCGGCGGAGTGGGCGACGTCCCCTACGTTTTGCAGCGAATACTTGCACTGGGCGTATCGGACGCGATTTTTGCAAGTATCGCAGACCCCGAAACAGTTAGTCTTTGCAAATCAATAGGTGTCGGAAATCAGGGCCGGTTCGCTCTGGGCGGAAAATTGGACTCGATCAACGGCCCGCCGCTCAAAGTGACAGGTAAGGTAGTGGGCGTTTATGAAGTGACAAGGCGATATGGCGTAATCGACGACAGAAACCATACCGCAGTACTGAATGTTTCGGGGATTCTGGTGATAGTTACCGAAAAGCGAACGCCATTCCACTATCTCGACGACTTCAAACGCCTGGAGCTCAATCCGCTGGACCATCCATTGCTGACAGTTAAGATCGGATATCTGGTGCCCGAACTGCAAGCCATAGCAGACAGATCGTTTCTGGCGCTCAGCCCCGGCGCTGTCAATCAGGACCTAACCGCCCTGCCCTACCGGCGAATCCAACGGCCGATATATCCGTTAGACCAACAGATGGCCTGGAGTCCGTAGTACAGGACTTGCGAATCTAAATATCGTGCGTTGTGATCCATCACCGGCAAACCCTGTGAACCTCAAATGAACACCGAGCCATGCTGCTTGCGGGTTGGCGTGCGGTGGGAAATTTGACGCATTATCCTCGTGCGGGACCACCCCGTTCGACAGGTTTACACATGTTTACACAACCGCAGGGTGTGAAGCTCCAATTCGGACCATTGGCGAGCCCATAGACGACACCGCAAACCGGAACACGCAACACGCAACCCGTCTAACTTCTTTCGCCGCAATATGTTACATCAACCACGCCGCCGCGCGATCCATTACCCGGAAAAGAAGCACCACTTTTACATGTCATAGGTTCACAACGTATATGTGTGAAGCAATTGTGAACATGGCCAGCTACCGAATGCAGACCCGGGCCGCAGGTCTGGGCTGGATATGGCGCCCCTGGATTACTGCAAGACCATAGAGGCCCAAGGCCTGACAGGGGCTGCGATTTGTGTTGACAATTTATTCGCTATGGGTTGTCATTTATGAAACAGTTCGTGGAGGTCGCGGGCTGGAGGTTATCTGGGAGCACACAATTGAAACGATACGGATACATATTAATCGCGGTCTGCCTGGTGGCAACCAACGCGTTCGGCGCCGATTGGCCCCAATGGCGAGCCGACGCCAAACGCAGCGCCACCTCCGCCAAATCGCTGCCCGACAAGCTGCATCTCCAATGGACCAAGCGGTATCCGACGCTGCGACCGGCGTTCTGGCAGATCCGTCAGGGACGCCTCCAGTTCGATGCGGGTTACGAGCCTGTGGTCGCGGGCAAGACGTTGTTCGTCGGATCATCGCATAACGACAGCGTAACAGCCCTCGACACCGACACGGGGCGCCAACGGTGGAAATTCTATGCTGACGGTCCGGTTCGCCTGGCGCCGGTAGCCGCTGACGGGAAGGTGTTCTTCGGTAGCGACGACGGGCGGGTGTATTGCCTGTCGGCATCGAGCGGGAAGCTTCTTTGGTCGCGCCGGGGCGCTCCGTCCGGCAGGCAGGTGCTGGGGAATGGTCGGTTGATCTCCGTTTGGCCGGTGCGCGGGGGACCGGTTCTAGTCAACGGACGAGTATACTTCGCCGCTGGCGTCTGGCCATTCGAGGGCATATTCGTTTGCGCACTGGACGCCGCAACCGGTCGGCGCATATGGGTGAACGACAAGTGCGGATCGATGTACATTAAGCATCCGCACGGCGCGATGGCGTTTGGCGGGCTGGCTCCGCAGGGGTATCTCGCTGTGCACAAGGACGAACTGATCGTACCGTGCAGCAGAGCGTTTCCGGCGTATTTCGACCTGGCTACGGGCAAGTTGAACAGCTTTGCGTTCGGACACGGCGGGCACGGCAGCCTTCCGGGCGGATGGTTCTTCGCCACTGGGCGGCGCGGTGAGATGCTCATCGACTCCGATGTGAATACAGGCGTCCATGACGCAGGCCAACAGATCGTAGGCCAGTCAGGATCAAGCCGTAAACCAAACGAGAAGCTGAAAAACCGGGTCCAGGTCGGCGGGCGATCATACGCCATACAGCGCGGAGCCCAGCGGGAGATTCGAGTTGGCGCGAAGACATACCGGTTCGACGACGGGTTTGCCGCTGTTAAGGGAGCGGTGCACACCATGCTGGCTGCTGACGACAAACTGTTTGTCGTCACGCGACGAGGCGATATCCACTGCTTCGGAGCGCAACGCGTCGAACCGAAAATCCACGCCAATCGACCCGAACTGATCGAACGACGCGCCGACGAATGGGGCGCCCAGGCCGACAAGATACTAAAACTCTCCGGCGCGTCGGAAGGCTACGCCCTGGTAGCTGGCCCCGGCGACAGTCGCCTGGTCGACGCACTGGCGGTGCGATCGAAACTGCAGATCGTGGTTGTCGATCCCGACGCGCGAAAAATCGCAACTCTCCGGCGCCGCCTGGACGCCGCCGGTCTGTACGGAAGGCGAGTCACCGCGCGAGTGGGCGAACCGTCCGAGGCGAACTTACCGCCCTACTTCGCCAATCTGATAGTTGCGAGCAGCCCGCAGGACGCGGGGAAACTTTTCCGATCGCTCAGGCCGTACGGCGGGACAATGTGCCTCCAAACCCCCGAGAACAAACACGACATAATCGTTAAACAATGCCCCAAAGCGAAAACCAAACGCGTCGGCGGAATGTCGGTTATCGTGCGGGCCGGTAAGCTGGACGGAACGGCGGGCTATACGGGCAAGCCGAACTACGACGAACTGGTCAAGGCGCCGCTGCGAGTACTCTGGTTCGGTGATACTTTTCACCATCACAAGCTGTTCGACCGCGCCGTGCCCAAGGGCCCCCGCGGACTACCGGCTAACATTCGCGTAGCCGGGGGCGTTATGCGATACGCGGTGCGAAACTCACCGGTCGGTCCGCGCGGGAAAAGGAAATATGAAGATTTCATCCGCACCGTCGTGGCGCCCCACATGTACAAGGAAGGCTACATCGACGTCTACACCGGGCGAGATTTCACCCAACGCCAACCAGACCAAACACCCGAGAAAAATCGACACGCCAAAACATCTGCAACGCGGAAGAACCCGCTCACCGGAGCCGTGGAGAAACGAGCGTACCTGAAGACATACGGCTGTGATGAGACCGCTGGCGACTACGGACACATTCTAACGATGCGTTCGGGAACGGCTGCGTATTACGACAAGCGAGTCGAGAGCGGTACGGTGAGCATCAGCGGTTTGCGGTCGGGCTGCCGCAACACGATCATCGCAGCCGACGGTGTGCTAAGCCTTCCGTCCTGGACCGGAAACTGCACGTGCAACTACCCGGTTTTCACATCGTTGGCGTTGGTTCACGCTGGCGAGGACTACGAGCAGTGGTCGGCCTGGGGCGACGTTGGCGCAGACGGCGCCGTACGCCGCGTCGGGATTAATTTCGGGGCGCCCGGAGACCGCGCCACGCCGGAAGGCACGCTCTGGCTGGACCACCCCAGCGTGGGCGGACCCTCGCCAAACCTGCCGGTTAGCGTCTTACCGCAAACCGCGAAATCCTACTACAAACACGCGCTATGGGCCCGCGGCGGGCAGGGTCGTCCATGGGTTATCGCCTCGGGCGTCATGGGCGTGCGACAGGTGCGGATAGTGCCCGTCGTGCGACGATTCTCCAAACCGAAAGACGGCAAACCAAGGAAAATCAAGCCGATAAAGCCATGCCCTTCGTACACTGTGCGCCTGTACTTTGCCTCCCCCGACACAACCAAACGCGTGTTCTCCGTGTCACTTCAAGGCCATCAGGTCCTGAAAAACCTCGACGTGGCGACAGAAGCCGGCGGGCCGATGCACGGACTCGTTAAAGAGTTCAAAAACATAGGCGTCCAGCGCGATCTGATAATCTCGCTGACACCCAGCAAAGGCGAACCAATCCTCAGCGGTGTCGAACTCATCGCCGACTGACGCCGCTTAAAACACCGCCGAAGCCACATCGGCTGCGAAGGCCTTTGCAGCCTCTGCGATCGCCACGCGCCAGTCCACGCTGGGGTTCTTGTCGTATGCGTATATTATCGATCGGCTGGCGTTTACTATTGCGCCGGTCCCGTCGGACTTGAAAGAGGCTGCACAATCGTCAGCCGTCGCGCCCTGGGCTCCGTATCCGGGCACCAGGAACAACTGCTCGGGCATCATGACGCGTAATTCGCGAGCCTCTGCGGGATATGTGGCGCCAACCACGGCGCCGACGCGGCTGTAACCGCTCGAGCCTACTGTGTCTTGTCCGAGTGCCGCCACCTGCTCGGCCATGTGTTCGTAGAGCTTCTTGCCCGAGGCGTCTGCGAAGTCTTGAATCACCGCGCCGGAGGGATTCGACGTGCGGACGAGGATGAATATCCCGCGGCCGCCTGCGTTTCCTTCTGCGATAAACGGTTCTAGCCCGTCTGAGCCCAGATACCCGTTAACTGTGACAGCGTCGGGGCAGTTGGCGCCGCTGACGTGCCCCTGGGCGTAGGCCTGGGCCGTCGAGCCGATATCGCTGCGTTTGATGTCGCCGATTATCATGAGCCCGGCTTGGCGGGCCAGGGCGATCATATCGAAGTAGAGCTCTACGCCTGCGGCCTGGTGTACTTCGAAATATGCTATTTGCGGCTTTATAGCCGGTACTATCGGCGCGACGGTCTGGATAACCTCGGTGCAGAATTTCCGCATCGCCGCGATTTTGTCACCGGCGCACTCCTGCTTAATCGCTTCGGGGAGGCGGTCATACGACGGGTCGATCCCGACGCATACCGGCGCGTGTTTATCGATAATTGCTGCTGTCAGATCGTCTGCAAAATGTGCGGTCATGTTTTTGTGCCTTTCTGGTTGCTGTCAGTTTAGCGAACGGGGCGGAAATTGCAATTGGTTAACGGTGGGAACGGCGTCACGACGAGCGCGGGGCGTTGCCCCGCCGCTAAACGGAAGTGCGCTGCTTTGTTTTAATTGCGATGCTAATCTTGTTGTGTTTGAGACGGGGCTTTCGTTGTTTGAATCTGGTTGCTAGAATAGGCGTCTTAAGGAGTAATTGATATGCAGAACGACGATAAAAATGTGATCAGCGGTAAGGCTTTTGTGGTTGGTAATAATATTGACACCGACCAGATTATCCCGGCGGAGTTTCTGAGCTATAACCCCGCCGACGCTGAAGAACGGAAATATTTCGGTATGCACGCGATGTGCGGAGTTCCGATCGCCGAAGCCGGGCTGCCTGACGGAAATATTCCGTTTGTCGCAGAAGGCCAATTCGGCAGCGAGTTCGCGGTGATTATCGGCGGGTCGAACTTCGGGTGCGGAAGCTCCCGGGAACACGCGCCGCTGGCGATAGCAGAAGCTGGATGCACCGTGGTGATCGCCGAAAGCTACGCCCGAATATTCTACCGCAACTCGGTTAACGGCGGATACCTCGTACCGTTCGAGACCGCAACGCGACTGGTCGACGAGATTTCCACCGGCGATGAAGTGGCGGTTAATACAGAGACAGGCGAGTTGACCAACTCGACGACCGGTAAAACCTACACGCTCCAATCGCTGGGCGACGTGGGCGATATTATCCGGGCCGGCGGCGTGTTTGAATACGCCAAACAGAGCGGGATAATTTAGCAGCAATGGTTTGGCCGTCACGGCCAATAGTAGACGCGGCGTCTGGCCGCATTCGTCGTTTCCGTTCGCCGCAGGCCCGACGGGCCGCCTCGATCTTAGCCGGGGGCCGGAAGGCCCCGGAACCCAAAATCATCAAAACTAAGCCCGAAAAGGGCGACAGAAACGGACGATGCTGGCGCCCAATACGGTTGTTGTGTCGCCCTTTTCGGGCTCTTGGTTCTTTGTCTATACATTCCGGGGCCTGCCGGCCCCGGCTAAGATCGCGCTGGCCCTTCGGGCCTGAAAAACGACAAACAGCAACGACTACAGCAACAGATACGATTGGCGCCGCGGCTGTCAATAACAGCTTATGAATATGAAAGATATTGAAAAACTTGCTGTTCGAGATGTTGCAGGCGGGTCTGTTATTTCCGTTAAAGCGGTGCCCGGGGCTTCGCGTGATAAGGTTGTTGGTGTTTTGGGGGATTGTTTGAAAGTTGCGACTTCAGCGGCGGCGGAGAAGGGGCGGGCCAATGCTTCGATCGCCAAAACGCTGGCGACAGCGCTCGGGGTTTCCAAACGCGACGTCCAGATCGCCAGCGGGATGACCAATCCGCGTAAGGAATTCCATATCGCCGAATTGTCGACCGATGAGGTTAGACGCCGACTGGGCGAGCTGGATTAATTTGAATTCATTCCTGATTAGACGCTCACAACGGCTCCGCGGCGACACGCCACGGCTCTGCCCAGAAGCTACTGGTCGCAATAGTTGCTTTAATAATTAGGTTGCTTCCAATTTAAACAATAAACTTTATCGTTACTGCGCGTCTGGACAGAGCCGCGGCGTG
>JABGPF010000317.1 GCA_018645065.1 Phycisphaerales bacterium
AGGTCCGGAGGAAGATCAAACCTACCTTATCCTGTTGGACGTAACGGGCACAGGCACTGGTTCAGTCGACGGCGACGCCAACGATAATCAGATCGTCAACGACGAGGATATGGCGATTCTGCTGGCCCAGTTCGGTAGTTCTTACGATATGGCAAGGGCTGGCGACAACGCCGACTTCAACGGTGACGGTTATGTAGACATGGCTGACTTCGTTATCCTGCGAGCCAACTGGGGCGCCGGCACGACGCCTCCCGGTGCATCGGAACTGCCGAATGCAACGCCCGAACCGGCGACGATGACGATGCTGGCGATCGGCGGGTTGGTTGCCCTCCGCAGACGCAGAAGGAAGTAGGCGGTGCGGTCTGGGGACACGATCCCAAAAGCGTCGCTCTGCTTCGCGTCGCTTTGCATTTGGGTCATGTCCCCGCAGCCTGGACGATTTAATTAACACTAGGAACTTGGTAATCTAAGAAGATATCTCCTCAAGGTTTGACGGCTACGAGCTTGGTGCTGAAAACGGTTCACTAACGTGATTGTCAACCGATACTGTTTAATCTTATATACCCGGTGAGTCGGGCCTGCACGCTCGGCTTTACGACCACGCAGATTATCAATCCTCAGGCGGGCACGGTAAAACGTGCCCGCCTGTTGTTTTAAATTATGGTTTTACCATTTGCCGTCCGCTCCCGGTGTCCGTAGGGACCAAACACCAATTCCCAACCGTTAAGTTTTTGCCAATTCAAAAATGTATCTTACACTGTTTTGGGAGGATCGGATTGGCCTGTATGGTTTTCCGATACGCATGGGTGATGGAGAAAATCTTTGGATAATAAGACCGGAAATACTCGAAAAAACAGCGTTCCAATAGGCGAATGCTGGAGCGTATGGCATAGTTTCAGTGCGGCGTTGCTTGCGGTTGCTGTTTGTGGCGCTATCGTTATAAGTCTCGGTTGGCACACGACATCGGTGGCGATGGGCAGTGTGGTTGTGATTGTTGTGGGGCTTATGTTGCTGAGGATCCACGGGTCAATGGACATTTTGTCCAGACATTCTGAGGGTTTGTCCGAATCCGCCGCCCAGGCGGAGGAGCATTACGTTGATGTCCTGCTGCGGATCGTGCGGTCAGTCGAGGCTCGCGACGAGCATTTGATGGGGCATAGCGAGCGGGTGGGGCGTTTGGCTGAGGGGATCGCGATAAATCTGGGGCTTTCTGATCAGGAGGTCCGTCAGATAAAAATCGCCGGTGAGTTGCATGATATTGGCATGGTCGCCATTCCTGAGCACATAATCGCCGGTAAAGCGAAAATGGGCTCCGAGGGCTTTCGCACGGTAAAAACTCACACAGAGATCGGTTATGACGTACTTAAACCGCTCCAGAACATTCCGGTGGCGCTTCAGGCGGCCCGTGGGCATCACGAGCGCATGAACGGTACGGGATACCCGCAGGGTGTGATTGGCGAGGCGATTCCTCTGGCGGCCCGTATAGTCGCCGTTGCGGATTCTTATGACGCGATGACGCACGATCGTCCTCACCGGCTGGCGATTTCCATGCATCTTGCGGTGCAGGAACTGAAGCGATGCTCGCCTGCGGGTTATGATCCGGATTGCGTCGACGCACTTGCGGCGCACTTGAACATTCCGGTTCTGGAAGAAGCGCTTTGCAGCGTGATGGCGTGAGGGGACTGTCGCTAGCCAGGCGATTTTCAATTCGATGTGCGAATAAGAAGCGTCGTCTATCTACTCTTTTTTCTCGTTACTTTGCGATTTGGGGCTGCTCTGGCTTTTCGCCAGTGAGCGTACTGCTCCGCTTGGGCCGTCTGTGCTGGACTTCTTTATCGAGTCGTAGACTTCCTTGCGGTGCACTGCGATATGGGCGGGGGCGCTTATGCCCAGGCGGACTTTCTCCCCGCGAATATCGACGACTGTAATCTCGATATCGTCGCCTATTACTATTGTCTGATCACGTTGTCTGGACAACACCAACATCGGCGGCTCCTTCCGTGGAATCACCAGAGCGACGCTGCTGCACATTGCAGGGGCGTTCTGCTCTATATACAGCCGCACTTGCGGGCATCGGCCCGCTGTGAAACTGTCCACTGTAACAACATGTAGTATCGGACATTTTTCGGTAGAGGATGAGCTTCGTTTGGGTGTTATTGGGCTGGCGAAGGTTCGCGAGCTTGATAATCGTCGGGTTTTTGGGTACTCTGACGCACATGACAGATGAAGCAAAAAAAATGAAAAACGTTTCCAGCACTGAAGATATAAGCCCCCCGGCGCCTGTGGCGCAGTGGATTGGCGATAGTGAAACAGGCTTTCTGCGGTTGCTGGACCAGACACTTCTGCCGTCTGAAACGGTCTATATAGACTGCAAAGACGCCGAATCGGTATGGGATGCAATCAAGCGATTGGCGGTTCGTGGGGCGCCGGCCATTGGCGTGGCGGCGGCTTATGGAATGGTTGTTGCGGCGGGAAAGCTCGCGGATAACGACTTCAGGCGCCAGTTGGCGGAGGCGGGCGAATATTTGATTTCGTCGCGACCGACTGCGGTTAATCTCGAATGGGCGGTGAATCGCGTCCTTGGACGCGTGGCTGAGTCTCCGGACGCCTG
Source organism: Phycisphaerales bacterium (assembly GCA_018645065.1). Classification (GTDB taxonomy): domain Bacteria; phylum Planctomycetota; class Phycisphaerae; order SM23-33; family SM23-33; genus BS750m-G57. The sequence continues at coordinate 2,612 of JABGPF010000317.1, forward strand.
CCCGGTCGAGGTTCGGAAAATCCTGCTGGATGAAGCCCTGGCGATACACGCCGAAGACGCTGAGATGTGTCTGGCGATCGGACGGGCTGCGGCGCCGCTGATTATGAACTCCGCTGCTGTGCTGACACACTGCAACGCAGGAGCACTGGCGACCGGCGGGATCGGCACGGCGACTGCGGGCATGTATGTCGCCCACGCTGAGGGGCATCAGTTCACCGCATACTGCGACGAGACGCGTCCGCTGCTACAGGGCAGCCGGCTTACCGCCTGGGAACTACAGAAGGCCGGGATCGACGCGGTGGTGATCACCGACAATATGGCCGCCCAGGTCATGCGCGAAGGCCGAATCGATATGGTCATAACCGGCGCCGACCGAATCGCCGCCAACGGCGACGCAGCCAACAAGATCGGAACATACGGTGTGGCGATTCTCGCAAAGCACCACGGGATCCCGTTTTACGTAGCCGCTCCGTACAGCACGTTTGATATGAACTTGCCCAGCGGTGATTCGATTCCCATCGAACTTCGGGGCTCTGAGGAGATCACCGAGGGATTTGGAAATCGCACCGCGCCGCACGATATCAAAACATACAGTCCCGCGTTTGATGTGACTCCGGCTGAGCTGATCACCGCGATTATCACTGACCGCGGCGTGATAGATCCGGTGACCACCGAAAACGTTCGGAAAATTATTGACGCATAATTCCTTTTCCATGCGGGATTACGGCGACTACGCGCCTATTATGGACAAAGTTATAAATTTAACCTAGAAGGAGTTTTTACATGGCTACTAACGATAATCTACAAGCTGCATTCGCCGGTGAGAGTCAGGCAAATCGCAAGTATCTGGCGTTTGCGAAAAAGGCTGACCAGGACGGAATGCCCCAGGTTGCAAAGCTGTTCCGCGCGGCGGCGGACGCTGAAACCATTCACGCTCATTCGCACTTGCGCGTACTTGGCGGAGTTCAGGACACCGCGACGAACCTCCAAGCCGCAGTCGAAGGCGAGGCCCATGAGTTCCAGAGCATGTACCCCGGTTTCGTAGCTGAAGCAGAGGCAGAGGGCAACCAGGCCGCGACTATCGGATTCAAAAACGCAATGGCTGTCGAAGAGATCCATCACGGTCTCTACCAGCAGGCGCTCGAATCGGTCAAAGGCGGACAAGACCTCACTGCCGCTCCTATCTGGGTCTGCCAGATATGCGGAAACACCGTCGTAGGCGAGCTTTCCGACAAGTGCGGAGTATGCGGCGTGCCGAAAGAAAAGTTTATCGAAATTAGTTAACCCTAATTTGATCGGGGCTCGCCATGGCTGATAGTGCGTCAATGTGGTTGTGTTCGGTTTGCGGATACGTTCATCACGGCTCATCGGCTCCGGTGTGTTGCCCGGTTTGTGGGGCTCCGAGTAACGATTTTGCCCCGCACGAAAATTTGCAACCTGAGGCGCCCAAACCGCTGGGCAAGTGGCGGTGCCTGAATTGCAGTTACATTCATCAAGGCGATGCGCCGCCGGAAATTTGTCCGGTGTGCGCTGCGCCTGCTGACCGTTTCGAGGCGATCACCGATAAACCGCAATCCACCGGCGCGGAAGAATTCACCGGAAGGCTAGTGGTTATTGGCGCCGGTGTCGCTGGCGTGTCAGCTGTTGAAGCCTTCCGTGACGCCGCCCCGAACGCAACGGCTACGCTTGTCTCCAGAGAGCCTGAGCTGCCTTACTATCGTTTGAATCTGACGCGCTATCTCGCGGGCGAAATCGCCGAATCCGAGCTGCCGATACATGACGCCGATTGGTTCGAGGCGAACAATATCGAACTTAAACTCGGCGCCGATGTCGCAGATATCCAACTCGACGCCCAGAGCGTGCTCCTTGGCGACGATTCGGCGATCCCGTACGATAAACTTATTATAACGATGGGCGCACATCCTTTTATGCCGCCATTTCCAGGCTCGACGCTTGAGGGTGTTCTTTCGGTTCGCACTGTGCGCGACGCGAAATGGATATTGAATTTCCTGCGACCTGGAATGCGATGCGTCGTTGTCGGCGGTGGGGTGTTGGGGCTGGAAACAGCCGGAGCCCTGGCTGCTCGTGACGCCAAAGTGACATTGCTGGAAAGTTTCGGATGGCTCATGCCCAGGCAGTTGAACCAGCGGGCGGGTGAGATTCTGCAAGCCCACGTTAAGGGCCTTGGCGTGGATGTGCGAAACGGCGCCCGCACGAAAGAACTCATAGGCGACGAGCGGGTGGCCGGTGTTTTGCTGGAAGACGGTGAGACGATTGACGCCGATCTGGTTATCGTAGCAACCGGTGTGCGTCCGAACAGCCACCTGGCCCGTCGGGCCGGACTGGTGGTCAACAAGGGCGTCGTCGTCGATAACCATCTGGTAAGTTCACACCCGTTGGTTTACGCAGCCGGCGATGTGGCTGAACACCAGGGCGTGTTGTACGGAAGCTGGGCTGCATCGCAGTTTCAGGGTAGTATCGCGGGCATGAACGCAGCCGGTTCCGCCGCGCAATTCGGCGGAATACCGCGTTCAAATACGCTCAAAGCGCTCGGGTTGGACATGCTCAGTATCGGGCGATTCGAGCCTGAAGACGGTAGCTATCAGGTGATAGAGACCGAGGCGGATTCGGGATATTACCGCTTTGTTTTCCGCGACGAGCATCTTGCCGGCAGCGTGCTGGTTGGCGATACGTCGCTTTCGGGCGCAGTGAAAAACGCGATCGAAAACCGCACGGATTTTTCCAGCGATCTACTTGCGGGCATTTCCGCTGGCGCGTTTATTTCGCGGCTTCGCCGTTAGTTTTCAGACGCGTTTCAAGGGCGGAGGCGGCTTGGGCTTTCATTGCTTTGATAGCCTCGTTATTCTTGGTCCTGCCGTCCGGGTCGCTATGCTTGACTTCCGGGGTGAAGACCAGCTTGTCGGTGCGGAAGTTATGCAGCGGTTGCCACGGTTTGCCTTCGACCTTCAGGTTGCCCATCGGTGAACGAGCCCACGCGTAACGAATCGACAGCGGTGCTTTAACCAGCGGGCTGGAGACGTAGATTTGCTTGTTTTGCTCTTTCCTGTCTTTTACCTTCTTCGCTACGGCGCTGGCCAGGTAGTAGACCCCGGATTTATCGGCGATCGAAAAGCCTTCGATTTCCGAGCCCAGATCGTCGGGTACGACGGGCTTGTCGAAGGTCAGCAGAATCTTGTCGCCCTCGACAACGGATGACAGCAACTTCGCCGATTCCCATGTTATATTTTCATTCCCGTAAACCGTTTTCAAGGCCCAGCGTGCTGTTCGCAGGCCGAGTTCCTTCTTTTTCTTGGTGTGCAGCTGGGGGATCTTTTGATCGTAAGACGGAATGAACGCGGTGTTCTCGGTGTTCTTTGCATCGCCCAGGCCCAGACGCTGGGCCTCGCGGATATACGCCGCGGTCGAGAATCCCATCTGTTCAAAGTTTAGTCGAGTCTGAGCCTTGCCGCCGGCGCAGAACCCGATAATAGCCACCGGTAGTTTGGGATCGTTGAAATCCTCACGCCATCCATCAACCATCAGCTTCATCAGGACACGGTAGAGCTTCGGTTTGCAACTCGTGTTCATCATCGCGTTGTTGAATCCCTGGTGAAAC
>JABGPF010000318.1 GCA_018645065.1 Phycisphaerales bacterium
CCCGGACGATGGCGTGATGGACCACGCGGTCGCGGAAGGGCGCCGCGGCCACAAGGCGGTCCTTGGGGTCGTGAATCCAGAAGTAGTGATATCCGCCGTGGGCATAGGTTCCGTCGCGCAGTTCCTCGTGGAGGGCGGGAAGCTCCTTCTCCATCTCCATGAAGAACGTCGCCCCCGCCGGGCGGGTCCGTTTGCCCCGCAACGCCTCCTTGGCCGCGAGGCGCAAGTTCCGCATCGAGCAGACCCGCTCAAAGATGTTCTTCACGCGGTGCATCGCCGCTTCGTCCCTTCGTCGCCGCCTGCTTGGCCCAACCGCCGACCATTCGCCCGCACTCGGCCAGGGACAGGCAGCAGTACTCGTACTGGCGCGGCGTGATCAGCTTGCGATCCATAGCCATGCGAATCAACCATCGCAGAACCTCGATGTCGCGATTGGCGCGGGCCAGCAGGTCCGCCTTGCGCGGCGAATACGCCGCTTCAACCAGGGCTTCAAGGACGTTCAGCGTCCGATCCGCAATGCGTTGTCCGAATATGAACCGCTGGTTCTTCGGGAAGCTGTCCACGTGTCCCAGCAACCATTTGGTCACGTCATACCACTTGACCAGCAGGACCGGCGGTTCGTTACGTCCGGCAGGTCGCGCCATTCTTACCGCCATTTTTCAAATTTCAAAAATCGGCCCTCGCTTCACTCGGGCAAAGGGTAAAAGGGCCAAAGGACAGAGGGTTATCCTCGAACGCACTTTCGCCTTCTCAATATCCCTATACCGCCTAATATGAGAACCGCCATCGTGGCGGGCTCAGGAACCTCGGAGACACGGAACCCGATGAAGTTGTCCTCGATCGCCGGGTAGCCGCTGCCGCGGTACGACGCGTACAGGTAGTAGCCGATGGGGTAGAACGACCCGCCCCGCAAGCCGCGAGACGACCCGTCGATAAGCGCCTCGTTCCATTCCCAGACGTTGCCGCCCTGGTCGAACGTCCCGTATGGGCTGTCGGATAACTCGAACTCACCGGCCTCTGTGCGGTAGTAAGGACTCCCGATTAAGAAGCCGCTGTCGTAGTAGTTCGCATTGTTGCCCGGATTCGTGCCCTCGGTCATGTCCCGACCGGGCACACTGTCGCTGCTCGTCGGATAATCGTAGTACGTGCCGCCGGAACCGCTATAATACGCCGCCTTGTACCACTCGTCCTCGCTGGTCACCACCCACGTCGCTCCGGCGTTCCGCGTAATTGTGTTGCCGCTCATGCCGCCGGACGTCATCGTGTAGGCCCCGGTCTCGGTGCCGCCGGAGCCCTGACCGTTACCAAGCCAGTTGGCGAACCGGCAGGCATCCCAGAAACTCACATAGTTCACCGGGCGGTTCGCCCAGTCAGCCGCCGTACCGCTGGGAGCGCCGCTGAAGTCGTAGACGCCCGAAACGGAGTTCCACGTGATCTGACAGCCGTAGGAACTGCTGTCCATGCTGCTGTTGTACAGACCGTAGGTATCCGCCGTGGTCTTGCCCACCGCATTGAGGAAATCGCGGTACTGACCGGCTGTCACCTCGTACTTGCCGATGTTGTAGGCGTAGTCCACTGCCCCGTAGCCGGTGCTGTCGGCGCTATTGCCGACATTGCCCACAGGAACGGTCTCGATATCCACCGCCATCGCCGCCGAACCAAAACCCGCAACAACAACCGCCACCGCCAAAAACATCATCCGAGTTACGTTTTTCATTATTCTATTCCTTTGCCAGTTAAGTACACACAAAAACCGTCGCCAACAGGAACTTGGCCGATGCGGCCTGGTGCAGGAAAGAAAACGTGTGAGCGAGAACGCTCCTGCCTCATTTCAGATTCGACCGGCTCAGGTCGAAATAGCTCTGCCGCTCCCGTAAGCAGACTAGAGCAACCAAGAGTATACCGGAAGATATGGATTCCACCAAGGACAAAATCAATAATACTCCATTTAGGGTGTGAGAATTTTTTCTGGCGCTTTTCAAATCACTATGTATGCTGGCCTTATGAACCCTTCGTAGGGTAAAAAGTTTTCTACTGGTTTTTTAAGGAGATAAGGCCATGAACAAGGATGTCCAGATTACGGCGGAACAGTTGCGTCAAGCGGTGCATGGCGACATGGAAAAGTTGCTCGATGAAGTGACTGGCGCAGTGAACACGGCCCCGGACGGCTCGGTGATTTCCGGCAGCGAAGAAGCTGTTCGCGATGCAATGGCGAGATTTCGCACGCTCGTATATGAACGAGCGATCCAGCTGCGATCGGAAGCCGCGGAAGCGGCTTTTTCCCCCTCGCCGCAACGACAAGACCAACCGATGGAGGAATAAAGGTCCTCAGGGAGTCAACCATCTGACGGCCAACGGCACGATCCGAATCCGGCGCAGGGTTTACTGGCGCCGAGACGAGGGTTCCGACTCGCGGCTGGACCAGTGGTTGGGAATTCACGACACCGGCGTTTCAGTAGCAGCGCGGGAGTTGTGCTGTCGCGTGACAGTAACCGGGCCGAGTTTTCGCAAATCTGCGGAGAACCTGGAGCGTCTGGGGCAGATCAAGGTCAGTTCGACGCGTCTGCGGCTTATCGTTGAGAACGAAGGACGCCAGGCGATTTACTGTCGCGACAAGAAGCTGATTACGCCCGAGTGGGACGTGTCAGACTGCACAACAAGTGTCAATGGCCCCACCCGCATAATGGTCGGAAGCGATGGCGTGATGGTTCCCTTGATCACGCAATCGGAGAAACGGAAACGTCGTAAGAATCGTCGACCGCGTCGTAGACAAAAGGCCAAAAGTCAAACCGACACTGTCCGCAAACGCAGGCGAAGAACCAAGAAGCCCAAGCGTTGCCGCGGGGCGGACAACCCGTACAAGGAATTCAAGATCGCGACGTTTTACAGTCAAGACCACCAATGCCAACACGCAGTCGGCACGGCCGGGAACCACAGGGCCCTGGGCCGCTTGATGCGACGGGAGGCGACCAAGCTTCGCCTAGACAAGGCCGATGAGAAAATATCGATCAGCGACGGCGCCAAGTGGATTCGCAAGCAGTTTCAGATTCATCTGTCAATGCTGGATGCTATGATCCTGGATTACTATCACCTCTCGGAACATGTAGCCAAGGTGGCCAACGTATGTTTTGGCCAGGGCGGCGACAAGGCCGAACAGTGGCGTACGAAGACATTATCAGCGGTGTGTGAAGATGGTCCCGCTGCGATGTTGGTGCTGATCAACCAGACACGAAAAACGGTTCGGGCGAAGACCAAACGTGAGGAACTGCGAAAATTGGAGCAATACGTGGCCGAGCGTGCCGAGATGCTGGATTATCCCGCATTTCGAGAGCAGGGTTTTGATATTGGCTCCGGCCCGACAGAGGCGTTCTGCAAAACCTTGACCGCCAGGCTCAAGGGCAGCGGGATGAGATGGGACTCACCCAACGCCGAAGGGATGATGGCCCTGGCCGCTCTTGACCAAACCAGACAGTGGAACGCCTACTGGACCCTACAAAACACCCTGGCGGCATGATGCCAGAAAAACTTCTCACACCCTCCATTTACCCCTTCACACTCCCCGGCAAAACCTCGTACGTCGTGAATTCATGCCCGCACTCCCGACAGATCCTACGTCTGGCGATCTTGCCGCCAGCTCGCGGCCTGGTGTAGAGCGTGCGGTGATGCCGACAGCCGCACCGGCGACACACGATTCCCCATTTGTATTCCTTCGCATCCTTGCTCATGGTCTATTCCTCCGCTGGATCTCGTCCAGGGAAACACGTTTCCGTCGCGGCGGCGTCTCGATTGCTTGGTGGACGCCGCCCAGTGTGACCCCCTGTATCGAAGCGGCCACGGCGCAGCCGATGAGACAGTCGAACCAGTGATTGTCGGGCCGGAGCGGTTTGAGACGCCATTCTCTCACGTCGCGGCCGTGGCCGTGGGTGAGGGCGTAAGTCTCCGAACCGGCGACATGCTGGGCGAAGAGCGCGTGGTTGGCGCGTTTCGTGCCGAACAACGTCAGCGCGCCGCGGTCGCCGGGGACGGTGGCGAACCGCGCGTGTATGAACGATTTCCAGTAGTTCGTGTCGATCAGGACATGGCGGAACTCGCCGCTTCGGCGGATGCTCGGGAAGTACCAGTGGTGGCCGTGGGTTTCGCCGGGCTTACGCCTGTAGCCGCTCATCGGTTTGCGGCCGGCGGTTATCCCGACTCCTTTGGAGAGCACCATCGCGGCGCCGCCCGCCTTGTGCTTGACGGCTTCGACCACGCCGGGAAGATAACCGGAGTCCACCAGCAGCTTCTCGATCCGCAACAAGGCGCCGTCGGCGCGCCGCCAGTCGCGAGTGAGGAACTCGGACACCAGCTTCTCCAGGCCCGCCTGGATGGCGCCTTCGACGCCTGCGCCTTGCGTGAGCCGTCCCAGCGTCCGCGTGGCGTTCCGCATGGTGAAGTGCGATCGCCGCTGGTCGGGATACGCGCCGTAGTCGACCACGTACCCCGTAAAATCGTCCTCCCACGCGCACACAACGTAGAACAACAGTTTGTCATGCACGTCGACGAACATCGTGACGCGGTTGCACGCGAGGGGGATCTCGCCGCGCTTGCGGCCGTTGAACATCTCGGCCACCTGATCGGGCGTAAGGATGTCCGCTTCCTGCTCCATCATGGGTTCGTTCTGATACTCGGCGAAGAACGCCGGTTCATCACGGAGCTTCAGGTTCATCGCATGCTGCAGCGCAGACAGCTCATCGTCATTGTGACGCGCGGGCCAGGCTACCTTGGCTCCGGCGTCCATAGCCTGGCGGTTTAGGCGGTAGAACTCCGTGCCCTCCTTGCCGGCGCTGCCCTCGCGGAGACTTTCGTTTCGGATCTGGGCGTACTGGTCCCATAGCTTCTCGTCGGTCGGGAAGGCGTAGACCATCTTTGTGCATTCGCCTTGCCACTCGGGGTTACGCTTCCGGTCGAGAATGCGGTCAGCCAGATCGTTGTCGTATATCTTCGTGCATGTCAGCAGGCCCGATATCTTCCTGCCCGGACCGGACATGCCCAGAAGGTCGCCGTTGAGGATGGCCAGCCGCTTGGCGGTCTGGTCCGGAGACCGTGCCGACTCCCGCGTCTGCGGGTCATCGATCAGCACCAGGTCAGGGCGAATGACCCGACCATCGATCGTCGAGTGCTGCTGGCCGCGAATGTTGCTGTCCAGCCCGTCAACGGTGATGACCGATCCGCTGGCGATGCTGCCGGGGATCGCAGGGATGACGATCTTGTCGGATGTCCACAACGGGAACGTCAGTTCGCCCTGGTATCGCTGTCCTCGCTGCTTGTGCGCGCTGTTCTCCAACGCCTGGAGCGGGAAGACCACCTCGGGGAAGTCGGCCAGCAGGAGCGAGTTCGGCATGAGCAGTGCTGCTTGGATGCCCTGGAGTAGCGACCTGGCGCGGGCCGCGGCGCTGCCTATCAGGCAGACGTACCTCCGCTTGCCGGTCAGAATCGCCCACAGCGCCGCGGTTCGCGCCAGCACGGATTTGCCCGATCCTCGCGGCATAGCGAATGCGAACAGCCCCCCCTGCGTGACTGCAAGTTCGATCTTCTCAATGACACGGAGGTGATCGTCGGACCACGGCAGGTAGAAGACGTCCGGAAAGTACGTCTCGCAAAAGAACATGAAGTCCTCGCAGGCTCGGCTGCGTCGGGCCGGGTCCTCCACCTCGGGCAGCGGGCCGATGTCCTGAGCGGCGCGGCGAGCATCATTCTTGGCGGCCAGTTCGGCGGCTCGGGCGTCGGCGACAGACTGCTTGGGCGCCTTCGGCTTGTCGAGGTCCCTGGCCAGCCAGGAGGCGTATTTGGCCAAGTGGATCGTCCTGCCGTCGCCGATGCGGTAGCCAGCCCGGTTCATCTGACGATTCACCTTGGTCGGGCTCAGCACCGGACCGAGCGGCGTAGAGTTGACCAGCCGGATCAGTTCGGTGGGCGTCAGTTTTCCGATATCAAGTGGCATTTGCGTCCTTGCTGTTAAGCCATGCGGCGTAATGGACCAGGTTCATTTTTCCATTCGACATCGGTGCGCCGGCGTCGATGTGCTGGCGGATCAGCGCCACCGGCAGAGCGAGCATTCTGGCCGCATCTTTCACGGTCAGCGCCGTGGCGTCGAGGGACTGCTTCTTGGGCTTTTCTTGCGAGTTTTCCGGCATTACGAATCACCATAAATTACT
>JABGPF010000319.1 GCA_018645065.1 Phycisphaerales bacterium
CAAGAGGGAGGCGTTGCTGCTTTCCAATCCCGCGATCGATTTCAAACAGATTCTTCTGGTCCGTGCATATCGCAATGGCAGCCGTTATTCAGCCAACTGGACCACCCGCGTGAACTGCTCTGAAGAAGCGCGTACCGTCTCAGACCGTGACGTCAGAAGCGCAATCCAGAGATTGCGAGGCTCCGACAAGGTTATCAAGGACCTGTATGATCGCCTGAACAAAACTGAAAGGGAGTACAAAAAAGCACGTGACGCGATGAACAAGTCCAAAGCTTTCAGGTCCGAAAGGAACCGCGCCAAGAAAAACGCGATGCTGAAAGCAATCCCGTCGCTGGCGAAGATGGAAAAACTGAAAACCGATCTTCACGCCGCCGGAATGAAGCATCCCAAGTACGCCAAAACATACACGGACTTCAAAAACAAAACCAAAATCGGGAACTACGAAGACGAACTGGTGAAAATGTCGCTTGATGGAACCGTAACGTCAATCTACAAGCCTTCAACCGGAAAATTTGTTGGCGATGTGGACCTCCATTTCGACGCAGATAAGGTGCTTTACTCCTCCTTCCGCGATATCGACAAGCTGAAACCCGCTTCGGGGCGAGGAAAAGGATACGGTGTGTTCGAACTCAAGATCGATCCCAAAACCGGTAAGCAAATCGGCTCACCGCGCGTAGTCTCACCGGACATGGGCAGGGACATCGACTGCTACGACGCATGCTATCTGCCTGACGGACGCATTATCTTCTCATCCACTGCCGCCTACGAAGGTGTGCCCTGTGTTGGCGGAGGATCATATGTGGCAAATCTGTTCATAATGAATAACGATGGAACAAAGGTCAGGCGCCTGACTTTCGACCAGGATGCAAGTTGGCATCCGGCGGTAATGGAAAACGGACGGGTTATGTTCACGCGGTGGGAATACACCGACAGCGCTCACTACTTCAGCCGCGTCCTGATGCACATGAACCCCGACGGGACCGACCAGAAAGCGTTTTACGGAAGTAACTCATACTGGCCTAACAGCATGTTCTACGCTCGCCAGATCCCAGGTAAGCCCAGCATGTTCGTCTCGACGATCACCGGGCATCACAGCAACGCCAAGGGCGGAGCGCTCTGCATCTTCGACGTATCGAAAGGCCGCCAGGAAGCCGACGGCGCCATCCAGTTCCTTACCGGACGCGGGAAGAAAGTTCACGCGCTTGTAATCGACGGTCTCCACGCGGCGTACAGCCCGATGTTCTACAACCCCTATCCGATTAACGAGAAATTCTACCTGGCGACCTACAGCAGCGGTCAGGTGTTCCTTATCGACGTGTTCGACAATATGGTCGCACTGCAGAAATCCGACGACAAGAACAGATACTACGAACCGGTTCCGCTGCGAACGACCAAGACGCCTTTCGTGCGTCCCGACAGCGTGGTCCTCGGCGAGAAGACCGCCACCGTCCTTATCAGCGACATCTACGAAGGACCGGGCCTGAAGGGTGTACCGCGCGGTACGGTTAAAAGCCTCCGCGTATACCGTTACGAGTACGGCCCGCGACACAAGGGCGGACACTACGCTATGGGCATGGAAGCAGGGTGGGACGCAAAGCAGATGCTCGGAACCGTGCCGATCGAAGAAGACGGTTCGGCGAATTTCATCGTGCCGGCAAACACGCCTTTCTCCATGCAGCCGCTCGATAAAGACAACAAAGCCCTGGCGATAATGCGAAGCTGGACCGTCGCCATGCCCGGTGAGAGACTATCATGCGTTGGATGCCACGAAAGCCAGAGCATGACCTCGCCTACCCGCAGGACAAAGGCAATGTCACGCAAGTCCAGCACGCTGAAACCGTTCTACGGCCAGACACGGGGCTTTAGCTTCCAGCGTGAAATTCAACCGATCGTCGATAAGTATTGCGTTGGTTGTCATGACGGAGCTAAAGACATCAAGGGCCTGGCGGCCAAGGGCGTTAAAGTTGCTGACAGAATAGTCGGAACCGGCGCGAACACCGGCAAGCGATTCCGCGAAGTTGGAATACCGGATTTGTCCAACCCGAGATCAGCACACACGAATCTGCATCCATACGTAAGACGCAACGGGCCAGAAGGCGACTATCACCTGCTGACTCCGCTTGAGTTCCATGCCGACACCAGCGAACTGGTGCAAATGTTCCAAAAAGGGCACCACAATGTCAAACTCGACAAGGACTCCTGGACCAGACTGTACACCTGGATTGACCTGAACGCTCCGCTCCACGGAACATGGACCGAAGCCGGCGCGAAGAAAGACATTCTCGATCGCCGAATGGAACTGAGAAAACTCTACGCGTTTGACGACTACAATCCCGAGCAGATACTCAATCCCTACAAGAAGGCTGAAAAGTGCATCATGCCGGCGCCGTACAGCACGAAAGATCTACCGAAAGCTGCAAAGGCGAAAATCGTAGCCCAAAAATCCGAAACCATGGAACTGGACTTGGGCAAAGCGGGCAAGATGAAACTCGTGAGCATCCCTGCCGGTGAATTCTCGATGGGAACCAACAGCGAAACTCCCGCAGAACGCCCGATCTCGCGTGTGAAGATCGTCAAGGGCTTCATGATGGGAGCTACGGAAGTAACCCTCAGGCAGTACCGCCAGTTCGACCCGAACTATCTCAACGGTGTATACGATATGCACTACAAGGATCAGGTCCATCGCGGATACTACATGAACAACATGAACTTCCCGGTCATACGCGTAAGCTGGAAAAAAGCCGTTGAATACTGCAAATGGCTTTCCAAGAAGACAGGCAAGAAAGTTTCACTACCCACCGAAGCGCAGTGGGAATGGGCCTGCCGCGGCGGAACGGACACACCGCTGAGTTACGGCGGACTTGACGCCGACTTCTCAAAATACGCCAACCTTGCTGATATCAAGACCAAAGAGATGGCTGTCAGCGGTGTGAACCCCAGGCCGATCAAGAACCCGAATTCGGGCGTGGACTTCGAACTCAAGGACCCCCGGTCCAACGACAATACTTTGCACCTGGCCAAGGTCGGAAGTTTCGCACCGAACAAGTGGGGTCTGTACGATATGCACGGTAACGCTGCCGAGTGGACAATGTCGACCTACCGCAGCTACCCGTACAAGGACGACGGCCGGAACAGCTCCACCGAAGGCCAGAAGCGAGTGGTGCGGGGTGGTTCATGGCATGACAGACCGTTCCGTTCGACATCTACGTTCCGGCTCGGTTATGCAGACTGGCAGAAAGTCTATCACACCGGCTTCCGCGTAGTGGTAGAAAAATAGGCCCGAATATAGAAGTATAAAACGCATGTGACGGACCGAAACCTAAAGCCCTCAGATTGAAATCTGAGGGCTTTAGTGTGTTTACCATGGAAAACTATAGTTTGCAATTTACAAGAATGATACCTTGCGTGTGGGGTCAGAGCCTCATTAGTCATTAAGGAACTGAGTGTGCCCTTAATGACTAATGAGGCTCTGACCCCACACGTTTGTTACGGTTATTTGGATTTGGGCGGTATGACTACTTCGAAGTCAGAGCCCTTTATTCGCCTTAGTTCCTCGTGCAATACGGGGATGCGTTCGTCGGGCGCTACGGAGATCGCCCATTCGATTCCGTTATCGGCTACTAGCATTCCGTAACGTTTTAACGCTGTTAAAATCGTGCGAACTTCGGGCGAGAATTTGGAGATATCGACGTCCGCTCGCAGGCGGAACCGTTCGCCCATTCGCGGGTAGTTTTTGTTGGTGTGTCTGCTGGCGTAGTGGGTGGCTGGCGGCGTGAAGGCTCGCCGTGATTTGCGAATAGTAACTCGCAGTGCGTGATCGATCGAGCCACGTTTGAGTTCATCGTATCGCACGATCGCCGGGAATATCGGCAGGCCTGCGGCATCGGACGATGTCCAGCCCTTGGGACGCAGTTTGTTGCGTTTCAGATCGAATATTGACGCCTGGGCCGCCTGCCAACCGTCGGGCGTTTTTCGCAACGTGTAAAACTCGTACAGCATTCGATTAGTCGTATCGATGACTATCGCGTGTCGATCGCCGCCGAGTTTCATCGTGTCTCGTTGCACGTCCAGCAGCGTTAGTTTGCGGGTCTTGGGGTTCCGCGAGTAGTTCACCGGCCAGCCTTCTATCGGTACGTTGGCGGGCAGGGGGTATGGTCCTTTGTCCGACTCGTCGGGATATGCGGTGATTTTGACGCTGATGCGTTTTTGGTTCGGCGGGACAATAACAAACGCCATATCGGGGTTGTATCGCAGTGGTTTACCCACGCCGACTGAGGCGACGATGGCCTTTGAGTTCGGGTGCACGGGCCATTTATCCACGAGCTGGTTCCACGGATTGCCAGGCGGGAATATTTCCAATGCACTCAGCACTGCATCGGCCGTTGGGGTGTTGAACATGATCGGCTTGGTGACTGGGGGAGCGTTTTTTCTGGCCCGGGCGATACGTTTCATACGCGCCGGATCGTCGCCAGCAGGTGAGACGCGTTTTGCAGCCGGCGCCTGCGCCCCCACGCACGCCAGATAAACAACCAACGCCATAAAAGCAACCGCTAACCCCGCACGCTGAAAACTAAATCGTTTCATAGTCCACAATCCTTTCACCATCGCAGGCAGTATACCCGGACACGATGTCCGGGTAACTGTCCGGGTAGAGGTTTTTTTGCTTGCCAGGGATTCCTATCAGGACATGATGTCCGGTTTTCTGTCCGATTAACGGAGATAAACAGCTTCTAATCACAGCATCTCACACGCGTGTTCGGTAGAGCAACGCGCAGTTGCTTTACCGCCTCATCAGTCACATTCTCCATATAACCTAAATCAAGTTCTTCGAGCGTTTTGATTTGAGCGAGAGTTTTCGTGCCCGCATCGGTTATCTGAGTGCTCGATAAATACAATCGCCTTAAACTCTTCAGGCTCACTAGGTGCGTCAGACCTGCGTCTGTAATCTTCGTATCTTCCAGATTCAACTCCTCCAAACACTGCAATCCAACTAGATTACTGAGCCCAACATCGTCAATCCAGGTATTGGAAAGATCGAGCTTTCTGAGCAATGGAAGCCTCGCCAAACTCTTCAATCCGGAACCAGTGATCAGCGTATGGCTTAAACTCAACTCTTCAATTGCAGGCCATCTCCCCAGGCACACGATCCCCGCATCGGTAATGGCATCACCGTCCTGAGCTTCCAGTGCTTCTGCCAAACTATCATATCCGCCAAATCTAGTCGGGCGGCAATAAGATACAGGTCCGAGCCCAAGGTACAGTGTACGCAACTTCCCCATCCCTCGGAATTCAAGAAACCAGGAATCGCCCAAGCCCGCATCCCCCACGTAGAGCGTTTTCAGTTCGTCAAGGCAGTCTGGCAGCCTCAACCCTTGTGACAAATTGCACCAACTCATATCCAGAACCTGCAACGATCGCAAGCCCTTGAACACCCGCAGGTCCAGAGCGTTGGATTTGCCGACAGGACCTGTGGTCAAAACCAATTCCCGCAGACATTGCAGCCGCCCAACATCAGCCAATACCGAATGCCCTCCCGGAACTCTAAGTATAAGCTTACGGAGGTTAGTCATATCTTGCATCGACTCTGTTTTCAATTTCGCTTCCGAACTGATCTCCAGATTCAATTCCTCCAAAGTCTTCGGCCAGGCCGGAGACCAGACCCCACCTGTCGGATGCGGACCGAAGAACACGTCCAAACGACGTATATGCGGTAGTTCCGCTATTGCATTCATGGTGCCAGGAGCCAACGGTTGATCCCACATAATCAACTCCTCCAGTTTCTGGAGCTTACGAAAAACCGCAGGCGAGACCCCCTTATTCAGTGAGGCAAGGTGCAATGTCCGAAGCTGCTTGAGGTCGGCCAAAGCGTCTAAACCGGAAGCGTCAACCCATTTAACGGACGAAAGCGTAAGATCACGCAGATTCGGCAGATTACCTATGGACCTCAGTGCCAAAGAGGTTATGGGCGTTTTGCATGACAAGTTCAATTTCTGCAATCCCTGTAAACGTTCAATCCCTTTCCATCCGTCTTTTCCATCAATCTGCACCCTGCAAATTCCTAACACCTGGAGATGCTTCAAAGACGCCAACGCTTGGAATTCCTTTTCCCCTAGTAATTGGTAGCCGATGATACGGATGTAAAGGGCGGAGTAAAACTGTAGCGCTGGGCGGAGCAAAAGTGTAGCGCTTA
>JABGPF010000320.1 GCA_018645065.1 Phycisphaerales bacterium
TTTTGAAGCATGCGGAGCCGACGGAACCTGGGCGCCCGCCAAAGCCATAATCGCCGGTAAAACGGTTGTAGTCTCGTGTGACAGCATCGACAAACCGCTGCACGCACGATACCTCTGGACCACTGGCGGCAAGCCGTTGGTAAGCCTGCTGAACAAAGAAGGCCTGCCTGCATCACCGTTCGTTACCGATGCTGATTTTGGAAAACCCACCAAATAGATGGAGCTATGATGAACTTGTCTTTCAAGAAGTCGATTATGCTGGGCGTGTTGGCTGTTGCGATGTTGTGCGGTTCGGGGCGGGCTGAGAATTGGGCCCAATGGCGCGGCCCGAATATGGACGGGACGAGCAACGAGAAGAATCTGCCGACAACCTGGTCGAAAACCGAGAACATCGCCTGGTCTACCGCGATGCCCGGTTTTACAGCCTCTACTCCGATTATCTGGGGCGATCGTGTGTTCACCACCGCCGGCGACAAGAAGGACCTGCATGCGATATGCCTCGACGCCAAGAGCGGTAAGATTCTCTGGTCGGACAAAACCGGCGCCGATCGCAGCACTCCCGGCAGGCATCACAACATGGCTTCGCCCTCGCCGGTAACTGACGGGAAGAGCGTTTTTTTTCTGTTTGGGACGGGCGATATGGTTGCCTACGATTTTGCGGGCAAGCGTTTGTGGACTCGCGATATCGCTAAGGACTACGGCCCGTTCATTACCAAATGGGGCTACGGTTCCAGCCCGCTGCTGGACGGCGGGATTGTTTACGTGCTGGCGATGCAGAACAAAAAAGCGGGCGAATACGGTATTAAAGGACACAAGCCCGGCCCGGTTGATTCGTATCTGCTGGCGCTTGACATAGCGACCGGCAAGACGCTCTGGAAGCACGTTCGCCCGACCGATGCCTCCGGCGAGAGCACTGAATCGTACGCCACGCCGCTTTTGTGCGAGATTGAAGGACGCAAGGAAATTGTCCTCCACGGCGCCGAATACGCGACGGGCCACGATCCGAAAACGGGCAAGGAACTGTGGCGATGGCGGTTCGTTCCGCAAGGTAACGAGAAGTGGCAGCGCGTGGTTTCCTCGGCAGTGGCCGCCGACGGTGTGATATACTTCGGCCGGCCTAGATGGCGCGGGCTTTATGCGATCCGCCCGAGCAACAAGGGTTTGCTGAAGCCCAAGGCGATGCTGTGGAAGCACGATAAATTCGCCAACGACGCGAGTACTCCGCTGTTTTACCTTGGGCGGTTGTACGTGCTGTGCGGTAAGACAAAAACCATCGCCTGCATTGATCCGAAAACCGGGAAGCCGGTCTGGACGAAAAAACTCGACGCCAAAGGCCAGTTCCGCGCCTCGCCGACCGGGGCCGACGGTAAGATATATTTCTCCAGCATGAACGGCGAGGTGTTTGTGCTGCAGGCCGGTGACGAATTCAAACAGCTCGCGAAAATC
The DNA here is from genome assembly GCA_018645065.1 of Phycisphaerales bacterium. Lineage (GTDB taxonomy): Bacteria > Planctomycetota > Phycisphaerae > SM23-33 > SM23-33 > BS750m-G57. Next base: position 1,447 of record JABGPF010000320.1, read on the forward strand.
GAGATGGACGAAAAGAAATGCCTCTCGACTATCGCAGTGTCCGGCGGGAAGCTGTACTTCCGCACGCCGGGGTTCCTGTACTGCATCGGGTCGGCGAAATAGGATTAGTATGCGACCTGTGAAAATTGTCAATCCCGCCAAGGTGTCCAACGGTTTTAATAAGCTGACCGGCGGAGCGATTCTTGTAGCCAACAAGATTCGTCATGCGATTATGGGCTATCGCACTCCGCGCCCGTTTGATGCGGGCCAGATCGCCCGCGCGGTCGATTACGACTTCAGCGTGGTCGGCGGATGGTTGGACTGTTTGGGTCAGTATTGCGGTGATGCGGCCGGGCTGAGCGGGCGACGCGTGCTGGAGCTTGGTCCGGGAGCCGATCTGGGCGTGGGGTTGATTCTGTTGTCGATGGGGGCTGCGAAGTACACCGCCTTCGATGTGCACAATCTCGCCGAATCAGCCGGTGAGGAATTCTACGACGCACTGTTTGAAAAACTCTCACCCCAAACCGATATCGAGGCTTTACGTCGCGAACTTGCGCTGGCCCATAATGGGTCGCCGAATACATTGCGCTACCAATGCAGCAGTGATTTCGATCTGTCGGTTCTGGACGAGGGGAGCATTGATCTAATCGTAAGCCAAGCCGCGTTTGAGCATTTCGACGACCTGGAGCGAACGATAGACCAGATGACAAAACTCGCCAGCCCCGGGGCGGTGCTGGTTTGCGAGATCGACCTGGCGACCCACACGCGATGGATCCGCGACCGCGACCCGTTGAACATATACCGCCATTCAGACGCGTTTTACGATCGAATGAAGTTCCGCGGTTCGCCCAACAGAGTGCGCCCGGAGGAGTATCGAAAAATGCTCGCCGATGCCGGATGGTCCGATATTCAACAGTACCCCCTCGCCGTTCTGGACGAAAATTACATGTCGCGCGTGAGCCCCACACTGGCCAAAAAATTCAGATCCAAAACCAACGAAATGGAATGCCTGAGCATAGCCCTCTGCGCGCGGATAAACACATAACAACAAAGGCGAACGACAAATGCCTTTGCCGTTCGCCGTTGCCGTTCGCTCCCGATGTCCATCGGGACCAATTGCCAAATGTTATGCCGTTACTTGATCTGTTTAAAACCGTCTAAGACGCCGGCTTTTTTCAGCAGCATGTATCCGAGTTTTGTTTGTGAGATTATCAGTTTGTTGCGGAAGTATCGGACTGAACCTTTTCCTCCGCCTTCAATCCACATATCTTCGCCGATCGAGTCGACGATGATCTTCTGCAGGCTGTTTTTGGTTTTCTTGCGTGTCTCCGCTGCAGTTTCGGCTTCGGTTGTTTCGGGACCTGATGAACCAACATCGAAAATCCCAGAGTCGTTGCTGCTGGCGTCGCCGGCGCCTTTAACGCTTCGCCCGAGGCGCGGGCCTTTGAAGTTCGGTGCTGTGAACAGAAGGTCGCCAACTTCGTGGATCGTTATGATGTTATTGGTGTTCAGCGACTGGCCGGTGGTTATCGTCACCACGCCGCCGCTGACCAACCAGTAGATGCTTTCGAGTTTACCTTTCCCGTCAGACAGTTGGGCGGTGACCATGTCGAGGGCCTTGCCCACTGAAATGCCCTTGGCGATCAGCGTTATTGGCGTTTCTTTACCGATACCCGCCATCTCCAGCGCTTTCCAGTTCACGTAGAAGTTTGCGTTTGTCACGCTGCGATAATATTCGATTACGTTTCTGAGCGGTTCGTCTTTGAACGAGTGGGTTCGCAGGGCTCCGCGGGCGACTTGTGCTACCGGTTTACGCGATGCGGCGGCCCGGGCGCGTGATTTTATCGCCAGCACTCGTTCCTGGGTGGCTACTATAATCGCATCGTTGCGAACGTACCATGACAGCGGGCTGCCTTTTTTCGATACTCGCATCAGGATAAGTTCGAGCACTTTTTCGCCGGTTACTTTTTTGCGAATTTGCACCGATACCGGAGTCTTGTGTGTGACGCCTGTTATCTCCAGCCCGCCCCAGTCAACGCCGACCGGAACGCCGACAATCAACCCGAACTCTTGCAGCACCTGGGTGAGCGATCCGCCGAGAACAGCTTTGGGCAGTTCGGCGGCAAGTGCTTTCTTTACATCGACGCGTTTGGGTTTGGCTTTCTTCTTCACCGCCCCAGTCGATACGGACACCGACGAAAAAGCGAGAATGAAAAACGCGGTCAGACAGAGCAGTGTGACAGACAGAGGTTTAGTCATGGCGTGGTCTCCTGTTTGGCTTGAGGTTATGGAAGGAGCAGGACTACACGCATTATACACATAACCTACTGTCGCAAAGGAAGAAAAAAGAAAAGTTTTTTACGCGATTTATAAAATAATTTTATCCGCACTTTATCGAGGCCAATGCATGTTCTATGCATCTATATACAAAACCCACAGATTGTAGTCTGTGGGTTTTGGTTGTTGTTATGTTTTCTGGGAACTTTTCGCGTATTGATACGCGAGTACATTTCGCTTCCAACTAAACTCGTCGTCTCAGTATCGCCAGTCCGCCGATGGCCAGGAGCGTTAGTGTCGCCGGTTCGGGTGTTGGGGTTGGTGCTTCGGGGCTTGATGGCGGTGGTATGAAACCGACGCCGAAGTGCCGACGAAGGATTGCAAAGTCCGCCATGTCGACTTTCCCGTCGAGGTTGAAGTCGGCTGAATACTCGGTCGGTGCGCCACCGAACTGGGCCAGCAGATTGGCCAGGTCATCGGTGTCGACTACGCCATTGCGATCCGTGTCGCCCAGCGGTGTCGGCGCCAGCACCTTGAGCGTGGTGCGTTCGATAAGGTCTGTGTCGATGAAGCTGCTTAGCGTGTAGTCTACTCCGGGAGTCGCGTTGGTGATGTGCGACCAGGCCGATGCCGACTCGTCCCAGTAGCGGATATCAACATTGCCTCTAATGGAATCCAGAAATTCGCTCAGCCAACCTTCTGCGTCGCCCGGTAATGTCAGTGATCCGCCCGAGCCCATGGTGATGAATGCGGTTGTTTTGTCGAAAATGTCCATGGTAAGGGAATCTTTTACTTGCACGTGACCGTCGTAATGGATGTTCAGCATTCCAAATCCGCGTGAACCAAAAGTTAGACGGTCGCTGGTCCACACAGATCCGATACCGCTTACTGTGACCCGTCCGATCGCATCGGCCATGATGCCGATCGAGCTGGAGGCAGTGTTTACGAATCCTCCGTTGAGGATATTCATTGTGCCGTTACCCGACGATCCGACACTGAGGCTGTTGGGGTTGTTCCATGTGGACCCGGGCCCGCTGACGTTTACTGTACCTAAGGAGTTTGCGGTGAAACCAATTATCCCGTCACTGTTAACGACGGCTTGATCTTTTATGTTCAGTGTTCCGTTACCTTCGCTGCCGATGACTATTGACCCTTCGTTGTTCCAGGTCGATCCCTCGCCAGAGATTGTCGCCACTCCAACCCCGCTGCCATAAGCGGCGATCCAGGTTGATGAACTCTGTATCGCTCCTGCGTTGGTGATGTTCAGGGTGCCCTTGCCGTTCGGCCCGACGTGGAATTGAGCGGTGTTTGTCCATATCGATCCGGGGCCGCTTATAGTCGCGGCGCCGGTTGATCCAAACAACCTGCCGATAAAGCCAAAGTTATTGCTGACCGAGGCGCCGTCTGTGATGCTGAGTTCGGCCTTGCCGCTATAGCCGACATTAAGATTACTGGAGTGAGTCCAACTCGAACCGTCGCCGCTTACCTGTACCGTTCCTAGTGAGCCGGGGAGGTAGCCCATATAGGCAGTACTCGATAGCATGTCGCTGCCGTTGTCGACCAGTACGCTGCCGACACCGCCATATCCTACGTAGGGACTTGTCGACTCCGTCCAGATCAGCGGGTCGTTCGGTGATACGTCGCCGCTGGCGGTTATCCCAGCCAGCCCTGTCGATGCCGCCATAGCGAGCGTTATAACCAAAATTATGATCCGGTTTTGCATGCTTACCCTACTTGTTATGAAAAACGTACGCCCTGAGGAGGCGCCTGTGCCCTTATCGCAACGATTAACCTACGCATAAAGCGAAAGTTAATACTGAGCATCATACCATGAAATATGCAGATTGAAAGTGAAAAGGCTAGTTTTGTGATTTTGTGTGATCACCCCCGTGAGGTTTGGTGTTTGTATATCGACCAGAGTGCGGCGGTTATGCATAGTCCGATGATCGGCGCCATCGCCGCCACGTATCCTGTTGCGAATGAGTTGGTGGCTTTGAACAGCGATTCACCGGCCAGGCCGGCCAGTGGTCCTATCATTAGTCCCAGTCCGATCATGGCTTCGTGCCCGCCGCCAGCGTCTACAGACGCCTCTTTCACCACCATAGCACAGTACATCGCCGACGAATACGACATGCCCGCTGCGAAACCGAACAGTATCTCACCAACGATAACGACCGTGAGGTTGTCACCCAGAATCACCATGAAGAAGCCCACCGGCAGGGCGATCATGGTCACAACGAGCCACCTGACTTGCCCTCGCCATCCCTGCCAAAGGCCCAGCAGAATGAACGCGGCCAGCCTCATCGCGTCGAGCATGCCGGAAGTCGCCGGCGCCGACTCTCGCGAACATCCGAGCTTCTCGAATATCCTTGGCGCCAGCGGCGCAAAAACGAACATCGAGATATAGACCGCCATCATCACCCATCGGCTCGCGACGAGCAGGCCGGCGAGATGCT
>JABGPF010000321.1 GCA_018645065.1 Phycisphaerales bacterium
CGTCACAGAGTCCGACATTTCCCAGGCCTTCTCCCACATCGGCGGCCCGAAAGACAAAGTCGGCGTGGTGAATTTCAACAACTTCATCACCTCGATGGATATGGCGGTAGATACGGCGATGGTGGCGTTCAAGATTCGCGAAACCAACGGGCACCTCTACGTAAACGGCATGAACACCGGAGACGTTGTAGTACCCGAACCGGCGACAATGAGCCTGATGGCCTGCGGCGCCCTGGTCCTGCTCAAACGCAAACGTCGCGCCAAAGCCTGATCGCTCTTTATAACTACAACAGCACCCCAACGCCTCGCAGGAAACTGCGGGGCGTTTTTTTGGGCATTTCTAACTTTCGGCGTGGCAGGAATATCTGTGAAGAATTTGCTTAACGAATAAACAACTTTTCGACACAGAGACTCAGAGGCTCAGAGAACGGCAACGGCAAAGACCTTTTTTGTAACGACAGCAGAGAAAACAGAGACAGCAGAGGAGGCAACGAGGAAGACTCTCGCCGTCCTCTGTTTCTCTGCTTTCTCTGTTGTCGTTTTTTCGCCGTAACAAAAAAACGCCTTTGCCGTTGCCGTTCTCTGAGCCTCTGAGTCTCTGTGTCGAAATAAAACCGCTAGTGACGCCTCGCAGAAAACTGCGGGGCGTTTTTTTTGGACAATTTCGGCATTCAGGTTGCTACAATATCGCACGTTGAAATCGAACAGCAACGAGGCTGAACCACAGCGAACCGCAAATTAAGGAAACTCACATGAAGAATATTGTTCTCACACTAACGCTGACAGTAGTGGCGACCAGTCTGATCTCGTGCGCCGCACCTGAGACCTACAACCCCGCAGGCGTCAAAAGCGATATCATGCTCGTAATAAACCAACAGGCCAAAGACTGGAACGCCGGTGATTTCGAGGCGTTCATGAAAGGCTACCACAACTCAGAAGACATTCGGTTCGCGCACCCCAAAGGCATCACTCGCGGATGGCAGGGCGTTCTGGACGCGTACAAAAAGAATCCCAAAAGATCGCGCCTGAAGTTCTCCGACATCGACATAACGCCCCTGGCTTCTGACGCGGCGCTCGTGTTCGGGCGTTTCCACAACTATGTCGAAGACAACAGCTACAAAACCGGTTTGTTCACGCTGCTCATGAAAAGAATTGACGGGCAGTGGAAAGCTGTGCATGATCATTCGTCTGACCTGCCGGACGACTATAAAGAAAAGAACTGATCCAACAATTCAGGAGAGCAGCAAATGGCCACAGAAACAGCCTTCAACATGGGTTCGTCGAACATTCGATTCGGGCCTGGAGCCACGCGGGAAGTCGGGATGGACCTGGCTGACATGGGCGCCAAACACGTGCTGGTAATGACCGACCCGAACTTGGCGAAGCTCGCCCCAGTCGCCACGCTGCTCCAGTCGCTTGACGATAATAAAGTCGCATATACTCTGTTTGACAAGGTGCGAGTCGAACCGACCGACGGGTCGCTGCAGGAAGCTATCGCGTTTGCAAACGCCAATCCCTGCGACGCATTCGTAGCCATCGGCGGTGGGTCGACCATAGACACCACCAAAGCCGCCAATCTCTACAGCACCTACCCCGCCGATTTCCTGGACTACGTAAACGCGCCCATAGGTAAGGGCAAACCGATTCCCGGCGCCCTCAAACCGTTCATCGCGATACCCACAACCGCGGGCACAGGCAGCGAGACCACCGGCGTGGTGATATTCGACCTGGTCGAAATGCACGCGAAAACCGGTATCGCCAGCCTGAGATTAAAACCCACCCTCGGCCTGCTGGACCCCGAGAACATCACGTCGCTTCCCGGACAGGTCGCAGCGTCGACCGGCCTGGATGTGCTCACACACGCGGTGGAATCGTACACCGCGATACCGTACGGCCGGCGCCCAATGCCCGACCGCCCGATACTGCGCCCGGCCTACCAGGGCTCGAACCCCATCAGCGACACATGGTCGCTCCAATCGCTGCGAATGCTGGCGAAATACCTGCAGCGTGCGGTCGACGATCCAGGCGATATCGAAGCGCGCGGGATGATGCTGCTGGCTGCGTCATACGCGGGTATCGGTTTCGGTAACGCCGGTGTGCACCTGGCCCACGGAATGTCGTACCCGGTGTCGGGCATGGTGCGGGAATATAAACCAACTGACTACAAAGTCGACTGGCCGATCGTACCGCACGGAATGGCGGTGGTGCTAAACGCACCGGCGGTCTTCCGCTTCACGGCGCCGGAAAGTCCGCAGCGACATCTCGAAGCCGCAGAAGCGCTCGGAGTGGACATCAGCGGCGCCAACCCCGACGACGCAGGGACGATACTCGCTGACCGCATACTCGAATTCATGCAGAACCTGGACATGCCCAGCGGGCTGGCCGCCGTCGGATACACCGAAGCAGACATTCCCGCACTGGTCCAGGGCACGCTGCCCCAACATCGCGTAACGAAACTCGCCCCGAAAGAAGCCGGCCAGGCCGAACTGGAACTCCTCTTCGCCGACGCAATGAAATACTGGTAGGCGCATGAATATTCTCAAGGAGATTCTACAGAACGAGGTGTTTCCGGCGATTGGGTGCACTGAACCGGCGGCGTGTGCGTACGCGGCGGCGGTGGCGGCTGAGCACTTGGACGCCCCGGGCCATCAGATCGACCTGAAGGTCGACGTGGGGACGTATAAGAACGGCGCCGCAGTGGTCGTACCCCGCAGCGAAGGAGCGAAAGGCAATGTGATCGCAGCGGCAATGGGAGCGGTTATGGCCAATCCGTCGGCCAGACTGGAACTGCTCCGCGACGCCACGCCGGACGCCCTTCGCCAGGCACGGGCGATAATCGACAAGGGCGCCTGCACCTACGACTGCCTGCCGAACGAACCAAACTTCCGCGTCGAAGCCACTGTCAGCAGCGCCGATCGATCGGCCAGATGCATACTAAGCCAAGGGCACGCGAGCATCGAATCGATCCAGCAGGACGGGAAGACGGTGTTCCATCGCAAGGATGAACGCGACGCCGAAGCGTCGGGGTATCACGACAAATTGCCCAAAATGGCGCTACCCGACGTGCTCACCGCCGCAATAACGCTGGATGAAGACGACAGGCGTTTCATCGACGAAGGCGTTCGGATGAACATCGCGATGGCCGACCTGGGCGCCGATGTCCCGGGCGCAGCACGACAACTTCGCCGGATGCACGAGGCGGGTCTGCTGGGCGACGATCTGTTCTATCGCGTCAAGACTCGTGTCGCGGCCGCGGTCGACGCGCGAATGGCCGGGCTGCCCTACCCGGTGATGACCTCCGGAGGATCGGGCAACCAGGGCGCACTGGCGATTCTCGTTCCGTACATCGCGGGCTCCGAACGCGACGTGGCGCCGGAGTGCATACAGGAAAGCATCGCCATAGCCCACGTTTTGAACGCCTATGTGAAATGCTTTCTCGGTGAATTGTCGGTAGTGTGCGGATGTGCGCTGGCTGCGGCGATCGCAGCCGCTGGCGCAATCGTATATCAACACGCCGGGCTAGACATGCCAAAAATCACGCACGCGGTTAATAACGTTATCGGAGACCTCAGCGGGCTGATTTGCGATGGAGCCAAACCAGGATGCACCATGAAAACAGTCACCGGGGCCGACGCGGCGATGCGGGCGGCGTTCATGGCGATAGAAGGGTTCGGCCTGTCAGATGACGACGGCGTGCTGGGACTCACCGCCGCAGAATCGATCCGAAACCTCGGGCGAATCTCAATCGAAGGAATGCTGAACGTTGACCCGACAGTAGTAGACATTCTGTCCCGCAAAGCCGCCGACCGAACGTGAGACACCAATCAGACCAGGGGACCAACCTACGACATACGCGGAAAATAGATAATTCACGATGTAAAATAATCGGAAAGCTCTGTATTGTCGGCATTTTACAGCCTGCCTAAGGGGAACTATAGCGCACTATGGCGTATTATGGGTGTTAATTCGGGTTGACAGAGCCCGAGTATGACCCTATACTGTCTTATCTGCAACGGTGGGAAGATGAGAGGTTAAAAGTTGAGTATTATGAAGCGTTCACACATACTTTTTTGGGTTGCTCTCTGTTGTCTGCTGTCTCCCATGACAGCGTTTGCTTCAGGCGCGAACGCAGGCGCCGAAATCAACATGACTCACCGGATGATGATGCTGGTTATCCAGGTTGGTCTGATCCTGTTCGCAGCCAAGTTAGGCAACATCCTCTTCGAGAAGATAAAACTGCCCGGCGCTTTGGGCGAGTTGGTGGTTGGCATAATCATGGGCCCGTTTGCGTTGGGGCATTTCGGCTTTTACGGGTTCGAGAACGGGTTGTTCCCCCTGGCGGCCAATGGAGCTGCGATATCACCGGAACTTTACGGACTTGGCGCCATAGCCGCCGTCGTGCTGCTGTTCAACGTGGGGCTCGAGACAGACCTTAAACTACTGATCAAATATTCGCTGGCCGGCGGGCTTGTAGGGCTCGGCGGGATGCTGGCTTCGTTCTTCCTGGGCTCGGCGTGCGTGATGGTATTCTCTGAAATGGTGCTGGGCAAATCGCTCGGACTCTTCGCACCCGAATGCCTCTTCCTGGGCACTATCACCACCGCAACGTCGGTGGGAATCACAGCGAGAATCCTATCTGAGCGCCGCAAGCTCGACTCGCCCGAAGGTGTAACGATTCTCTCGGCGGCGGTTATCGACGACGTGATGGGCATAATACTCCTTGCTGTCGTGATGAGTATGGCCGCCGCCTCATCAGGCGACACATCCGGCGCCGTAGACTGGGGACACGTAGGCGTTATCGCCGGAAAAGCCGTTGGCGTCTGGCTGGTCGCGACGGTTCTCGCACTGGCTGTGGCGCGTAAAATAAGCGTCCTGCTGAAGTGGTTCGGTGAGCGAACTTCCATAGCGGTGCTGGCGTTGGGCCTGGCGTTGATAATGGCGGGCATGTTCGAAGAAGCCGGCCTGGCGATGATAATCGGGGCGTACGTGATGGGCCTGGCGCTCTCGCAGGCTGACATCAGCCACGTAGTCCAGGAAAAGCTCCGCCCGATCTACGTACTGCTGGTGCCCGTATTTTTCTGCACAACGGGCATGCAGATTGACCTGAGCGTTCTGGGCGAATGGCGGGTGCTGCTGTTCGGGTTCACATACGCGTTTGTCGCGCTATTCGCCAAGGTCGTCGGGTGCGGTATCCCAGCGATGCTGGCGAACTTCAACCTTCGCGGAGCCGCTCGCATCGGATTTGGAATGGCTCCTCGTTGCGAGGTCGCGCTAATCATTTCGGGCGTGGGACTGGCAGCCGGACTGCTGAGCCCGGCTGTATTCGCAGGCGTGATAATCATGATCGTGGTCAACACAGTGGTCGCCCCACCGGCGATGGTGTTCCTGTTCCGCTCATCGGCCAGCGGGACCCGCAAAGCCACCGCAGTTGACGACAGCGTTACCGATATCGTGCTCGAATTCCCGTCGATGGCGATGGTTCAGTTCTTCTCCGGAAAGCTTCGAGGCGTATTCGAGGCTGAGGGATTCTTCGTTCACAATATCAGTTTGCGTCAGCGCCTCTACCAGTTGCGTAAGGACAAGACGGTAATCGATTTTCACTACTCCGGCACGACTCTGACTTTCAACTGCCTGAAGATCGACGCGCCGCTGATTAACACCGCCGTCCACGAGACTCTCGCCGAGCTTGAGAAGGCGATGAAGGAGCTTGCCAAACCGCTGGACAATATGAAAATGCGGGCCAAGCTTCAGGACGCCGGACCGCTGGGCCAAACGGTGCTGAGCATGAAAAAGTTCCTCACCCCGCAGCTCATCGCCCCGAATCTCAAGGGAACCAACAAAGCTGAGATTATCGACGAACTCCTGGACATTCTCGTCGCCAACAAGCTTATCAGCGACGTCGCCGCCGCTCGCCAGGCGGTCTGGGAACGCGAGCAGAGCATGTCTACGGGCCTGCAGTTCGGCGTGGCGATACCGCACGGAAAATCCGACGCGGTGGACAAACTTGTCTGTGCGGTTGGTGTCAAGTCCGGCGGCGTGAACTTCGAGTCGATGGACGGCCAGGACGCCACGATAATCGTCCTGACGCTTTCGCCTTCGAGCAAACCGGCGCCGCACATTCAGTTT
>JABGPF010000322.1 GCA_018645065.1 Phycisphaerales bacterium
GTGTGTTCCAATGTAAAATTCAGTACCCGTAGCTCGGGCGGTTCCAACTGATGTTTCTATCTTCAAATCAACACGCGACTCGCCCGCAGCAAGCGGAATCGATTTCACATGCAGTTCGCCGCGATCAAGCCGCACCAGATCGGCTTGGTTTTCATCCATACGATAATCAACCTGCCCGACCGGTTCGATACGCCACCCAGCCAGGTGAATCGGCACGTTATCGCCCGCGGGCGTCTGGACAATCGTCGGTGAATCGGCAGGACCGGAAATCATCGTCCAAATCCCCACCGCAATTACCGCACAAGCAGCCATCGCAGCAACACGCACAGGCCAACGCAGCAATACGGATTTCTCCGAGGCTGCAACTTGCCCAAGGATACGCTCACGTGTCTCGTCAGACAGAGCGTCCAGAGGAAGCTGTTGCATCTCGGCTTCAAGTTTTTCCCATTGATTGTCCACGTTCATTTCTCCATGCGGAGTTTTTCGTGAAGCCGCGTCATCGCCGCGCCGTACGTTGCATGCGCCGTACTGCGAGGAAGCGACATAACCTCACCTATTTGCGAGAATGTCATCTCGCCCCAAATCTTCATCACAACCACTTCACGCTGATCAAGCGGAAGCCTAGCTAGCGCGTTTTCTATCAGCATCCGGCGTTCGGATTGTTCGACAATGGTATGCGGATTATCGCTCGGCCTGGGCAGTATGCTGCCAGCTTCATGACCTTCACGCCGTTTGCGAGACCTCAGCGAGTTCATCGCCGTCGTCCGCACACACCGGTAGAGATACGTCACCGGATCGCGCACCGAGTCCCTTTTCCGCCAGAACCGCACAAACGCGTCCTGGAAGATATCTTCAGCGCCACCTGACGAACCAGCCCACTGGCGTGCGTACGCAAGAAGCCGCGGAGCGTGTTCATCAAGCCAGTATTCAGGATCCTTTCTAACTGGCTTCATTGATTCTCTACCCTATAGACACCGCCCGGAAACATTTGTCCAGAGAGATTGTTTTTTTTTGAAGGGAAGGCCCCACAAAACGCCAGCATACCGCTCACGAAAGGCGGGAAGATCGTAATCGCGCCGCCGAAGACACCTGCAAGCAGCATAAAAGCAACCCTTACGCATAAACTGGATGGACATAAAAAAACATCGAGGCGCCCCTGCCGGAGCGCCCCGATGATAAAATCGCTAAGTAAATGGCGTTTTTATATCAGAATTTATATCGAACGCTAATCGAGCCGTAGGCCTGATCCTCGTCGTTAACCGAATCGTCCATCGATATCTGATAGTAAACACCGGGCACTATGGACAAACCTTCGGTGATTTTGAATTCCGTGGAGACACCCACCGTCGCGTGCGACCAATCGTGATCAACCGCCCCGCCGCCGAGTCCGTCGCGATAAGCGATCGATGCGTCGAAATTCAAAACCTGCTTGTCTTGATTGGGCAGTAATCCGGGCAGTTCCAGATCGTATCCCACACCAAATACGTGCCACCAACCCGCCGCCGACCGATTACCCTGACCACTGTTTGACGGCGTTTCGTAGCATGCCTGATAGTGGGGAGTAATACCGAACGGAAGCAAATTCTTCCAAGCCAGGTTCAGTTCGTATTCCTGGGTGTTTCCATTGTCTGTCGACTGCCTGTAGTTATGATGGTAGATCCAGGCGACGCTGAAATCCGTCTGGAACATTGTGTCGTCAAAAATCGAATCGCCATAATACACCTTGTAGTCCAGGCGTTGTCTTTGGACATGCTCACCGCCATTGGCCATCCTCTGTCCGACGGCGACCCCAAAACCGGTATCAAACAGATTAACATTCACTCCGAACAGCGAGGCGCTGCTCTCGGGGTAGTAATCTCCGCCTTTGTCCATGAGTCTGGTCATGAAGGTGTAGTCAACTGTGGCGCTGAGCTTGTTGGAGGTCTTGTCGAAAGGCGTCCATCCGAGGAAGTTGTTCGACCCGGTCGCCGGTTTGGCTTCCGGCTCGGCGCCATGAGCCAGGCTTGTCCCTAACATGCATATCGTGACAAGAACGGTAAGTGCTATTTTTGCTTTGGTGTTCATTATAGATACTCCGTATCCGTCGCGTTCTCGTGTGAACGCAGTATTGGATTATGTTGGTCGCCACGCCGGGTGCACGGGAGTGACAAACCCGGCGTGACGACTAGCTATGCAGCTCTGAGCTGCGGGAAAACTTCAGGGAGTTTTCATATCCGCGGGCGGTTATTAAAACTCGGACATTTCAGCCGGCGTGTCCATGGGAATAACCATATTCGCATTGGTCTTATTGGCGTGCGGCTGGGCCTTGCGGACAGCGGCGCTATTGGTGCTGTGCTGGAATTCAGGCTCATCATTATGAGCAGCGGCGCTGTTGTCCAGGAGCACTTTGAGCCTGTCGCCCAAGTTGCTGAGCTGCTCGCTGGAGGAAGCGGTTTCCTCAGCGTTGGCTGCATTGGCCTGGGTGACCTGGTCCATCTGGCCGATCGCGGTGTTGATCTGATCGATACCTTGGGACTGCTCGTTACTGGCAGCTGAAATCTCGGCGACAAGATCGTTGGCCTTGCGGTTGCTGGTGGCTATCTCTTCGAGTATGCCTGCTACTTCGTCGCTGATAGTAACACCGTTGTCAGCATTTTTGACAGCTTCTTCGATCATTTCAGCGGTATCTCTCGCTGCTTGTGCCGATCGCTGCGCCAGATTGCGTACTTCTTCAGCTACAACCGCGAATCCTTTGCCAGCCTCACCGGCGCGTGCGGCTTCAACTGCGGCGTTCAACGCCAGCAGATTCGTCTGGAAAGCGATTTCGTCGATAGTCTTGATGATCTTTGCGGTCTCATCCGACGACTTTTTGATATCTTCGATCGCCACAGACATCCGTCCCATCGCCTCTGTGCCCTTGGTGGTGCCTGCACTTGCGTTTTCAGCAAGCGACTTGGCTTCACTGGCGTTGGTGGCGTTCTGCTTGGTCATCGAAGCCATTTCTTCGATGCTGGCGGTAACTTCTTCGACTGAGGCGGCCTGTTCGCTGGCGCCTTGGGCGAGCGACTGGCTTGCCGATGTAATCTGTGAAACTCCGCCGGTCAAACCGTCAACGATCTCCATGAACGTATCACCGGTGTCTTGCAGTTCCCTGTTGCTGAGTGCTTTCAAACCACCGAAGATCTTCTTGAGCGGGCCTACGACACTTCGCGTGACCAGGAACGCGACAATCAGCGACAGGACGATAATCGCAATCGTACCGCCTACGGTGATTGTCTGGGTCATGCTCGCTGTTGCGTTGGATTCTTCCTGGCGTCCCGTCATGAGTGTGGATTCCCGCTCACCGAACGTCTCGATCTGCTTGCGGAACTTGTCGAAGAATACCTTGCCATTGGCTTGACCTACTAGATCGGCCATGTCGTCCATCGTCTTGGCGTTGCCGATCTCTCTGCGGAGGGCGATCATCGGTTCGGTGACGTCTTTGTTCCACGATGCGATTGTCGTGCTGGCTTCGCCAAGCAAAGCCACCTGTGCGGGGTTATCGTCCACTGTTTTCTGCAGCGCGGCGAGCTTTTCCTTGAACGACTTCTGTCCGCCGGTGTAAGGGGCGAGGAACTCTTCCGAACCAGCAAGCAGATAACCGCGCATTCCGGTTTCCATATCAACAGCCGACGACAGAATCGAATTGGCCGCTGCGATTACTTCGTGGGTATGCTCAACCGACTTGGTGGTCTGGGCGATCGTAGTGATAGCGGTTCCAAGCTCGGTCGCGGCGGTTTTGCCCGCTTTGACGCGTGCGACCATGAGTGATGCTTCACGCTCAATGAATGTTGCGATCTGACCGCGGAACTTGTCGAAGTACACCTTACCCTTGGCCTGTCCGACGAGCTTGACGATATCTTCCATTGTTCCGGTTCCGGCGGCGACTTTTCTTCGCTGTGCGATCGCCGGCTCGGTGACCGTCGTATTCCACTGGCGAATGTTCGCTTCGGTCTCGTCAAGCAGCTTAACCTGGGCGGGATTATCGCTTACTGTTTTCTTGAGGGCGGTGAGTTTTTCAAAGAACGCCTTCTTACCGGCGGTGTAGGGAGCGAGGAATTCGTCCTTACCTGCCAGCAGATACCCGCGCATTCCGGTTTCCATATCAACCGCTGATGCCAAGATTTCATTTGCTTCGGCGATTACTTCGTATGTATGGGTTACCTGTGTGGTGGTCTCGTCAAGAGCTTTGATGGCGGTTTGTGCTGTTGCGGCAGCCGTTGCGCCGGCCTTCTGGCGTTCGACCATGAGCTTCTGCTCTCGCTGTCCGAATGTCGCGATCTGACTGCGGAACTTGTCGAAGAATACCTTACCTTCGGCTTTGGCGACCTGGGCGGCCATATCGTTCATTGTCTTGGCGTCGCCGATCTTGGTGCGAAGTGCGATCGCCGGTTCGGTGACTTTGCTCTTCCATTCGTCAATGACGGTCTCGATCTCGCCAAGCAGTTGCACCTGGGCGGGATTGTCGTTTACTACTTCTTTCAATTCCGCGACGCGATCTTTAAAAGCCTTTGCCCCGTTGTTGTACGGGTTGAGGAATTCCTTCTTACCGGCAAGAAGGTATCCGCGCATTCCGGTTTCCATGTCGACCGCAGCGGCTTCGATGCTCTTGGCGTCGGCGATAACGGTGTGGGTGTGATTCACCATTTCACCAGAGTGTTGCAGCGAATTCAGACTGTTCAAACTCAACGCGCCGAGAATTCCGAATAGAACCAGCGTGATACCGCTGCCAAACATAATTTTCGCTCGTAATGATAGTTTCCCAAACATTTGTTCGTCCTTTCTCAATAAGACTGTCTGTATTGTTTTGCGTGCTCGTGTTATGTCCCTACGATTGGGACGCTTCTATTCCGTTGATTTCATTGCGGCCAGATCGTCTTCGCTGATCACTTTGGAAATATCCAGAAGGATCGTAACGCGACCTTCGGCTTTTCCCATTCCCAGGATAAAATCGATATTTACGCTGGCTCCGAACTCTGGGGCGTCTTCGATATCGCCATCGGCGATGTCCAGCACTTCCGAAACGTGATCAACGATAATTCCCATTTCCACACCGTTGACGTCAACTACTATGGTGCAGGTTTCGTCGGTGTATGGGACTTCTTCCATTGAGAACTTGAGGCGTAGATCAATAACCGGTATAACCTTGCCTCGCAGGTTAATAACCCCTTTTACGTATTCGGGTGTCTTCGGTACGGAAGTGATCTCTGACATCGAGATAATCTCCCGCACCTTGAGTATCTCCAAGCCGTACTCTTCCTCGGCCAGCGCGAAAGTCAGGTATTTACCTGCTCTTGTGCTTTGTTCCTGTTGTGTCAAGGTTGTCTCTTCCATCTGTTCCATGCTCCTTTCATCTTCTATCGGGCGCTCTTATCACCCATGTTTATTTGTCCGGCTATGAACATTGATATCTGAATACTGCGTCGAGATTGACCGTGTGGAGTGAAGATTAAGCAGGTAGAACCGAGACATGGAGAGAACTGGTTGAAATTAACAGTTCGTCTATTCGACTGATGCACATGTACATACCCGTTTAACACTGCAATCTACCCTTTTGTACGGCACCCTTTATCCGACAACAATGATATCGACATATGAGGAGGCAAGATTAGTTACAGGGTGATTTATTTTTCGTAGTTTCAAGGGTTTACGGATATTTAGTTATACTTGTACAGGATTTACATATTTACACAAACCCTTTTGAATACTACCGTTATGGAAATTACGCAAAAAAACGGCGTAATTTCGCCTCTCTGTAACTTTTTAGAAAATTATGGTTTTATGATAATTCATAGATACACAATAGAAAATGGCGAGCCAAGGAATACGCCATAACCAAGCCAGCCAGGCGACTGTTCTTGGTTCATTGAGCGGGGCATTCTATTTTCCGGCTTGGCTTGATCGCGTAGTTTTGTGTTGGCGGCAGTAACAGCGTACGGCAACGGCGAAAACCTTACGGCCAATGGCGAGGGGTTAGTCCTCCAGGGCGGAGGCGATGGCTTCTAGTGATGCTGCTCGCAGGCGTTTGCGGCAGGCTACTATTGGGTCCTCGCCGTGGTATGGGTCCGGGGGTGTG
>JABGPF010000323.1 GCA_018645065.1 Phycisphaerales bacterium
TTGACTGAGTTACGCGTAATACGAACTGCCCCGGATACTGGTGTGGTGAGTATTCATTACGCGCAATTTCCCGAGGCTTGGCCGCCGGTATGGAAAGCGCAATGGGACGACACGATGACAGTCGCAATCGCCACCGATCCTGTTGAGGCGCTCAGTTGGATGAATTCAGCACAGTGGGCCGCAACGCAAGAACTGGCTTCGGAAGTCACGAGCCTGAAGTTTTCAGTTTCTCCAGAGGCGCCGCTGGCGGAAATGGTGCAGATCGAAGTGACGGTAGGCTCTGGACCGGGGGCAGTGGAACTGCGGAGTTCAGCGTCTATGCGAGCCCATAAAATAGCGGATCTCTACATGGACGGAGGCGTGTATTACCTTGCGGCTCCGGAGTAGTTTATGAAGGCGATAACGGTTAACAGATTCTGCGGCGCCAATCGCAGCCCGGGCGGGTTTGCGTTGTTAATGGTGCTTATGCTGATCGCGACTGCTTCTGTGGTCGGGATAAGCTATATCTACGGCTCCCAGGTTAAAACCGCCAGTACGGGCAATCTGATGCTCGCTTCGGAGGCGAGATATCTCGCCGAATCGGGATTGCAGCACGGTCTGTACTCTCTGCAGAACGAGGCTACTTCGTTTGGCTCGGCGGGGGCTCCTAACGGACCGTATCATATCGACGCCAGAGACGGAGGATACGATTTCTATATCGCCGAAACGTCAACTCCTAACGATTATAAAATTACCGCCAGCGGTTCGAGCGATACTATTTCGCAGACTCTTTCAATGACAGTGAGGCTCACCAGCCAGTACGCAGCGAAAATGGAGGGGATCAATCCGAGCCACTGGTGGCGTTTGGGTGATAGTGGTTTAACGGCCGTTGATACTCAGGGCAGGTCCGATGGGTTGTATGTAAATGGTGTAACCCGCGATGCCGACGGCGCGCTGCTAGGCGATATTGACACCGCCGCCAGCTTCGGCGGTAGTAATGATTATGTCAACATATCCAGCATGGACAGCTTGAGCCAACCCAAAATTACGCTTGGCTGCTGGGTTCGCGCCGATTCATGGGCCAGTTCCTATCCCAGGATCATGTCGCGTGCAACGGGCGCTGAATGGTACGACAGGCGTTGGGAGATCGCTGTTTCGAATACCCGTAAGTTGCGTTTTACATTAAGGTTAAATAATACCGTCTACGAACTGCATGGTTCGACGGTATTCCAACTGGGGCAGTGGTATTTCATTGTTGCTACGTATGATAAAGATGCCAAACAGATGAAGATTTATGTAAATGGTGAACTTGACGGTACTAAGTTCAATACTGCATACGAAGACGTTAAGGATGATTCTGGTGTTCAGGCCTGGATCGGTGATTGTCCCAATTCAGCGGGCCAGCGTCCCTGGTCGGGTCCGATTGATGAAGTTTTTATTGTGAAAGGTAAGGCGCTGGGCGCTGCCCGAATTAAGACGCTGTATGACCTTCGTGTTCCCAATGTCGAGGTGATTTCCTGGGATGATTAGCATGAGAACGGACAATATGACGCTGGATGGCGCCAGACGACGAGTTGTCGCCGCAGGCTTTACTTTGGCTGAAGTGCTTATCATGGTGATGGTTATCATTATTGCAGGTTCGATAGTGATTCCATACCTGGGGTCGAGCAACTATTCGGTCGCTCGGGCCGGGGCCAGGCGTATGGCTTCAGATTTACAGTACGCACAAGAAACCGCAATCTCGACACAAAAGGACATCACGGTAACTTTTGACCTGGATAATGAAACCTATTGGTTGTCCAACGAAAGTGGCGTGTTGATTCATCCGATTACTAGTAGTAAGTACGCTACGAATTACAAGGCGGTCGGAGAGCTATCGCATTTGAAAATTGCGACGTTAATTGCAAATGGAGTAAAGATTGCCTCTGGGCGAGGGTCAGTGACTTTTGACTCAAGCGGTGTCCCGGATGTGAGCGGAACGGTGGTGTTGCAGGCTGGAGAAAGCACGTTTTATGTGACTCTAAGTGCTGTTACTGGCACGGTTACCGTTGCTGCCGAAGATTGATTGCGGCGTGATGGAATATAAGTGAAACGAGAAGGGCGATGAATATCTTACGGAGAAAAGAACAGTGGCCAATTGCGTTGGATATTGGCTCGAATAGCATAAAGATGCTGCAGTTGGATCAAGCCAACGGTGGACTGTCTGCACGCGCTTGTGGGCAGTGGCGTTTCCCGGCGACTTGCAGCAATCCGGGACAGCGATCTGAAATGATCGTCAATGCCGTGCGTGATATGCTTCGACGTGGTGATTTTAGAGGGCGCAGTTGCGTTTCGGCTTTGACTGTAGACGAGGTGGGCATAAAAAATGTACGCATCTCCAAACTTCCCAAAGCGGAAATGGAAAAAACGCTTCAGTGGGAAGCACAGGATCGCTTTGATTTTGACGTATCGCCCGATCGCCTGAAATATATTGACGCCGGGCAAGTTCGAAGCGGATCGGAAATCAACAGCGAGATTATCATGCTGGCGGCTCCTGAGAAAACGATCAACGATCATTTGGCGATACTCGATGCCGCCGGCCTCAAACCTGAGCATATATATCCTGAACCACTGGCGGCGTTCCGAATGGCGTTGCGTTCGCTCAGGCGAGAAGCTGATGTGGACATGGTTACGGTTGTTCTGGACCTTGGGACGCGTGCGACTCGCGTTATCGTTGCTCGTGGGCGTAATGTCGTTTTTGTCAAGACGATCGATATAGGCGGGAAATCCTTTGACGAGGCGGTGGCTGCCCAGTTGAACCTGGATATCGTTGACGCAAGTGAACTTCGTGAACGAGTGATGCAGGAACACGCTAAATTTCTGAGCGAGAACCGCAAGTCTGAACAGGAGTCCTGTGAGGATCCTCGAAGTGACGTTGACTGGACAATCCGCGATGCAGTTCGCGGTAAAGTTGAGGAACTGGCCCGGGAAATCGGACTTTGCCTGCGATATTGCAGCGTGACGTTCCGCGGACTCAGGCCCAACTCGGTGATAATGGCGGGCGGTGAAGTTTACGATCCGGCGATTATGGAGCTGCTGAATGATAACCTCGGTATTGAATGCAATCTGGCCCAACCTATGCGAGGGATCGACGTGTCACGCGTAATGCTCGGAATGGGGCGTAGAACGCCAATGTGCGAATGGGCGGTTGCTTCAGGTCTGGCGATGCGCGAGTGCGATATAGCGCCTCACAAGAAGGAGGTCAAAAATGACCGTCGACTTTCTGCCTGAACGAGTAACCGTAGGGCGAGCAATGCGAGCACGCATTATCCGACAGGGATATCTGTTGGGAATAATGCTGTGCGCACTTGCGTGCCTGGCGTATTTCAATGACGAACGCATCGGAAAAGCAGAGGCGCAAATCAATGCTTTGGACAGCCAGTCGCTGGATATGACCATACGGGTCAAAACGATGCTGGAACTGCAAGGGCAGCTTTCCGACTTAATGGTGAAGCAACGCATTGATGCTCGCCTGGGAAGCGGCGCTACTGGTATGGATGTGCTTGGCGAACTGGCCCGCATTCTTCCGGCCAACATTATGCTGACCAGTATGGAACTTGACACTAATCAGACTCCTCTGGTTGTCAAGCAAACTACAGGCGGTGTGGCCAGAGCCGCGCGGACCAGAGGCAAAACCAAAACCAAGATGATAACTCGCCTGAAGCTGACGATAACCGGTTTGAGTCCGAATAACGTTGATGTTGCGAATTTTATCGCGGATCTGTCGGCGAGTTTACTGTTTGAGGACGTTGACATGGGCTACGCCAAGAACGTCAAGTTCCGCACGAAACCGGCAAAGGAGTTCCAGGTGAGCTGTTACATAGTTCGCTAGGAGGAGTCCAAGAATATGCGATTAGCAAAAGACAGTTGGATAGTCCTGGGAATACTCGTTGTGATGGTTGCATCGGCAGTACTGCTGGTCTACCGCGGACAGGGTAAAACCCTGGACGAGCTCAATGCAAAAATTATTGCGGCGCAGGCGACTATCGAAACGCAAAAGAAAACCGTCGCCGTAGTGCCGGAGCTGATCACGCGGGTCAGGGAAATGCGAACACGGTACAAGGATTTTGATCGCTGCCTTCCGCGGCGACAGGAACTTGGCGGGTTCCTGAAAGATATATCAGCTCATCTGGGCGATGATAAGCTCTCTGAGCAGGTCATAGAACCTGGTAGCCCGACACAAGAGGAACTGTTTCACACCCTCCCGATTATCATGCGTTTTAAAGGTTCTTTTCTTTCTGGGGTTGAGTTCCTGAAAAGCATAGAAGATATGGAACGGCTCACCAGAATACAAAAACTCAAGATCACCAGATCTGACAAGCGAGAGGGCGAACAAACCGCAGTCCTCGATATCGAGTTACAGTTGAATATTTACTTCACGGAAAGTTGATCCCACCGTTGTTTTCCTATTTTGCAGGAACTAACGGAGAAACGAAGAATGGCCCCAAAATACAACAAGATGGAAATGCTGAAAAAGCGATTGATGGCGGAACTGACCCAAGACAAAAAAAAGGCCTCGATAATGTTGGTTCTTTTTGTGTTGGTGGTGTTTTTTGTGGGTAAGCTGTTTTTAAAGAACGCTCCGGAATCCGCTTCCGCTATGTCGAGTTCGGTGGTGGCTTCTTCCGTTCAGGATCCACAAGAGGCTGGGTCGTTACCCATAATTGCCAAAGCGCCCAGAAAGAAGTTTGAGAAAAAAACCAGTAGTGACGCCGTTCGGGACATTTTTCTACCGAATCTCAAAGTCTTTCCGATTATCGCAAAGGCAGAGAAGGTTGATGGAAACAAGCCCGGTGTGCTTAAAACCACCGAAGACGAACGTAGCCTTGCGATCAGGGCGAAACGCGAACGAATACAGCTTGAAGGCGCAAAGCTGCATCTTAAGAGCACCATTACCGGTCGCCAGCCGATTGCGATTATTAATGACGATGTGCTCGGATGTGGTGGGATGGTCAATGGATTCCGCGTAATCACCATTGGCTCTCAGACTTGCGTTGTTGAAAAAGAAGGCGTCCAGCTAAACTTGACGATGGAATAACAGACTGAATCACCGGACCTGGTGGTCCAGGAGAATAAATTGACAACCGCTAAACGATTAGGATTGACGACGTCCGCCTTGGTTCTGATGGGAGCCAGTGCTGCGTACTACGCCACAAGCATGGCGATGAAAGGCCATGGCGTCTTGTCGTCCGGCCTGAATTATTTGGTGCTGGCTTTGGTGGCGGCTTTGACGATCCTGATGTTGTTGGTGTTCTGGAGGAGCATTCATCTCGCTATTAATTCCGTGTCCGGGCAGCTTGGCGAAATGGCTGAAACCGGTGAGATCGGTATGGTCATGATAAAAGGGAGCAATGAGCTTACCGAAATTACCAGTCCTCTGAACAAGCTCCTGTCGAGCATGCAGGATCAAATGGAGTCGCTGCATAGCGAAAAACGTGAACTGCAAATACAAACCCGGATCGCCTCTGCCGAGAAGCATAACACTGAGGCGATTATCTTTTCGATCTCTGACGCGGTGATAGTGACTAACCGATTTGACGAGCTGGTTTTGGCCAATGAAGCTGCTGAGGAATTGTTAGGCTTCAAGCTGACGACATCGTTGCGTAAGAACATTGATCGTATCGTTTCGGACGGTAATCTTGTGCGTTTGATTCGCGAGACACGCAGCCACAGCCTTCGGTCAATGCGGAAGGTTGTCGAACACACGATTGACCAAAATGGCGACGCCAAGACGTTCACCGTAACTCTGAGCTGTGTCGCGACTTCTAATGATGAGGTCTCCGGTGTCGTTGCTGTTTTGCATGACGTTACTCGCGAGAAGGAAATTGCGAGGATGAAGACGGACTTCGTCTCAAACGTCTCGCACGAGTTGAAGACTCCGCTGGCCTCGATTAAAGCCTATATCGAGATGCTGATTGACGGTGAGGCACAGGACGAGCAGACACGTGGTGAGTTTTACGATATTATTTCCGGTGAGACTGATCGTCTGCATCGTTTGATCGAGAATATTCTGAATATATCCCGCATCGAATCGGGCGTGGTGAAGGTGGTCCGCGAACCGATCAGTCTTACT
>JABGPF010000324.1 GCA_018645065.1 Phycisphaerales bacterium
CGCGAATGACCAACGCCAACGCTCAGGTTAAGCAAATTTACGGTAATGGTTTCAAAGGGTGCTTCATGACCGGCGATTTCCGTGAAGTGATCGCTCGCGACGATATCGACGCGGTTATGATCTCAACACCGGACCACTGGCACGTGCCGATGGCGTTGGCGGCGATTCGCGCTGGCAAAGACGTCCAATGCGAAAAGCCCACTATGACTATCGAAGAGGGACGCATCCTGTCAGACACCGTAAAACGGTATAAAACGGTCTATCAGACGTCAACCGAGGATCGTTCGATCAAAGTTTATCACAGGATGGCCGAACTCGTTCGCAACGGTCGGATCGGTAAACTGCACACGATTCGCGCGACTCTGCCCAACGGACCGGGCAAGCAAGGCGATCCGACACCGCAACCGATTCCCGAAGGCTTCGATTATGATATGTGGCTGGGACCAGCGCCTTGGGCTCCGTACACAAAAGATCGCTGCCACTACGACTTCCGCTGGATCCGCGACTATTCAGGCGGGCAACTAGCCGACTGGGGAGCGCATCTGTTTGACACCGCCCAGTGGGCAAACGACACCGAACACACCGGTCCGATCGAAATCAAGGGAACCGGACAATGCCACACTGAAGGTCTGTATGATACCGCCCATCATTACGATCTCGAATATCGCTACGCTAATGGCGTGCGGATGATCGTCGACGCCGGGCGAGTCAATCTGATCTTCGAGGGATCTGACGGATGGATACGCTGCAACGGATGGCGAGGCCCGCTGACGGCCAGTTCACCGAAAATATTACATAGCGTAATCGGACCCGACGAGACCCACCTGTTCCTGGGCAATGGCGAGCAACGAAACTTCCTGGATTGCGTTAAAACCCGCCAGGACCCGTACTTCCCCGCCGAAATCGGGCATCGATGCTGCTGCCTGGCCCACTTGGGCAATATCGCGATGGACCTCGGGCGAACCGTTCGCTGGAACCCTGACACCGAAGAATTCATCAACGATGAACAGGCAAATCGCCTCAGAACACGTTCAATGCGGGCTCCCTGGGGCCTCTAACCCGCTCTGAGCGGTCATAATTTAACGCGTAAACCCAGCCGGGCGCGACACTTCACGCCCGGTTGCTTATGCGCCGCAAGCCACATCAGAACCACAAAAGAAATTTGAAAAAAATTGCGTCCTTATTTTCGCCACCCTACCAATCGGACGATATACTTCCTAGGGTCGACGCTGGGTATGTTGACCGGAGAGGATTGATCAGGACAATGTTGACCGCAGTATCAATCGAGGATAAAGCAGTGAAAAAGAAAAAAACCGCGTTCACACTAGTTGAAATACTAATAGTAGTCATGATCCTGGGGATACTGGCAGCTATTGTCATTCCGCAGTTCACCAGCGCCGCCGAAGACTCGAAGCTATCGAGCCTGATGTCTAATCTGCAGGCAATTCGAGCCCAGCTGGAACTTTACAAGATGCACCACAACGAGACGTATCCCACAAAACTTGTCGAGCAGCTTACCCAGAAAACCGATTCGGACGGAACGCTAAATCCGACCGGTGCGTATGGCCCGTATCTGCATCTGTTCCCGGGCAATCCGTTCATCGACGACCCTGCCAAAGCCAAACTCTCCGCCGGTAAGGAAGGCGAAGGTTGGTTATACAACTCCGCATCAGGCGTTATCACCGCAAACACCGCCAGTCATAGTGATCTGTAAATAATCCCGCTGACTTAATAGTTCCATCGGAAACGGTTGGCGGATATCATGTTCAGGCATGAATAGAAGGCATTTTCTCAGAGCAGTCGGATTCGGTGCAATCGCAGCGTCCCTCCCGCAGCCCCTGCGAGGCGCGACGAACAACACCAAAGCGTCAACAAACCGCAAGATGAATATTGTGTTCATCATGGCCGACGACGTGAGCCCCGAAATGTTCAGTTGTTACGGTCTGCGTAAAACCAATACGCCCAATATTAACCGCCTGGCCACAGATGGCGTAATGTTCCGCACCGCGTGGGCGTCGGCGATTTGCGCACCATCCAGAGCACTGACAATGACCGGACGCTACGGTAACACCTCAGGCGTTTACCAGAACGGGCTGTGGCTCGGTAAATCCCGCCGCCTGCTCGAGCAAAATCTCAGCTTCGGGAAACTGCTCAAAGACGCCGGATACGCCACCGCCATCGCGGGCAAATGGCATTGCGGGGTGACCATGCCCTACTCCAAACACGGCGGATTCGACGAATACTGTCTCTGGGAAGGCGCCAAGGAAATCGCCAAACTACCTGGCGGGCCGAAGTATAAGGCGATGTACAAAGGCGATGGCGACCACCCGCGATTCTGGCAACCGTCGATCGTGCAAAATCACAAACTGCTGAAAACCGGAGCAAAGGATTTCGGGCCGGACATTTTCACAAACTTCATCTGCGACTTCATCGAACGCAAGAAGGACAAACCGTTTTTGGCGTACTACCCGATGGTGGCGCCGCACGGTACGAAAGACGGCGTGACCACAACTCCGCTGCGGGGCAAAGTTGGTGAAATGGGCAAGCCCGCCGACCGCGCCGAAGGCGATGCGCGATTCGTAGCACTTAACGAATACATCGATATCCTGGTCGGGAAAATCGTAAAGAAAGTAACCGACTTGGGAATCGCCGATCGGACGATCATCATTTTCTGCGGAGATAACGGAACCGCCGTCACCGCCAAATCACGTGGCGTCGAACGCGGTTGTCACGTACCGTTTGTCACAGCCGGCGCCGGTATCAAGAAACGCGGAGCCACCGACGAACTGATGGACTTCTCCGACATTCTCCCGACCTTCTGCGAATACGCGGGCACTGCGGTTCCGGAGAAATACCATATTGACGGGACGAGCCTCAAGCCCTTCCTCACAGGCAAGAGCGACACTCACCGCGACTGGATCTACAGTTGCATCAGCACGACCCAACTCGTGCGAACCAAACAATACATGCTCGAAGTGGTCAATCCGATCCTATCGATTCCGAAGGGACGATTCTACTTCTGCGGGAACAATCGCTTCGGCAAGGGTTATAAACTAGTAAACGATTCGCCCGAGCACGCCAAGGCCCGCAAGGAGTTCGACGCGATACTAAACAAGTATACGGCGTTGCTGGAGAACCATCCTCACTTCAAAACCGCCAAGGGCAAAAAGTGGTTAAAAGCGTACAAAGAGCCCGCCGCCGCGGAGAAGCATCTTCACAACCACAAAGACTATCAGTTCTACGAAGAGTAGCTCGCCCAAAAGACGGATCAATATCCAACCGCTCACGTTGCCGTGGCCGTGGCCGTGAACTTGAACATTGGAAATTTCTTGTTGTTCGGTTGGATATTCGCCGTTCATCCCCCCCGCTAATCCGTCATTAACCTTATTTCAGCGGCGTGTGCTTCAGAATAAAGTCGACTATGGGCTTGGGATCTTTGAGGCTGTGGGGATGGTGCCCTACGCCTGGTTTGCTGATCAATATGATCTCGCAGCCAAGTTTCTTGTAACGCTCCTGGATCACCAGTGCGTTGTCCTTTATCGGTACGACCTTGTCGGCGGCGCCGGCGACTATCATAATTGGCACCTTCGCTTTGGCCAGCGGGGCCAGGTGATCGACCGGGTTTTCTTTGAAATCGGGCAGTTGCTCCACGGTTATCCCGTAGACCTTCATGCATCCGACGCCCTTCTTACCCGGCCAGCTTCGGATATCGCACACCGGGGCGTCTCCGTAGATGCACGAAACCTTGTCGGGATTCGCCGCCGCCCAGTTGAAAATGATCAGCCCGCCGCGGGACATCCCCTCAAGAGCAGGTTTGGCTGCGAGCTTATGCTCGGTTGTGACGTACTTGTGGAAGTCGTTCCACTTTTTGACGGCCTGGGGCGCCCCGTACAAACCGCCTACATTTGCATACGCAACATGGAAGCCCAGCTTCAGCAGTGCGATATCTGTTTGCGGTTCATGCCCGAAGAATCTTGCACGCCACACCCACGGGCGAGCGGGCGCCGCTTTGTCGGGCACTACCAACTTGCAACTGTTTCCGTTGACCTTGAAGTCGTGTATTGTGAAACCCTTCCATTTACCGACCTTCCCAGGGAAAGTTGAAGTAATTTTCTGCGTCACCGGCAAGACGCCCAGAACGCTGGAGGCCACCTTCTCGGCGAGATATTTCGAGCCGGCGGCGCTGTAATGCACGTCGCCTTTTTTCTCGAAATCTTTCAGGCGTTTGGTCATGTGAGCGTGCAGATCGTTAATCGCGATCTTGTTCTCGCCCATGATTTTCGCAGCCGCCGCGTTGTATTTCAGTTCGTCGCCTTTGACGCGTCCGGCCTCGCCATCGGGCACGGGCGTGGTCGACGCCCAGATAAGCGTAGCGTCGGTGGCTTTGAGCTCTTTGACGATCTTGCGAAGGTTGGCTTCGTACTGTTCGAGCGAGTGGGTTATCTTGCCGTTGACCTTGTCGCGACGGCCTTGTTTTTTCGATTTGGAGTTGCGATAGCACAGGTCCCACAGGCCCCAGTTAAAGTGGATCACGTCCCACTGGCCCTTGCCGATATAGCGTTTGATATTCGCCAGTCCCATACCGGTGTGCCCGGCGTTTCCTGGATTGTGGGTGACTATCGCCTTGTCTTTCAGCAGTCCGGGCAGCGCCTTCATATATCCCAACGATATCGAGTCGCCGATAATCAGTACTTTGGGCAGGTCGGTTTTCTTCGCTTTGGGCGCCCCTGAGGCGGTGGCCAGACCGATCGAAAAACTCAGCATAATTGCTGACACTATCGCCAAACGATGCATTCTATTTGTCTTCATTACGTTCTCCTTACTGGAAGGCGCCGGATTCCGTCCGACGCTTTTATCCATTATGCGCACAATTGCTCTTTAGACAAGCAATTGAGCCTAGTGCCGTTTCCAATTAGGTTCTATTGTTTTTGTTCTCGTTTTTGTTTCGCGTATCGATTGCGGTATGCGGCGTAGCGGTTTAACGCTTTGCGGAGTTCGAGATGATCGGTGTAGTTCGTATTGCGAATCACAAACTCCTTGACCGGAGTAAACTGACATTCGATCGGATTCAACCATGATGCGTTTGTCGGCGTCCAGATCATATGAACGTTGTTCTTGCGACACCACCGTCGAACATCCTTCGTTCCATGCGGCGAGTAGTTGTCCAGAATCAAATGAATCCGCTGCTCGATCGGGTAACGCCGACGCACCAACTTCAACACTTCCAGAACTTCGCGTGAGCGTTTTCGCGGCCTCGTGTAGCCCCACAGCTTGTCGCCGTGAACGTCGTAGAACGCAAGCCAATGCCGAACTCCATGCGTCCGACGATAGGTCGCAGGCAATCGCTTCGGCTTGTCGCTGCGAGCCCAACTTTGCCCGGCCTGTGGGCGAATCTCCAGGGGGCCGAACTCGTCGAACGATATTGTCGGACCGTTGGCCGCCGGTTGGTTTACGTACCGGCGGATTACTTTTTTTTAGAACGCAGCTTCGGATCGTTGCACTCTTTCCACGTTTTGGTCCGTCGCAGTTTGACCTTGTTGTCTCGAAGCATCTGCCGGATGGTCTCGATGCTGATCGACTCGACGATCTTCTCGGCGATGATGAAGTCGCGAAGCTTCGACAGCGACCATCGCATGAACGGTTGGCCCAGAAGGTCCGGCGGGCACAACGCTGTCTCGACAATGAGGCTGCGTTGCTCGGCCGAGAACTTAGGCGGGCGCCCTCCGCAGTATTTGGGAACCAGTGCGTCAAACCCGTTGGCGTTGAAGTCTTTGATAATTGTCCGGATGTGTTGGGGGCAGAAGTACAAACGCCTGGCGATGTCAGGGACCTTGGCGCCTTGCGCCGATGCCACGACGACCTGGGCGCGACGCATCTTGATCCGGTTGCGGTCGCGGCGAATGATGTTCTGAAGCTTCCGTCCTTCAGCCAGGGTGATATCTCGAACATACAGACACATAGTAGATCTCCACGGGCAAGAGTGACTTCCTTGTCAGCACGTGGAACTCTATATAATACCAATGTTTGCATGGCGCAAGATCTTATTGTAAAAAAAACTATACTATGTTTTTGGAAACGGCACTAG